>NZ_VZQO01000053.1:0-56153 GCF_014397665.1 Paraburkholderia sp. UCT2
CGTTTTTTGGAATGCGGGCCTCCACATCCTGCCCAAACTTTTATGTAGAGTTCCGACGACGGGAAACCTTTGCTATCGCGAGCGGGATTCAACACTGCACATAACAACTTTCGGCCGGTAATACCGTGCCGTGGTCGCCATGCTGCGATGTCCCATGAGCAGCTGGATCCGGCGTACGTCGGCACCGGTTTCCAGCAGATGAGTGGCGAACGCGTGCCTCAAGGAATGTGGTGTAACGGGTTTCGTGATGCCGCTGCGCTCACGTGCAAGCTGGCATGCGTCGCCCACGGCATGGCGGCTGATGGGCCGCCCCGGAATGCTGCCTGGAAAGAGCCATTCCCTCGGGTGGGCGTCCTGCCAGTACAGTCTCAGGACCTCGAGCAGACGCGGCGAGAGCATTACGTAGCGGTCCTTACGGCCTTTACCCTGGCGGACACGGATCATCATCCGCTGGCTGTCGATATCGGTGACCTTCAGATGCACGACTTCGGAGACACGCAGGCCCGCCGCATAGGCCGTCATCAGGATGGCGCGCTGCTTCAGGCTGGGAATCGACTCGAAGAAACGCGTGACTTCCTCGAAGCTCAGGATGACGGGCAGCTTCACGGGCCGTTTGGGCAACGGGAAATCCTCGTCACTCCAGTCCCGCCTGAGCGTGATGCGGTACAGGAAGCGCAGCGAGCCTACGGCGAGTTGGACACTGGCTGGCGCGAGCTTGCGTTCGTTGGTCAGGTGGATAATCCAGGCACGGATCTCTTCTGGACCGAGCACCTCGGGTGAGCGGCGGAAGTGCACGGCGAAACTGGCAACCTGCAGGAGATAGGTCTTCTGCGTGGTGACAGCAAGGTTGCGGATCTGCATGTCGTGCAGCATGCGTTGGCGGAGCAGTGTCATGACGAACCTCCAGGAGACAGGGGATGGCATGCCCGGTCGGGCACCTCCATGCTGCTCCTGGCCGCCTGCTCGTCCCTTCCTCGTGCCCCGGCATCCGATAAGGCTACTACAAGGGCTTCCCCATTGAGCGCAAGCACAAATGTGGTTTTCTGTTGTCGCAATGTTGCCTTGCCGACGTCGTGTGAGAAGGTGAAGGACTGCGGTACTACAACCGGTCATGTTGGGCTGACGGCCCGGACCCTGATGAAAGACGCGCGCAAGGGCCTCGTTCGCTGACCGGGAATGAAATCCCTGTAGCCTTATCAGGTATGCCTCGCGCAGGTCCAACCCGCTTCACATCACCGCTGGCAGTGCAAAGTGATCGTTTATTCGCTCATGGTACCGTTGCTTCTTATCGGTATGCGGTTGATGAACACATCCGTGGAGCTCACGCGGCGGCTGGCTCGTGCTTGAAGTCGTCGCCGTACTTGAGGACCGCCCACGCCATTCGCGCATTCTTGGCTGCGATCGCCACGGCCGCGCGCCAATATCCGCGCCGCTCAACGAGGCTTCTCACCCAACGGCTGAAGCGGTCCTGCTTCTCGCCGAGATTCGCGATGACGGCGCGCGCACCGTTCACCAGCAGACAGCGCAGGTAGGCGTCGCCCGCCTTCGTGATGCTGCCAAGCCGCTGCTTGCCGCCGCTGCTATGCTGCCCCGGCGTCAATCCGAGCCACGCGCCTACCTGGCGACCATTTTTGAAGTCATGTCCGGCACCGAGGCTCGCAAGCAGTGCGCTCGCCGTGGTCGGGCCGATACCGCGCAACTGCATAAGCCGCCGGCTACGTTCGTCATCGCGCGCAATTTGGCGAATCGCGCGGTCGTATTCGGCAAGCCGGGCCTCGATGTTGCCTGCGTGCTCAAGCAGATCGCTGATACAGCGATTGGCCCAACTGGGTAAAGAATCGAGATGGACTGTGATCTCTCTTCGCAGACGCTCCGGGCTTTGCGGCAGCACCACGCCGAATTCAGAAAGCAGGCCACGTATCCGGTTGTAGATTGCGGTCCGTTCGTCGACAAAGCCCTGCCGCGTTCGATGCAGGCAGAGTGTCGCCTGCTGGTGTTCGTCCTTCAGCGGCACGAAGCGCATGCTCGGACGTGTAACCGCCTCACAGATCGCCGCTGCGTCCGCCGCGTCGTTCTTGCTGCGCTTGCCCGACATACGGTACGGTGCCACGAGCTTCGGCGCCATCAGCTTCACGGTGTGGCCATATTGCTGGAACAGGCGGGCCCAGTGATGGGCGCCGGAACAGGCTTCCATGCCGATGAGGCAAGGCGGCAGCTGGGCGATGAGCAAGATGAGTTGGTCCCGCATGACGCGCGGCCTAACCAGCACAACCTTGCCGGACTCGTCCACTCCGTGAATCGCAAACACGTTCTTGGCCAGATCGATTCCCACGGTGACAACAGGCATGGACTTCCCCTCTTGTTGGTGTTGATGAAGGTTCGAGACTCCATCATGGCACTGTGATACCAATTCGCGGCTTCCACCGCAGCCTCGGGACGGGGGAAGTCCCTTTCATTCGCTGAAGAAGCCACCGTTTTCGGCGACGGTTTGCTGCTGAATGTCGGAATGCGAGATCAGCGACGCGATTGGTTCGATTTTCTTGCCCTGAAGGGCCTTGCAAGCGGGTCTCTCGACCCACTTTGGCCCATCATGGACGCACCTGTGCCATGAGCCGCTCGCGGCTCATGTAGATGTTGCTCAACGCCAGTGCGGTGAAGGCGCGCGTGGCGTTCTTCGCCAGACCGCGATAGCGCACCTTGACGAAACCCCACAGCCGCTTGACCACCGCAAAGACGTGCTCGACCCGCGCACGTATCTTCGACTTGTTGCGGTTCTTCGAGCGTCTGGTGTCATCGACCTCACCACTTCGCCTGCGCACACGCTGGTTGGTAAAGTCCTTCGCTTGCGGTGCCTTGCTGGCGATGAGTTCCTTCTGGCTCGCATACGCGCTGTCACCATACACACGCCGCTCGGCGCCATGCAGCAGCGCCGGCAGCGGATGCTTGTCATGCACGTTCGCAGCCGTCACTACCGCGCTGTGTGCCAGCCCCGTCTGACTATCCACGCCGACGTGCAGCTTCATGCCGAAGTACCACTGCTGGCCCTTCCTCGTCTGATGCATTTCGGGGTCTCGCGCCTTGTCCGCGTTCTTCGTGGAACTGGGCGCACCGATGATGGTGGCATCCACGATGGTGCCGGTGCCAACCTTCAGGCCGTGCCCTTGCAGTACCTCGCCGACCTTGGCGAACAATTGCTCGCCGAGCTTGTTGCGCTCCAGCAGCCGGCGAAACTTCAACAGCGTCGTGCCATCGGGAACGCGCTCGCGCCCTAGGTCAATCCCAACGAATCGCCGCAATGCGGTGCTGTCCAGCAGCGCTTCCTCGCAGGCTTCATCCGCCAGGTTGAACCAGTGCTGCACAAAGTGCATGCGCAGCATGCGCTCCAGGCCAACTGGCGGGCGCCCGCCTTGCCCCTTCGGATAGTGCGGCTCGACAACCTCGCACAATTGCGTCCACGGTACGATCTGCTCCATCGTCTCAAGGAACACATCACGTTTGGTTGGTCGTCGATACTGTTCGAATCCGGCGCCTTGATCGGCCGCCATCGCAAGGGTCTGTTGTTTCATCCGCATTTAACGTCTTACCGCCCAACGGCGTTGACCTTTTTCAGCGTAGCCATAACCGTCCTGACCGAACGCCAGGCACTGACCTCCGCTTCCCTCCCACTACCGCGTCAGCGGTTTAGTACAGCGGCCACTATGCTCAGGTCACAACTGTGCGCAGATGGTTATAGCGAACGCGGCCAGCCCCTTAAGGGGTGCGGTAGGGGCTGGTGGAGCCTACGCATAGTTACAGCGTCTGCAGGAATCGAAGCAACGAGTCCGGCGCCTGATACCGGCGAATCCTGGCATCGGGCGCCTCTAGCCGACCGAGCGCTTTCTCCTTCATCGCGAGGTCAGCTTCGATGTAGCGATGGCTTGTCATCGGGCTCTCGTGAGCGAGCCACAAGGCGATCACGTTGAATGGAACGCCTGCGTATTTCGGCGAAGCCGAACAGACATTTCGGTTGAAGCCGAACAGGGTTTTCGCTGGAAGATGAACACGCGTTTCGGTTGAAGTCGAACAGATGCGCGGGTGTTCCGAAACGGTTGTTCGAGATGCCGAAACGCCTGTTCGGGTTCCCGGAATCGGTGTTCGGCAAACCGGAACGGAGCATCGGTTTCGTGATGGCGGTGCTGCGTATGGGCCAATCCGCTGGCGTTAAGGTGGCTCCTTTTTGGAGCGACCGACGATGCCGGCACACCGGACAACCATGCGCAAAATCAAGGAAGTACTCCGCCTGAAGTGGGCATGCAACCTCACGCACCGACAGGTGCAGGGCGCCCTCGGCGTCGGTCTGGGGACGATCACGCAGTATCTTCAGCTTGCCACGGCGGCAGGACTGGACTGGGCGTCGGTCGAACCTCTGGAAGAAGACGAGCTTGAGCGGCGCGTCCTGTCACTGGCGTCGTCACCCATGCCGGCCAGATGGATCGAGCCGGATTGCAACGTAATTCACCGGGAACTGCGGCGCAAGGGCGTGACGTTGCAACTGCTCTGGGAGGAGTACGTCGAGGCCCATCCCGGCAAGCGGGCCTATCGCTATACGCAGTTCTGCCAGCGCTACAAGGACTGGGCGCAGACACTGAAGCGCTCGATGCGTCAGCAGCACCGCGCCGGCGAGAAGCTGTTTGCCGACTTCGCTGGGCAAACCATGCCGATCCTCGCTCGCGACGCCGACGTCGCCTTTAAGGCGCACATCTTTGTAGCCGTGCTCGGCGCATCGAATTACACGTATGCCTGCGCAACACCCTCGGAGGCAACCCCGGACTGGATCGGCGGGCTGATCGGCGCGATGGAGTTCTGTGGCGGCGTACCCGAGCTGATCGTGCCAGATAACCCGCGTGCGCTGATTGCGAAACCCGACCGGTACGAGCCCGGACTCGGCCGTACCGCGCAGGACTTTGTGAACCACTACGCCACCGCGATGCTGCCGGCGCGTCCGCGCAAGCCTCAGGACAAGGCCAAGGTCGAAGTCGGCGTGCAGATCGTCGAACGCTGGATTCTCGCCCGGCTGCGCAATCATCGCTTCTTCAGCCTCGCCGAACTGAACAAGGCGATCGGCCTGCTCATCACCGAGCTGAACCAGCGCCCGTTCAGGAAGCTCGATGGTAACCGCCGTGAATGGTTCGAGCGGCTCGACCAGCCTGCGCTGCGCGCACTGCCTGCGCGCCGGTATGAGATCGCCACGTTCCAGAAGTGCCGTGTGAACATCGATTACCACGTCGAGGTCGACCATCATTATTACAGCGTGCCCCACAGCCTGGTGCGTCAGGAAGTCGATGCGCGCGTCACCCGTCATGGCGTCGAGATCCTGCACAGCGGCAAGCGTGTCGCGGCCCACGCGCGCAGCCGGCTCAAGGGCAAATACACCACACTGCCCGAACACATGCCCGCGGCGCACCGCGCGCACATGGAATGGACACCGGGTCGCCTTCTGAACTGGGGCGCCTCGATCGGCCCCGGCGCCGAGGCGATCGTCAACCACCTGCTGACCAACCGCCCGCATCCGGAGATGGGTTACCGGGCCTGCCTCGGCCTGCTGGGGCTCGCCCGCAAGTATGGGCAAGGAACGCCTTGAGGCGGCCTGCCAGCGGGCGCTCATCATCGGTTCGCTCACCCGCCGTTCCGTACTCTCGATTCTCGAGTCCGGTCTGGACCAGCAGCCGGCACTCCCGTTACAGCTCACCGAATGGCGCTCGCCCGAGCACGAGAACGTGCGCGGTCCCGACTATTACCACTGACCCCAGGAGGTCACGATGTTGATGCAGCAAACTCTCTCCCAGCTCAAAGCCCTCAAGCTCGACGGCATGGCACGCGCCTTCGAGGAACAGGTCGCGCTGAGCGCCAGTTCGAGCCTCTCATTCGAGGACCGCTTCGCCATGGTCGTCGATCGCGAACTGGCGTGGCGCGACACGCGGCGGCTTGAACGCCTGCTGAAGGCGGCCAGACTGAAGAACCCGCAGGCCTGCATCGAGGACATTGAATACCGGCAGAGTCGCGGACTGGACCAGCGTGTCGTCGCCACGCTCGCCGGCTGCGACTGGATCCGCAATGCCCAGAACCTTATCCTGAGCGGCCCAACGGGCGCGGGCAAGACCTGGGTGGCTTGCGCGTTCGCCCAGCAGGCCTGCCGGCAAGGCTTCTCGGTCCTCTACATACGCGTCGCCCGCCTGTTCGAGGAACTGAGGATCGCGCACGGCGACGGCAGCTTCTCCCGGCGGCTCGCACAGCTCGCAAAGACGGACGTCCTGCTGCTGGATGACTGGGGTCTGCAGGACCTCGACCAAGGCGCGCGCAACGATCTGCTCGAAGTGATCGACGATCGCGTCGGCACCCGCTCGACCATCATCACATCACAGCTTCCCCTGGAGCACTGGCACGCGTGGCTGCAGGATCCAACGCTTGCAGACGCCATTCTCGATCGTCTCGTGCATCAGGCCCACAAGATCCAGCTCAAGGGCGATTCGATGCGCAAAAAGCACAAACCAGACAACTATGTCGCCGACGGCAACGTTATGCAGTAACGCACGTGCGAAGCCGTTACCGGGTAACAAAATCAGATTGGAGAAGAAATGGCAAAAACAACTACGCAACGGCAAGCCACGTACAGGGCGCGGCGTCCTCATGCAGGCAATGATGGCAATGGCGAGCGACGCCTGAGCGTCTGGATCGACACCCGCGCCTCCCTGGCACTTGCGAGACTGGCGCGTCGTTACGCAGTAACGCAACGGGCGTTGATCGAGCAGCTGGTCATCGGGAAGACGAGCGCATCCTCGCGGATATTGAACTCGATTCGATGCAGTGGCGTACGTACTTCGCCGACACTTCGTTACGCAGTAACGGCGACGATCAGTTGCATGAAAAAGGAGAAAATATGGCCCCATCGTGACCGACCATGCTGCTTGACGTCACCTGATCCCGAACACTCACGCTACAATCCATACACTACGCAGCACTGTCCTCCCGCTTGTTCGACTTCACCGAAACGAGCGTTCACCTTCCCCGAAATACGCAGAACGCCCGCCTGCAACAGGTGCATCGTAGTCGTATGGAGCGGTACCCGTTCTGTGCACGCCATGAACTGGCTTTCGAGAGTTATCCACGGCCGGTCGGCGAAACCGTCTATGCCAGTGCAGTGGGGGCGGCGAACGATGCCCATGGTGATCTCCAGAAGTGGGACCATCACTGCATCCACAGACGAGAACTATGTCCAGATCCTTGCTCGCCCGCCTTGCCAGAGCTGTGCCATGCTTGGGTCGGCGCCGTCAGCGACTAACCATCTGCGCATAGTTGTGACCTGAGCATAGGGGTCGTTCAGCGACGCTCGGGACGCACGCCCTGAGCGCTTGGCGCACGAAAAAATCCCTTTATTGACGGCACCCCTGATAGCACATGGCGTGATCCTCCGAGGTTCGGCACGCTAGATCAGCATGAACGATTCCTGCGCGAATTTAGCGGTGCAACGAAGGCACGTGTGCGAGCACTCTTGCCCGCGCGAACCAGGCCGGTAGCATAGGCCAGCGTGGCCGTGTTCTGGAAGGCCCGAAGCTAGGCATCGGTTGGATACAGATACCTCAAGCATTTCTCGAATTTCTCTTGCAGCTCAGCGGATCGTTCAAGTTCAACAATATAGTTTTCGATAGATGTAGAAATATCGTCCGAGAACTTGCCGAGTCGAACGTGCACTCGATGTGTGTGAGGGCATTCCCAGGGCGAGTCGCGCCTAATCGAGCCAGTGTCCTTCTTGATCTGAATGGCGGGGCCGTCGAAGTCCTCATAGATCTTCCAGCCGGCGTCTTTCATTCCGTTTATCTTCGTCAACCCAGACACCAGATAGGATGCTTCGATGTGCTACCGCGTTCCTTACGAAGTCGTGTAAGACCCGCACTGCATCGTGCTGGTAGACACCCGGAAGGAAAGTATCAAGGAAGCTGGCTATGTCTTTCCAACCGGCAACAAACGTGTTCTTCGTGTTTTTACCCGGTCCACGATAGAAGCACGCCATGTACTCCAACATGCTGCAACACGCCATCAGCGCTGGAAAGTATGCGTGGGTTTCCTTGCTCGGGTGCCTCGGATCAGGAATTCCCGTGAGGCATATTTGCATGTCTTTCTGGAATCCGTCGAGCCGTCCACGCAAAAACCGGGGCGCGAACTTTGCGAGTTCGCCTTCCGAACCTCTGGCGCGGCTCTGCTTGGATTTGGCGCTTTCCATAGAAAGGAGAGTTCTGTCTTAGCTTCGAGGCTAACGGTGACCCTTGCGGCACAGGGTATAGTGGCCTGCGACGTCCGGGTGTGGCGCGCCGAGACTTGGTTCGCCCTTGCACGCATACTCTTTGGGCAGCGGTTGCCCAGTCAAATGCGAGCGCTGCTCGTACAGGGAACCAACAAAGCCGGTTGCGTCGTTGCTCGCTTGCATGGCGTCCATGCATTGCGTGAACTGCGTATCGGCGTTGTTGGGCAGCCCCGACTCCCGTTGAGCCATAGCGTAGCCCGCATTCCCGCAGATGGTGTTGGCGGCGTTGCCTGCCGCTGTCGCCGCCTGCTTTGCGTCAGCAAGGCGCGCGTCAAGCGCCTGCAGACTGCTGGCATCGGGCGCAGCGGTCGCGTGAGCCGCCAATGGGAGGGCTGCCAAAGCAACTACGGCACGCATCCATTTCATCATTCACCCGGAGCGATTCACGCTTGTAGTCTATCGCCGTTGACCCTAGCTCCGCCGTCGGAAGCGACCGTGACCGGGGTAATTCTATTCCTGGGGCGGCGCCTCTTTGCGTATCGATCCGAACGAATGTCCGTCGCCTCGATCTACACCGTCATCTAGCACGACGCGGCTTGGTTCGCGTCGATATAGGCCAGCTATCCGTACGACAGAAGATCTACTCGTCCTCCGGCTCCCCGCGACAGAGGTTCGGCGCTCAGCTGCCATGGCCAACGAAGACGACAAGTCGGGCGGCTATGCCGCGCAGTTGCCCCTCCGCCTGTGCGCCGGAGGGTGTCTGTGTGTCTTTGATCGAGAGCACCACGCGGATGCCGTCGGAAACAGTCGCCAGTTGTCACCAGCGGCGTGGAATTCGATGAAAACGGACGGTTTCAAATTCACATTGATGAAGCGATAGCACGATGGCGGGATCAAGGGTCAAGCTGGTTCTGCGCCGCGACTCACCACAGTGGCTAATCCGCTGAGAATGCGGCAATTACAAGGAAGCAGGAGAACGGAGCGAAGAAAAATAAAGAAGAACCAGGCTTTAGACAAACCGGCCCCAAAGAAAATGAGCCAAGAAAATTCGGTTCCACGCGGTGAGTTTCACACCGTAAGTTTTTGACGACTTTCAGATCGCCAATGACACCAGTTCTGAGGTGCCGTTTGCCGGTGCGCTCGAGAAGTCCCACACAACGGTCGCGATCGACGGCAGCAAGGCGCTGAGATGGGCGATCTCGAGACCGACACCCTCTTTCAGATTGAGCAGCGGCGAAGTCCCGCGCTGTTCGTCGCGGGCGTCGAGCAGCGACAAAGTGATTGCCGTGCCGGTGATGCCGGCGACGCGCAGATGGCGCCGGGCGTATGCCTCGATCGGCCCCAAGGATACCTTTGTTCTGTCCCAGTAACTGTCGCGCATATAGAAAAGGCCGGTCAACATGATCTCGACTGGCGACTATCGCCTGGCCGGATCGCGGCGGTGTCAACGTTTCAGCCGTTTCTCAGCGACGGGCGCTCTTCTGCCTTCCCTCCTTCGCGCGACTTCTTCTAGACTCCCTTGAGACATCGTAACGCCAACGCGACAACGTGAGACCGCTCTGGTTTTGCTTGAGCAGGTCTTCATCGGACCGGGTTCGGCCATCAAGGGACTTTCGTTTGAAGGGTGGCTCGGACATTGAGACGGCAGCTCCACTCCGAAAGCAGTCACCAGAGCGCGGAAAGTTCGCGACGCGGCGTTCGGCCTTTGCAGACGTTAGATGCGGCTCTTAAGACTGCCCTTGTTCTCCGATGCCGAGAACTTTTTTCGACTACGGAGTGCAACCGAATTCAAATTATCGCGTCATTCAATACCAGCTGCCGCTAAAAATCACTGACGAAAAGCATTCTGGACAGCGCGCAGATGATTCGCCGCGACTTAGCGTGACAGAGAAACGAGTTCCACATTTCTGGCACGCGCCGTTCACAGCCATCGTCCGCGTGAATCGATCAACGGTGCTTTTAAAAACATTGAATTCGATCTGAACGTCTTTCTTGCTGCAACGCGAATTTGTTTTTCCGTTGGTTAAATCGTTTTTTGTTTTGGCAGCGGCTGTTTTGAATAGCGGCGTCGCGTCCGATCTTGACTGGTCTTCAACGCTGTAGGGCGCGATAACGTCATGATCTATCAGCTTAAAGAAGCAGCGTTTTGTTGCTCTAATGTCGTTCAGCGCATCATGGGCACCACCAAATTGCTCACCAAAGCACCGAAAATATAGTTCATTCAGCGTTGGGAACTTAAACCCACTCGCACCGTTGAGCTTCGACAACCGGCACCAATTCGTGGACGCCTTCATCGTGCATATGTTCGGAATGTTGATTAGCGACAAATCCAATCCCGCTGCACGTATATCATTTTGGAGAATGGCGACATCGTATTGAATATTGTGCCCGACAAGCACGACAGACTGATCGAGCGAGCGCTTAAATGACTTGAGAACGTCCACAATGCCAACGCCGACTTGCATGGCTTTAGCCTTCGAAATTCCATGAACCCTTTGCGCCCCGATCCCAATTTCAAAACCCACGGGCCGAATAACATGGCTCTCTTCCGTCAAGACATGTCCGTGCTTATCCGAGAGAATCCAAGCGATTTGGACTGATCTGCTGGTCGCTCGGCTTAACCCGCTCGTTTCGGTGTCAACAAAGAGATACATTAATACCGCCTGAGGAAGGTGCTGTTGTTAGCTGTGGACGTTTTCTCCATGTTTAACGGTCAATGCCCGGAAATCTTGAATGCTCCGTGGAAGATCAAGTGGCGCAATGATGCTTAACCGTGCCCGTACCTTGCGCCGACTCCCGGCGTGGAGTGGCCGATGATCTGGTCTCGGGCCGAATCAAGACAACCGGCGGCGCGGGACGTAAGGCTTCCAAAACGTCGCTGAACGGCCATCTTCGGACAGTGGCACAAATATTGACTTGGACATCCCAACGGCGGCTTCGCCCAGCTTCACGGCTTTTCAAGGACATGCCTCAGTCGCCTCTCCTGGGTCGTGTAGTGCGGAGCAATTTCGTCGAGTAACCCATGCATCGCATCGCTCAGATTGCGATTGAACGCGTCGAACTCTTTGACCTTGGAACAAATGATCCACGCCTCCTCCTCGTGACGAATTTCCTGCAATGTTGTGTGGCGGGAATCCGGCGGGTCCGATTTTTGTTCCCTTGCAGCGATCAATATTCCATACATTTCAAGTCGACGGATTTCGTCGGTCTGGAGCGTTCGTTGATGGGCAACTTCGTTTCGTACCGTCCGGTAACGTTGCAGCAGTTTGCCAAGTGCCTTGACGCGCTTCGGGACATCCGTACGATCTACCTTTAGGTTGCCGAGCACGACAAAGTCTTTCATTTGCGTCGGTGCGTTTTGAAGATGGAATACCGCGTCGACAAGCGTAAGTGTGCGGTCGTAAAGACTCTGACATCGGACAAAGTAATTTTCCAGGTGATACACCAGCAGGTCATGCCGATGAATGCCTGCGCTGCGCAACGCCTTGGTCACCCGCGCATGTTTAATGTAAGCAGGAATGTCCTCCAACTGGTCGCAGAGCGCGAGAACTTGAGCGAGCGCATGCCCGACACGAAGCAAGTAGAACTCATGCTCGTCCGGATCACGCGAATACGATGCTTCGATCCTGAAGGGCGTGGCATCCCCGAGTTCTTCGCCGACATTGAATGCATTCGTCAGCACGTCGGCGGAAAATGAAGTTGTGCTCAAGTCACGGAGGGTGAGGCTTGGCGTTTTGGACTTTTTGGGCAACGCAGTCTCCTTACCAACCGTAGGCAAACAACCCATAACCATTTCATCCACAAAGTTGCGCGTCACGGCGCAATGTGGACAACCGTCGAGGTGGCGTTCTCATCCATATCGGGCTGGCCGTGCGCGTCACGCGCGCCAGTATGGATTTTCATCTCTGCTATCACCTGCACGGTGGTGCCGAGCGGCAGCACGATGGTCTGCATGTCATCCATTTCCGCGCCCGGCAGGAACTCGTAGTTATCGCCCGCCAGCTTCAGCAGATCGATACTCGCGATCACATCGCCGTCGTCCTCGTGGAACACGGTCCCGGCCTTGGCGTCAGAAGCCAGCTTGCGCACGCGCATCTGGTACGAGTCATGCTGCGTGCTGTCGAGTTCGAAGGTCGCATTGCGGGGGTTCTTTGACTTGGCATGGATGACCAGCAGACGCAAGTCGTCATGGTAGGGCAGTACCTCGGTCTCAAGCGTGATGTTGTCCTGCCAGTCTGTCGAGCCGCCGAGCCAGAACACCCACGCCGCCCATCCCCCCGCGCCGATGATGGCGAGACACGACAGCACCTTCAGGGCGAGGTCGGCTATCTCGGTGGCTCGTTTCATGGTGCGGGCTCCGCGCAAGTGGTAACCCCATGATATCGGATGGCACAATGCACACGTGCTCGTAGTCGGGCTGCCCGTTTGTGAGCGGCGGTCAGGAAGCGCGTTCAAATGGCGGCGGACGCCTTCGATGTTGGATTGAGACTCATTTCCTGCCGGCGTGGGAATCGCTTCGTGAGGCGAATTGGAGTGCGCTGCGGTGCGTCGTAAGGAGCCCGAAGGGCGAGTGCAGACGCACCATGCGCCGTCTCGCGTTTGCTCAGGGAGTGACGCAGGGATACGGGATAGGGTAGAAGAACAGTTCACCGCCGAAGAAACGGCCTGACACCGGCCCAAACCGCCAAGTTCACACCGATGTCAGACCCCACCGCGTGCACGGAGCATGGGTGTGCAATGAGTATTGCACTCCTCTCTGGCTCTGTCGATATCGCCTCGGCATTGACGGGATTCTTCGATGCCGGCCAGAGGTCGCTTTTACGTGTGCGCGCGTTGCCGGGTGCAAGTCATCGTTTGCCGCCGGTGCGATCGCGGCCAGATCTACTGCGACGGCGACTGCTCGTTGGCCGCTCGCCAGAGCAGCGTTCGGGAGGCCGGTCGCCGATACCAACGCAGCCGCAATGGACGCCTCGCGCACGCCGAACGGATGCGCCGCTATCGCACTCGTTTAAATAAAGTGACACATCAGGGTTCCGCGGCGGCTGCCGCTGATGCTTTACTGCAAGCGCCCCCGACAACATCGGCCAAAGCAACGACTCCCGGTATCGCCAGGCGTTTTCCCGCCCACTGTCACTTCTGTCAACGTGCTTGCTCGGCGTTGGTGCGCCTCGGGCCGCTGCGTGCCCGGGTCTTCCAACATGTTCGTACTGCTACAGACTTCACAGGACACGACCCATGACCATCGGAGCAGAACTCGAGGCGCAAATCCTGCGCTATTACCACGTCGAGAAGTGGCGTGCCGGCACCATCGCGCGCCAATTGCATGTTCACCACGGAACGGTTCATCGGGTGCTGGCGCAAGCTGGACTTCCCAGGATCGGTGGCCTGCAACGACCTTCACAGATCGACGCATACCTGCCGTTCATCCACGAGACGCTGAAGAAGTTTCCGTCACTCACGGCCAGCCGTCTCTATGCGATGGTGTGCGAGCGCGGCTACCGGGGCAATCACCACCACTTCAGGCATTTGATCTCGGTGCACCGTCCAAGGCCGATCACTGAGGCCTATTTGCGTCTTCGAACACTGCCCGGTGAGCAAGGACAGGTCGACTGGGCCCATTTCGATCACCTGCAGATTGGTCGCGCACGCCGACCGTTGATGGCATTCGTGATGGTCCTGTCGTGGTCGCGGCAGATTTACCTGCGCTTCTTCCTTGATGCCCGCATGGACAGCTTTCTGGCCGGCCATGCAGGCGCCTTCGAGACATGGTCCGGTCTGCCCAGGGTCCTACTCTATGACAACCTCAAGAGCGCCGTCCTTGAGCGGCACGGTGACGCGATCCGGTTCAATCCTCAACTCCTCGCGTTCGCCGCCCATCATCGCTATGAGCCCCGTCCTGTGGCCGTTGCGCGAGGCAACGAGAAGGGCCGTGTCGAACGTGCAATCCGATACGTCCGCGAGAACTTCTTTGCTGCGCGTAAGTTCATCGACCTCGACGATCTGAATGCTCAGGCGGCGCTCTGGTGCGCAGGCCCCGCCGCGAATCGGCCGTGTCGCGAGGAGCCCACGATCACCGTGCGTGAAGCCTTCGAGCGCGAACGGCCAAGTCTGCTGGCTTTGCCCGGCAATCCCTATCCGTGCGAACTGCAACTGGCGGTCTCGGTTGGCAAGACTCCGTACGTTCGCTTTGATCAGAACGATTACTCGATTCCCCATACTCACGTGCGCCGCACGCTCACGGTACGGGCCGATCCCCACCAGGTACGCATTCTCGACGGCGCCGATCTGCTCGCCACCCATGTGCGAAGTTACGATCGCGGCGCACAGATCGAACTTGCTACACATATCGACGCTCTCGTTGCACGCAAACGCGAGGCCCGTCACCATCGCGGCCTCGACCATCTGGCCCAGGCGGCACCGGCCAGCCAGACGCTGATGATGCGCGCCGCTGAACGGGGCGGCAACCTGGGCAACATCACAGCCAATCTGCTTCGCCTGCTTGACCGCTATGGCGCCTCCGAACTGCAGGCGGCCATTGAGGAGACTCTCGCCAGTGGTGCTGCACCTCACCCGAATCCGGTACGTCTGGCGCTGGAGCGCCGGCGCGAAGCGCGCCAGGCACCTCCGCCCGTTGCAATTCCATTGCCCGAACACGTACGCAAGAAAGACACGCTCGTAACACCCCACCGACTCGACATTTACGACCAGATCGCGGGAGACGGCGATGAACACGCCTGATGAGCTGCAAATTCGCGCGCACGCCTTGCGCCTGTACGGACTGTTGGCGCATTGGCCCGACGTGGCGGCGGAGCAGTGGGTTACGCCTCTGCTGCAGTGGGAAGAGGACGAGCGCGGTCGCCGCTCTCTGGAGCGGCGTATCCGTGATGCGCACCTAGGCAGCTTCAAACCGTTGTGCGACTTTGATTGGGCCTGGCCCAGGCGGTGCGATCGTGCCGCCGTCGAAGAGCTGATGGCGCTTGAGTTCGTCAAGGACACCGCGAACGTCGTGCTGATCGGCCCGAACGGCGTCGGCAAATCGACACTGGCGCTCAATCTCGCCTATCAGGCAATCGTACATGGCCACACTGCTTTGTTCACGACCGCCGGCCAGATGCTCGGTGAACTGGCCGCGCTCGATAGCGATTCGGCCTTGCGCCGCCGACTGAACCGCTATGCCTCACCCGACGTTCTCGTAATCGACGAGGTTGGCTACCTCTCGTACTCGAACCGCCACGCTGATCTGCTGTTCGAACTCGTCAGCAGGAGATACGGCGTTGCATCAACGGTGGTTACGACAAATCGACCGTTCGGAGAATGGCATGAGGTGTTTCCGAACGCGGCTTGCGTCGTCTCCCTTGTTGACCGACTGGTGCATCGCGCGGAAGTCGTCGTGATCGAGGGCGAGTCCTATCGCGTGAAGGAGGCACGTGAACGCGCAGAGCAACGCTCGAAGAAACGTAGTGCGGCCAAGGCCGAGAGGAAGACATCATGACGCGCCTTCACCTGCCTTCCGGAATCACCTGTGGGCTCGACTTCCTGATCCCCGATGACTGGTCCGCCGATCAGGCGCTCGCCATCATCGAACTCCTCGACGATCTACGCGAACGAATCTGTATGCACTACCAGTTCGTGCTCCATGAACTGCAGCACGAACAACGCGCTGCTCCCGTGAACCCTCACCTGAGCGACGTAGACGATCCGTTTTAACCTTCACCGTAGGCCGACAGCGGCGTCGGTCGCTTATTGCTTATCTTTTTATCCTTGCCGACGTCTAGCCGCGCTTTTACACCGCCGTCAACACCGTTCTTGGGGGCTCGTAATTTTTCACCGCGGCGGCGTCGAATTTGCTTTTGTCGAGGCGGCTTACCGCTTGACATCGAAAGCCGCCCTCGCCGCGACGATGTTTCGAAGGACGGCTTCGGGTCGCGTGCAGCCGATTACAGCCTTGCGACGTTCGGGCTGCGCATGCCTATTGCATGAGGCAGCACACGGCCAGTTCCTGACGCTCGCGACCGCCGATCAACCGACCTACAGTTGCCCGCTTCTGATGGAATTCGGCCGCTGCAAGTCCTGAACTGTGGCCGCGATGAGATGCGACTCCAGATTCAACCCCTGAACTGTGGCCGCGATGAGATGCGACTCCAGATTCAACCCCGATGCTTGGTATGGCCTAGTAACGGCAACGGTCCGCAATTTGTTGGTGATCCGGGCGGGTATCTGATCGCAGGCTCGCTATCTAACAGGCCGTACGATATGTCTCAACGAGGCTTCTGCCGGCACCGTTGACCCCGCTGACCGGCTGCACAGCGCGACTCACTGCCGAATTGCGAGCCGCAGCCGTGTGAGGGACACTTCTCGCGCTGAGGTAGGGGGTGACTCCGCTCAAAGCGGCCATCTAACGTGCGGAAAGGCTCCAAAATTGCTGAAATTCGACATACGCGTCGGGGCAGCTACTTCTCGGCGCCCAGTGAACCGCTTAAAGCGTTCATAAGCCGAAAGTACTGCGCCCGTACCTCCTTTTTTTCTACGACATTCCCGTTCGAAAAGTTCTGAGACCACTCTGGGTTCCACGTGTATGAACAATGGCTAGTTCGATCGCCGTCAAATCCTTGAATGTGAGAGCGGATCTTGGCATCTCGGCCCGGGGCTGCGAATGTTTCAAAAAGCGCGTGAATGAACGACTGGTATGCTTGGTAGATGTCGTCATTAAAAAGATGACGATAAATGTTAAATATTTTATCGAGCTCGCGTTTGGCCTTAATGACATCTTCCGGCGAAACGTCCTTCCAGTGACCTACCCATGTATAGAAACATAAGAGCTGATTGAGTAAAGGCGCCGCGGAATCATAGATCGCCAGCCTTTTTTCTATCAATTTTTGATTTGCCCATTGCGAGAGTTCGAGTCGTTTCAGACGGCGACTTATAAACCAACCAAAGGCACCAACTGAAAACGGCGTTAATATTCCGACAATGAGTTTGACCACCTCCAGAGAGTTCCATGGGTTATTTGTGGGTTGCATTTGGACACTCCCGTGGATCATACCGAGCCCGAATAATTAACAAATGACCTATAAAAACTGAAATGACTGCGCTGCCCGTCTATCTCGCGAAGAAGCTTGCGAAGGATATCTGGTTCATCGTTCATCGCTTGTTGAGCCGGAATCTGAAATAAAATCCAAAAATTTTATCCCGTCTAGCTTAACTGGTTCGCGACCTGAGACCTGCCGTAAAACTTCCATATTTGCGTCGCTCACAGCGACCGCGTAGAAACTGACGTGGTCCTTGTAATCTGCTTCACGTATAAGAGTGGCAGCCGAATGCCAGTTGTCGGTTGGAAATCCCTTTGTAATAAGAAACACCGCCGGGCGAACGTAAGCAAGACAGCGCTGACGGTATTCCTCCTTATGTTGGCTCAGCAATTCAAGCCCCTGCCGAATTGCAGCGCCCATCGGGGCGTCGCCGGATGCGTGCAGACGAGCGGGAACGAAGTCGGATACCGACTGAAAGGCGGTTCTGACCTGCACCGGGCCAAATGTGACGACCGACACCTCGACCCTATTAGTGGACGCCGTGCCGGCGGTCAATTCGTCCTTGAAGGCGCTCACTCCCGCGTTCAGCTCGGCAATAGCCACGCCACTCATTGATGCCGATGTATCGAGCAAGAGCAAACACGGGCAAAGCGGTTCATCAGTCAGACTATCAACGCGAAGCAGAGTCGGGCCGGCAGATTTGTTCTTTCGCATGCGCGCTTTCACCATAAGTGTTGCGTCGATGCAATCATAGCGACGGTGACTAAAATGAAAGCACCCGCACGGAAGATCGTGGCCGCTTTCCTTTGCCAGGTCAACCCTTTCTGACTCAGTTTGATTGGCTCAATTCAGACCGCAAACCGACGTTCAGCCGGCTCGACGCGCTACGTCGGCTCCGGGTCGCAAGTACGCATTCGGTTGCAGTGGCAGTTGACGTTCGCCGCCGCCGAAGTGCGAATGTCGGCAAAGTGACTCGTTGCTGCCTGACAAATGCGATACCTGAACGTCGGGTATGGCCGAGCTGCTACCTCTGAGGCGCCGTCATGAACGACCGGTCCCTTGTTATCTGCGCTTGAACTCCCAACGTCGCACCGGCGGCGATGCGGTCGACAAGACTCGTTCAGCGATAAGGCTAACCTGTTCAACCGAAGGTAACGAGCCGCCTGAGTGTCGCGACGGTGAGTTCGGGATGCCCCGTGAGAAACGGCAATCCATGATCGGCAGTCTGAGCGACGCGCGAAGCCGCATGGGGCGGTAAGCCCTCTAGTCGCGCTCGTGAAATTCCCAGGGATTCATCCTGTCGACAGATACCGGCACATTGGGTCGGGGCACGACGCCCTTCAGGGCTTGCATTGAGCCATCCGGTCCGGACGGCGGATCGACGCGAAGCCAACGCCCCAGCGTATCGCGGACACACTGCTGGCAAAGGTCAAGGCTCACATGGGCGCCGTCGCCGAAAATCGAGCCAAAGCCGCCACGCCAATCGAGCGACATCTTTTCGTACCACTCCCACTGATCGTCAACCGGCGTCATGCGCCGGCCGCAGCGGTCGCATGTGCATGCCGCGACCTCCTGCACCGTCCTGTCCCGGTATTCGCGCATGACCTATCCTTTTCCCCAGTCCGAATTTTCCCACTCCGGCGGCACGAGACCAAGCTGCTTCGCGGTGTCGACCGGCAGGCGCAACAGCACCGTGCCCGGGCCGCGCTCCATGTTGCCGAGCATCGTGACTTCAGCGGCTACTCCGTTGAGCTCGAGATACACGACGTCCTCCGGCTCAAAAATCTCGGTGTAGAGATCCCAGCCGGGCTGATCACCCTCTTTCGCCTGATACCTGATGTGGTTCCTGGTACTCATGAATCCCTGTCCCTATTGCGAGCGTTTAGCCGATGCCCTGATTGTCGGCGACCAATCGCGCAGATACTGGATGCGGTCCGCGGCGTCACTGACAGCCGCCTCTCATTTCACTGTTCATCATGCGATCCCGGTTGGCCAGAAAGGTTCGCGAGGTGCGCCGGCCTTATTCCTTCTTCCCGATGGAGCAGCCGATCTGAATGCGGCCATGACAGACTCGAGTCGATAACCGCAATATGCTCCAGGGAGCGCCATTGTCGCAATCTCCGATGCCCGGCGTATAGGGTGTATGGCGAGAAGCAGGTTGGCCGAGCGGCCGTGCTGCCTGACGCTTATAAAATTTACAGCGCATTCCAGAACGCCATCATCGCTCATCACTGACCGTGCACCGCACTCGGGTTCCGGAGAGCCTTTCGCTATGGGACAATCGATCCCGTTGCTGCAATGGCGGTACAGGAATGGGAGCGAGAGAACGGTGCGTGAGAACTGTCAGGCATCCTGCGGGCAAAATACCCGCTCACCTTCGACGTCAACCGGACAGTCGCTGATGATCTGGATACCGTCCCAACGGTTTTCTCCCTGTGGGGTGTCGAGTGCGGCGACGGCTGGTTGATCTGGTCGACATGTTGTGCGAGGCTGCAACTTGCTACAAAGCACGGCGCACCGCAATGGCATCAGCGCTGGCCGTTGAGAAAGTCGAACCAGTCGTGCGCGAAAGCACAGCCGTGGTCAGGAATGCCCGAACCAGCCAGCTTCCTGTCGAAGTACGTTCTGGCCGGCTCGGGAATCTCATCCAGACGCACGTAACGGTAGCCTGCGTCATTCACGTGAACCGTCACCTGCGGTGGCGCGGGTCGCGGTGGCAGGGCTTCGCGGCCCTGATTCAGCGCAGCGGCAACACAGCGCGCAACGAGATCCCATACGCTGCCCGCCCATCTCGGATAGCCGCGCACCGTGGCCCGCTCGCCGACCTGCCGGAGCACCGCATCGTCCAGGGCCACCCTGTAGTCCGCAAGAGCCCCGGACCTCACGCGCGCAATGTCCGCCGTCGCGATGATCCGCTTTCCGTCTTCCCGTCCACCGGGCAGCAATTCAATGGTGATTCGAAGCATTCGCCTTTCCTTGTGATCTTGTCATCCGGTACCGCAGTTGCGCGGACGCGCATCGCGTCGAGGTCCCGAACCTGCGCTGCGATCGCCTGCGCCCCCGGCGAATGCCTCCGTCCCGGTGGCTCCGCCCGGACAGCAGAACGCTCCGTCAGAACTTCCTGTACCCGTCGAGTGGAAGCCCCTGCTGCGCCACGCAGGCGTTCTCGCTTTCGATGGCTTTCGCGCTCTCCTTCCCCATACCCCGCCCTGCCGGGCCGGCGCGAGGCTGGCTACGCCCCTTGCGCCACTTGCGACCTGTTGCAGGCAGGTCGCGTGCCTTCGCAGACGACGTCCGCGGCCAGCGAAGCGTTCGCCGCTTTCGCCGGCCTGCGGGTGCCGGCCACCGCCTCGCCAGGATCAGCACCGGTGACCCGCCGGGACAGTATTTCGCCGGCGAATGCCGCAGCGTGCTCCATGGACAGCGACGGCCCCAGCAGGTCACGCATGCGGCCATCAGAAACGGCGGTCGTGAACGAAAAGCCCGCCGCGCCCACCGCCAGCATGGCATCCAGCACCGGAATCCTGAAGGCGAACCCGGCTGCGCGCGCAACCAGGCGCGCCACGGTCTGGCGTGCGTGCGACGGATCGATCCCGTATGAGACGGCCACGTCGACCAGTGGCCAGCGATGCGCGCCCACCCCATAGCGGTGGGCCAGCAGGTCGGCATCGCGCGCGGCCTTTGCATCGAGCGGCTGCTCCGGTTGGAGCAGGTTGCGTCCGCGGGTGGCGAGGCACGCCGCGACGCGATGGATCGCGGCCTCGAGCGTTTCAGTGTCGATCGTCACGCGCCAGCGGCCATCGCCTACCCCGGGATGCGACGCCGGCGGCGCCAGCAGTTGCCCGGGCGCGAGCAGCAGGGCGCGCTCCCAGGTGCGAAGGCGCGCCACGGTGAGCGCCTTCGGAAACGTCCCCTGTTCCCACTGCAACAGCGTGGGACGGGACACATGGCAGGCGCGCGCCACCTCCGCAACGCACAGGCCCAGTTCACTGCGCAGCCGCCGCGCGTGAGGGCCGATCTCGCGGCACCGGGACGGGGGAATGCGCGTCTCGCAAGCACCCTCTCCTTCGCGGGCGACGGCATCCGCTGCATTGACCACGGGGTCCGGCAACGGTTGCGTTTCAGGACGGAGCAGCCAACCCGGCGGCACCTGCAGGGCCGCCTCCAGCGCGTTCACGGTGGCGGCTGCGACGGTGTGGGGCCACCTTCCCTTCTCCCGGTGCACCAGGGCCGGTTTCGCCACCCCCGCCCTGACCGCGAGATCGTCCTGTGTCATCGCTGACGCCTTGCGTCGGTCCCGCAGGCGCTGTGCAATCCGCGGTACGTCGGATCGTGGAATCCACACACGCATCCCGGCCATCCTGATCCCCTTCATGAGGCTGTTTCTGTTTGAGCGAAGAAATGCGTCCGCACGTCCGGAAACCGGACGACGGCCCGGCCGGCAGCCGCCCGGCTTCAACCGGTGCACGCATAGGCATTGGCGCGCGCGTCATGCAGCGCATGGTGCTCGCCGCCATGGCGCGCGTAGTAGGCGGCGCGTCGCTCCGGGTTGCGCGTGCCGGCGATGTTCTCGAGCCGCCAGCCACGCGGCAGCGGGCCGCCCAGCAGGAACCGCAACAGGGCCAGGTCCGTCTCGTAGTCGTAGCACAGCACCGGCCCGGAGTCGCCCGGCACCGCCATGAGCCATGCGCGCAGTGCCTCGCAAAGCGCTGCAAACGGCATCGCGCGCCCCTCGGACTGGCCGAGCTGCGGCAGTACCACGGCGCGGACAAAGTCGCTGCACAGCGCCGGATCGAAATCGGTCCGCTCGCCGTAGAACTCGTACCCGTTCTCGCCCACGAGGGCGAGACTGAGCAGCTGGCACTGCCGGAAGTCGGTGAATTCCGTGTCGAGGAAATACCGGTTGTTCCAGCCGGCCTGCGGCTCGGGTTCAGCCGGCAGTGGCCACCGCATTGCGCCGTGAAAGTGTGTATCCGTCATGTCCGTTACTTCGTCATGTTGCCGTCGGCTCGTCCCGTGTCACCCAGCGCGAACCCGCCCGGGGCTGATCAGGGTTTGTCGCCGTCTTCCCTGCGCGCGTCTAACCCAGCCCGCACCTCCGGCACCGACACCATCCGGTGTTCGCGCGCGCCGCGGATCCGCCGCAGCGGCCCGGCGAGCACCGTCACGTGTGTGGGAAACGGGATCGGGACGGCCGCGGTCGCCCCAGTCGCCTCGTCGCGGGTCGCACGCACGAAGCGCCGCAGCCGCGCGCGCAGCGCTTCGGAGGTTTCGTCGGGAAGCTCCATCGCCCGCTTGCGTCTGCTCATGTCAATCCCTTCTTGAAGCGGCAGCGGATGCGGCGGTGATGCGCTGGCCGCGATAATAGGCGGATTATCATCACCAGCCTTTGTCCTCACCGTGCATCGCGCCAAGCCGCGTCTGCAGTTCCCTAAACACGGCCGGCGCGCTGGGGCCCAGCACGGGATCGGTACGCACCAGATGGCTCCGGCACACCGCTGGCCAGCCTGCCTCATCGTCGTCGAATGCGAGCCATGCGTCTGTGCGCCGCCGGCACACGTCGCCCAGACCTGCACACCCCGCGGCACGGACCGGAACCACACCCGATCCATCCGGCTGTGGAAGGTCGCGCCGACCACGCGCCGACGCAACTCCGGCGGCGGACGGCGGGCCACCTTGCGCACGCTGCGGAACACCCGCACCCAGCTCGTGGACAGCACGATGCTCAGCGTGGGGTGCGGCTCAAGGCAGTTCGCCAGCAGCGCCGCGTGTTCAAACAGCGCGTGGCCCGGCGGGCTCGCGACATACCGCCCGGTGCCCGGACGGCGCCACACGTCCTCCGGGTGAAGCACCCTCCATCGAAATCGGGATACAGCACGACGCCTCCCCGCCCGCGCGGCAGCCTGTCCGGCTCCCCAATGGCCATGCCCGGCCCCACGTCCGGATGCACATCCACCGCGAGCCAGGATTAGGCACTAGCCGGTGCGGCTGGCGCCTTCGCGCGCCAGAGCCGCCTGCCGCGCGCGGGCTGTGTCGCAAGCGCATACGGCACCGACAACGTCCGCCCCGCAGCGGTCGTGAACCGGGTCACCGTGAGCAGTTGCTTGCCCTGGCCGCGATGTTCGTACTCGGTTGCGCCCACCCGGATCTCGCGAAGCGGTTCGAGCGTCCACTGGCCGACCTCCCGTGCCAGCCTCGTACTCAGTACGGCCGCGTCGCGCAGAACGACATCCCCTCCGACGAACTGCTCGAGCGTCGCAGCGGTTGCGGGCAGGTCCAGCATCACGATCGTCGGGACGGCCCGCGAGCGCGCCCGCGACACCCTGAGAATCAGGACGTCCCGCGGTAACAGTTGCTGAACCGCTGACCATACGCCCCTGCCGGGCAACCCGCCGAAAGGCACGTTCAACGCAGGCACACGGTTAATTTCACTTGTCATAAACATACAGCCGCTACCTCAAACGCTTTCTGTCTTAACTAACTGCTCGATGACCATGTCGGCACCCTGAAGACAATCCAACATTCTCAGGGAACATCTCGCTGCTTCCAAAACCCGCCGAACCACGATTGCATTTGGATGTCGGCCCGACATCGCTGCGCAGGCCGCCTCCGGTGCATCTATCTGCCTCCAATGCGTTGTCGGCCCGTGCAAACGGCACGCAGATTCCTCGCCCTGCATGTGTGTTGGCCTCGGTCTCCCCGATCCGGATCTGGCCGACCGCTTCAAACAGAGATCGACCAAAGATATCTCGCAGAGTCAGGCACCGCAAGGCGGTACCCCTGACCTGCCCGGCCAGGGTGGCCCGAATAATAGCAAATGAACACTATAGATTGTAGCCCTTTAGCGCTCTCAATGAGTTCATCAGGTCCTTTATCAGGAGGACTTGCATGCGTTCCAACGCCGCTTTCGGCAAAGCACTGAAACAACTCAGGCAGATCGCCGAAGTGACACAGGAAGATTTCGGACTGGTATCCAGCCGCACTTACATCAGTACGGTCGAGCGCGGCCTGAAATCTCCAACATTGGGGAAGATCGAGCAACTTGCAGACGTGCTGGGCGTCCATCCGCTAACCCTTCTGACGGCGGCTTACATGGAACGGTTGACGCCCAAAGAGGTCGAACGGACGACCGCTTTGCTGCGCAGCCGCTTGCTGGCCATCGCCAGTGAGAAGTAGAGACAGTGCGCTGCCTCCCCAAGGGGACTTCTCATGACGGACGCCGCTTCGAGCGGACGGTAACACTTCGGTCCACTCGGGCGAAATCCGCTGAAATCCTTGTGATTTATCGGAACACTCGGGAGCCATATGCCCCCGAGTCCGGCGCACGGCCGCGCAGGCAGCCCGCGCCCGTATCAAAACGCTGAGCCGGGTTTTCCGAGATAAGGGCAGGATTCTTCAAACGAATACCCGCGTTCGAAAACGCCTTCGCCCAGCAAATTTTTGAAACGCGCCTACGCCTACTGCCGCCTGAATAAACCGTCGAGCGCAGCAGTCCGGCGTGAAGTGCCTTCGGCCGGGCTACCGAGATGGAGGCAGGCCAACAACGATCGGCGCGTTTCGGTGAGGTCAGCAACGCATGACTCGCGCACGCGGAAACGAAACATTCTGGGGCTGGTGCAACAGAAGAACCCGTGCCTTAGGCCGACGCAGTGGCAATTAACTATTGCTTGACCACCGAGGTCAGTGACGTTCGCACTGACATCCAAGCAGACCAGCTATAGGTACCACACGTCCGAAACTCTGAAGCCGGGCACGTCTAACCGAATAGGATTGCGAATTATCCAAGCATGTCATGTCAAAATTTTGCTCATTTCTTTGATGTCAAATTGCATGCGCTCAGTCATACTGGCCGGCTCCGGGGCGTTGGTTCAATCGCAGATTGTCCCTATCTCGCGGTCGCGGTTCGGCACTCGCCGCTTGGATTGGCTGGACGCCCGTCACTTCCCTATCGATCAGCAGGCAGGCGAGACAGCGCTGTCGGGCGCGCGGTTCAGCCGGTCACCCTTCACCCCGATTTCCGCGAACGAAGGTCGGATACCCAAAACTATCCGACCCTTCATAATTGCCGGCAGAAAGGCAAATGAGGCTTTTTTCCGAGAGACGTCCACGCACACGGGTTCCGGGGTGGACGCCGCGCGCACCTGCACGCCGCATTTGCCGCCTTTTATGCCGAATTCTTGCCGCTAAACGCTTCGACTGCCTTGTGAAGACTGCCGGCGACCCGCATACAGGGATCGTATCTCGATCATAGCGACGCATCTGTGGGCGCACGTAAGGCGGGCTTTTAGCCGCTCCGACACCGCCAGTTTGCGGCGTAGAGCTATCGCCGACAGAGCGGCGCTCAATTATGCGCCCATGTGTGCTGAACGGTGAAGTCCGAGCGCTGATGGCAACGCGGTCGGATCACCGCCGAGCGCCAATGCGAGCATGGGCGGTCTTCAGTTGATGGACGCACTCGCATCGCACGGCTTCGAACAGCGCCACGTCGGCGTCGCTAAAGCCAACAGGACACATGGAATCAAACTTAAGCGCACAGACACAACTCAGGCCGGGCGATTGGCTGATGCGTCAGTCACCAGCCCTGCTCAGTCCACTCCATACGACTTTTACAGCATTACGGTAAACCTCCAGTTTTAAAGCGGTGTCCTTGCTCCACTGAAGGAAGACGACCAAACCTTCCAAGCTTGACACGATCAGTGCGCCGCGCAACTCGCATTCGGCACTTGATAAGCCAGGATTGATCTCCCCCACGAGGTCCGCGAAAAGCTGCGTGAACTGCTTTTGCATCTCCAGGACGACGTCCCGTGCGAACGGTTCATGCAACGCCAAGCCCCAACTCTCTAATATGGCCGCGGGGGGACCCGGTTTGGTTAGCTGGACAAAGGCATCGTCGACGATTGCCTCAAGCCGTGCCTGCGGGGAGTGGCTTTTGTTGTCCGTAAAGTGTCGGAATCGCTGGAGATACCGCCTGGCGATCTCTTCGATCGTAGCGCGCAGCAGCGTTTCTCGGGTCGAAAAATAGTGTTGTAACGTGCTCAAGCGAATGCCTGCGTCATTGGCAACGCGGTTGATTGTGTACCCAGCGTAGCCCGCCGCGACGAGCACATTGATCGATACATCGATGATTTCGGGAATTCGGCTCTGACGGCTACCCCGCCGCTTGATGGGGTCAGTACCCCGTCGTTCAAGCATCACTGCCGAACTGAGTGTCAATTTCTTCACCACTACTCCATCTTGCACGTCGCCTCGCTACCGGCGCGACTTTTCGCTCGTGGGGCCATTGACGCGAGTCGAGACAACGAACGCTTCAGGCGGCCATACCTCATAGCCTGGTAGTTCAGCGTGCGCCAGTGTCTGGTCAACGACTGTCTAGGTTAAATAACCCAGACGTAGTATAGGCCCATATGCGTCGTTGGATAGGTAATCTATTGAATACACTGGTAATTCTGCGCCATCCGAACGACCAAGAAGCGCAGTGTTTACCCTGAAAATGGGTAAACACTTTCGCTCAATAGGTTGCTTAACCTATAATGGAAGGGATGGCTGAGCGCCTGAACAGAAGCGTCTAGGCACCCTTGAATGGCATGAAAACGACGTAGCCCGCTGATAGGAGATTCATATGAGTTTCGGTGAGAAGTCGTTGCGTCTGCTCGTCGGCAAGTGGTTCGGACCTGCTATCGCAACGCCTGTACGCGTGGTGGAGTTCAGTCGCACTGCTTCCGACCGAAGGCGCTTCGTGCGCGTCGGCGTGGCACGGCCGGAGGGATCGCTAACTATCGTTTTCTTTCGACACGATGACGGTTCCTGGAACGTCTTCCCTCCTATGGGGGTTACTCCGTCAATGCGTCCTTACCGGGTGGCGGCGTGACCGGCGGACCGTACTCTTGTCCTGTCTGCGGGCCACTCATCGATCGACGTCTCGCATCGAACTTCGCGACACGTGCAATGGCGTTTATACCCAGGACAAGTCGGTGATTCCCTCACGTCGACTTTATCGAGTCGCCTCATTGAGCTATTTTCCCGTGCAAGGTCATTTATGTCTGCTCAATTGCTTCGCATGTCGAAGCAGCGTTCTGCACGATGGTTGCTCCGTCGCAGAAGATCCGAACCGCCTGGCCATCCTTGTCGGGCTGAGAAGATCCGCTCATATCGGCTTGGCGCGCGCCTTACCATCACTGCGATTGCGGTGTTATGCGTCTTAGCCATCGACATACTGAATGCCGGGTCGTTCATTTGAGATGCTTCAGACCACCGAGGATCGCGTCAATCAGTGATACGGCGTTGTCACGTTCGCGCGCTGGTCAGCAAAGATGACGTGATGAAGAAGACGAAATCGCTCTACCATGGCATCGATGCGTACAGATCAGGGGTACACGCGTACTGAGGAACCGGCGCTGGCGGTGTCGCTCGAACTCGCCGCGGCGAAGTGGAAGGTAGCGTTGCACGACGGGCAGCGGGAGCAGCCGGCGGTGTACACCGTAGCTCAACCGCAAGCCCCCGCGCGCCTACAGGCCGTGCTGGAAGTGATCGAACAACAGAAGCTGAAGTGGTCGCTGCCCGCGGGCGTGCACCTTGTCGTGAGTTATGAAGCCGGCCAGGACGCGTTCTGGATCTATCGGGCGCTACGGGCACGCGGTATCGAGTGTCATGTGGTCGATGCAGCGAGCATTCCGGTCGAGCGCCACAAGCGGCGTGCCAAGACTGACCGGCTTGATGCAATCAGGCTGGTGATCAGCCTGCGCGCGTGGCTGCGCGGCGAGCGCGACCGCAGGCACGTGGTGCACGTGCCGTCACCGCAGGGAAAGCATCGTAGGGTCTGCTCCTCTTATGACTGAACTTGCATTTGCGCGAGTGCACCCACGCTGGCGCGTCAAAAAAAGCCCGCAGACATGGACTGCCTGCGGGCGAAGCTACATCAGGGGCGTGATCCGCGGACGATTGGCGTCGTTATGCCGGACGATAAATCGCGTATACCTTTGCGACGTGCTCACGACTATCCCAACTGCACTGCGCGCCTTGCTCGACGAGGAAAATGTCACCGCGCTCGAAGGTCCCCGTCCTGCCGGATTCGTCCACGAATGTGACACTGCCTTCCAGGAGATACATCAGCTCGCAATGGCGATAAAACATTGCACTCCGGTGATAGGGTGTTGAATCCCAGGTGCCGCAGACAAATTCTCCATCCGCAGAGCGGTAGTCCGTGAAGTTGCGGCAGACCGGCGCGGGCGTGAGTAGCAATTCCGCAGGCGGCGTTCCGGACGGCTCCAGCTGCGGCGCGTGCTCGATCGGGACAATCTTCCCGTCAGCATACTGACTGCCGTGGTAACGCATGAAGATGATCGATACGGGCCCTCGCGCCGACCAGGAAAACTCTGCGCCATGACCCAACACCGCGCTGTCGCCTGGCCCCAGCGTTAGCGCATGCTCTGCCTGCGTCAACGTGATCTCGCCTTCCGCAACGATGATGAATTCATCTACCGGCTGGGGCGGCACCTTACCGCGTCCGGCGTCGAGCGCTATCACGCCCACGCTCACGGGGCCCGGCGGCCCATCTAGCACGCGGCGACTAGAAAGGAAGCGGCTCTCGTCGGCCGAACCAGTCGCCTCAATCCCCTGGCTTTTATCCGACGCGAACTTCCGGAGATCGACAAACGATCGGGAGCTGCAATGCTCCGATACTGCTTGCTGCAATTTGGACATGTTGTGTTCCAGTCGTTCAGATTCTTTTTGCCAGATGCAGGTTGTGTTGGGCCGCAACTGGAACTACTGTGGCGGAAATTGGGTGTGACGTGATTCGGCTTTCAGTTCTAACGCTTTGTTGGCGCACGCCTCTGCATTCAGCCGCCAGATCGTAGTCGCTGTTCGTCAGCTTGTGTAACTGTTTATCGCATCCCGAACAGAAGAAAATGCCGCTCGTGGCACGCACTCGAATCGGCAGGCGGGTGTACCCTTTTTGCTCGCATGTCCGCGAATGAACCCATCCCTCTCCAGCCTTTCGGTCGGCGCGTGCACCGCATTGCGCGACAGTAATGCTGCGATCGAACATCACTGTGTGGTTCCAACGTTGGCTCATATGACAAGCGCAGGCATAGCGGCATTGACGCCGGCCGCCGATCTCATCGAAGGTGCCGCTTTACGCCACTGTGCCGCCGCGGAACGTTTCTTCGCATTCAGCCAAAGCGTCCTGCAGTGCTGGCAGGGTAGAGCATGGCCGAACCTGGCCTTCCTGATAAAGCATTCGTTCTCGATCTCCAACGATCCATGCCCGTAAAAATATCCGGTCCCAGTGAGAGGCGACCTCGTTGAATCGCCGGGCTTCGGCCGCGGCAGGCTTTGCGCCCATCTGCTTAAGCTCACCTTCCGACAAGGCGGCGGCCGTGAGTCGCGGTGCGCCGAGCGAACATGCTGGGCGTCATGCCGCAGCATCGCTTGAAATGGCGGCCGAAATGGCTCTGATCGAAGAAGCCGACCTCCGTCGCGACAATCGATCCCGGCACGCCTTCGAGCAAGAGCGTCTGCGCGCGCTGAATCCGCAGGCCGCAGAGATAGCGATACGGCGACGATCCGTATTGCTGCCTGAACAACGTGGCGAAGCGTGACACGCTGAGTGCGGACAACGCGGCGAGTTGAGCGAGCGTCACCGGTTCGTCGAAATGGGCTTCGATGAAAGCGCGGGCGGCAGTGAGGCTGATGGACTGTTTCATGACGTCACGATGGTCGAGCGGGCCGCCGGTTGGTTCTCGAAACGCCGGATGGAAAACGCGTCGAGGGGAATGGCCGTGCTGCCCGTATCGACGAGTTCCGCCAGCGTTTCGCCGACGCCCGGACCGATCTGAAAACCGGCCCCACTGAAGCCGAACGCGTAGAACAGACCGCCGACCTGACTGCTCGGACCGATCACCGGCTCTCCGTCGGGTAGGTAGCCTTCCACGCCACTCCACACCCGAATCACGTTCAGCGGTGCCAACGCGGGCACAAGCCGGCGCATCTGCGCCAGTTGCCGCACCGTGTTGATTGGCAACACGGAGGCGCGGCTCGTCACGGCATCGGCCGGACCGGCAGGACCGCCGCCGACAATGATGTTGCCGCGCGGAATCTGGCGGAAGTAAATGCTCTCTTCCTTGATCGACGTGAACACACCCATTGACGACCTGAATACGTACGGCACCGGCTCAGTCACGCACATTTGAGGACCCCGCGCGGTGATGGGCGCCGTTTCGCAAAACTGTTCGGTAAGACGCGTTGCCCACACGCCAGCGCAGATCACGAGCTGCGCCGCCCAGTAAACATCGCCGCGCGCACTTTCCACGCGAAACCGCCCGCCATCTTTTTCCACGCGCACGATTTCCGTGTCCTCGATCACATGTGCGCCTAGCCGCGCTGCCGCGCGGCCGAACGCGGGCGCGGCAAGGCGTGGATTGGCATGGCCGTCGAGCGGCGAGATCGAGGCCGCCAGCACCTCGCGGCCGAGAAACGGAAAACGCCTGAACGTCGCTTCGCCGTGCAGCACTTCGAGCTCGAGACCACAGGCGCGCGCGTCGATTGCGTACTGATCGAAATTCTCGACGTCCTTCTGGTGATAGCACACGCGCGTATGGCCCGACGCCATAAACTCGATGTCCTCGCCGAGCAGTTCCGCCGAGCGTTGCCACGTACGCAGCGCGCGGTTCGCCATTGCCAGTTGCGGCAATGCGCGGCCTTGCCGCCGAATGCCGCCGTAGTTCACGCCGCTCGCCTGCTGGCCCGTCAAGCCGCGTTCGAGCAGGATGACCGAGCGATTGCGCTGGCGCAGGAAGAAGGTCGTCGTCGTCCCCACGATGCCGCCGCCGATCACGATCACATCGGCTTCGTTTTTGCTTGTCGTGCTCATTCGCCAGCCTCCTCGGTCAGTGCGACTGGCAGCGGTTTGACGGGTGCCTGGCCGCGCAGCCGTCCCACGGACGACAGCGGCACAGAAGCTGCTGCGGCAATGATTTCGGCACCCGCATGCCCGCAATAGCGCCCCTGGCAGCGGCCCATGCCGACGCGGGAAAACGCCTTGGCGCGATTGGCTTCCTTCGCGCCGGTCGCGCGCACCACGCGACGCAGTTCGCCCGCCGTGATCGCTTCGCAACGGCAGACAATCGTTTCGTCCGGCAGCGACGCTGCGAATTTCGACGGCCACGGAAATGCCTCACGCAAGCCCGCGGCAAAACGCGTGAAGCGCACGAGTTCGGCACGCAAGCGCTCCACGCCGTCGACCGGCATGCCGTGATCCTGCAAAGCGGCCAGCGCCGCCAGACGGCCGGAGCGTTCCGCCGCGTCGGCGCCGCGCACGCGCGCGCCGTCGCCCGCCAGATAGATGCCCTTGATGCTGCTACGACCGTCGGCGTCGATTTGCGGCAGCCACTGTTGCGTGTTCCCGTCGAACGAAAAACGACAGCCGGCAAGGTCCGCGAGTTGCGTCTCGGGCCGCAGGTGATAACCGAGCGCGACGGCATCGCATGCCAATTCGAGGCACTTGCCACCGGACAGCACGACCTCGACCGCGTTCACGCCGTCCTGCGGCGAGCCTTTGATTTCGAGCGGCTGCACGCCACGATGAACCGGCACGCGCGCGCCGGCCAGCACGCGGGTCAACGCGATGCCTTTTCTGAGCGCGGCGGGAATCGCGAGCAGGCGCGGCAACGCGGCCACGCGCTGCATGAACGTCGAGGTGTCGAGCACCGCGGCAACCCGCGCGCCCGCTTTCACGTACTGCGCGGCCACCAGATACAGAAGCGGACCGCTGCCCATCATAACGACGCGCGAACCGATCGCGCAGCCTTGTGACTTCAGCGCGACCTGCGCGCCGCCAAGGCTGTAAGTGCCGGCCCGGTGCCAGCCCTTGACTGGCATCAGCCGGTCCGTCGCGCCGCTGCAGACGATCAGCGAATCGAACGCGAGCGTCCGGTAACGCGTGCCGCTCACCAGATGCACGGTGTTCGGCGAGATGTTCCAGACGAGTGTGTCCGGCAGATAGTCGATCCGGCTCTTCAACGCATCGAAGCTCTGATGCAGCGACGCGGCGCGCTCGGCCTCGGTGCCATAGAGCGTCGCGTAGCTGCGAGAAAACCCTTCCGGCTGACGCCGATAAATCTGCCCGCCGTCACGGCGCCCTTCGTCGATGACGGTGGGCCGCAGCCCCGCCTCGACCAGCGCCTGCGCGGCGCGCACGCCCGCCGGCCCGGCCCCGATGATGACTACACGCGGGGCCATACGCCCTCCCCGGCTTCAGCCAGCTTCGTGACAATCGACATGCCGGGCGTCGCGGGCGTACTGCACGCACGCACGCGCTCGCCTTGCGCGGACCACACCCAGCAATCCTGGCAGGCGCCCATCAGACAGAAACCGGCGCGGCGGCCATCGCCGAATTCGGAATCGCGCAACGCGCTCGCGCTGGTGAGCAACGCGACCATCAGCGTGTCGCCTTCGGCGGCCTCGCGCACGACGCCGTCCACGATGATAGGGAAGGTCTTGCGGTCCGTTTCCGCGAGCCGTACAAATCGCTGGTTCATGCCGGGATCGTCTCCAGCGCCTGCAAACGGCTGAGCTCGGCGGCCGAATGGTGGCAAAGAATCTCAGCACCGGAAGGTAACTTTCTGACCGGCGGCGGCGTCGTATTGCACATACCGTCGATGCGCACCGGGCAGCGCGCGCGAAATGAGCACAGCGCGGAGACAGCGGCGCTTTCGCCCATCGCCGGTAGTGCGCAGGCAGCGACATGGCGACGCGCGTCGAGCCAGCCCGGTTTCAACTCAGGCACCGAATCGACCAGCAAACCCGTGTACGGATGATAGGGTGGCGCGGCGAGCACGTCGCGCTGTCCCGCTTCCACTCGCTGTCCCGCGTACAGCACGATTACTTCGTCGCAGATGGCGCGTACGGTTGAAATGTCGTGGCTGATGAACATGTATGACACGGCCAGCTCGCGCCGCAATTCCGCGAGCAGGTCGAGGATCGCCGCGCCGACCACCGTATCGAGCGCGGACGTCACCTCGTCGCAGAGAATCAGCGAGGGATCGGCGGCGAGCGCGCGCGCGAGATTCACGCGCTGCTTCTGGCCGCCGGACAAACCGGCAGGTGTGCGCGTGGCGATCGAGGCGGGCAGTTTCACCAGATCGAGCAACGCAAGCATGCGCTTATTCGCGGCAGCGCCGCGCAGATGATGATAGAACGCGAGTGGACGACCCAGGATGTCGGCGATCGAATGGCTCGGGTTTAGCGCCGTGTCCGCGTTCTGGAACACGATCTGGATCTGCCGGTACTGCTCGGGCGTGCGGCGCGACATCTGTGCGGGCAATGGCTCACCGTTGAAAAGTACTTCGCCGCGTGTACGGTCGACGAGGCCCGCCACTACGCGCGCGAGCGTGGTCTTCCCAGAACCCGATTCGCCGATCACCCCGAGCGCGCTACCGCGAGGAATGGAGAGGCCTACGTCGTGGAGCACACACACGGCGGGTACGCCTGATCGGTCGATGCGGCCATAGCCTGCGGCCAGTCCCCGAATTTCGAGCACCGGCGGAACGGGCTTGCCGGCCTGCTGTGGCATTTCTGACGACGACTCCGGGTGGCGCCTCGCGGCCAGCAACTGACGTGTGTAGGCATCGACAGGTGCGTCGAGCACCTGCGCGACCACGCCGTTCTCCTTGACGGCACCGCCGTTCAGCACCACAATGCGGTCCGCCATCTGCGCGACCACAGCCAGATCGTGCGACACGTACACGGCGGTCGTGCCGAGTTCGCAGATCACTTTCTTGAAGGCCGCGAGCACTTCGATCTGCGTGGTCACGTCGAGCGCGGTAGTCGGTTCGTCGAACACGACGACAGCTGGATCGGTGATCAACGCCATTGCGGCCATCAGGCGCTGCAACTGCCCGCCGGATACCTGATGCGGATAACGGTCGCCAATCGTATCGGGTGCAGGCAGCGCAAGCGCGCGAAAGAGGCCAACCGCTTTGTTCCGCGCGGCCTCCTTCGTCATCAATTGATGCAGCAGCGCCGGCTCCGTCACCTGATCCATGATCGTGCGCGCCGGATTGAAACCCGCCGCGGCGCTCTGCGCGACATATGCGACAGTACGCGCGCGCAAAGCGCGGCGTCCTTTGGCATCGAGCGACAACACGTCGACCTCGCCGATCCGCACCGAGCCGCTGCTGATCGAACAGCCCGCCCGCGCATAGCCGAGCAGCGACAATGCGATGGTCGTCTTGCCCGAACCCGATTCGCCGATCAGCGCCAGCACCTCACCCTTCTTCACCGAAAAATCGACGCCCTTGACGATCTCGCTTACCGGCCACGGTGCCACACCCGCGGTAACCCGCAGTCCCTTCACCTCAATCATGTCCCGCTCAGCACGATCAGCCATCATGCACCTCCGTGGCTATGGCGGCGCCGCCGCATGTTGTCGATCAGCAGATTCATGCCGATGGTCAGCGTCGCGATCGCGACAGCCGGCATCAGCACGGCAGGCGCGCCTTCCGACAGGCCGCCAATGTTCTCGCGCACGAGCGAACCCCAGTCGGCATTCGGCGGCTGCACGCCGAGACCAAGAAAACTCAGCCCGCTCAGCAGCAGTACGATGAACACGAAGCGCAGGCCGAAATCGGCGAGCATCGGATGAATCATGTTGGGCAGCACCTCGACCCGCGCAATATAGAAGATGCGTTCGCCGCGCGCTCTCGCGACCTGCACATATTCGAGGCCCATCAGGTTCACCGCGAGCGAGCGCGAAATGCGGAACGCGCCGGGGATATAAGCCAGGGCAGCCACGGTCGTGAGCATCGGAATCGACGAACCGAACGCGGCGATCACGACGAGCGCGAGCACCTTGCTCGGAATCGAAATGAGCGCGTCGAACAGACGGCTCAGGATTTCGTCGACCCAGCGGCCCGACACCGCCGCGAGCAGTCCGAAGAACGTGCCGATTACGCTGGCGAGCACCGCCGCGGCGAGCGCGAGGCCGACCGTGTAGCGCGCGCCGTAGAGGATCCGGCTCAGCATGTCGCGACCCAGATAGTCAGTGCCGAGCGGATACGCTGCGCTGTAGCGGCCGAAAATTTCCGTGGACGTCAGCGCACCGCCTTTATACGGCGCGACCAGCGGTCCGACAAACGCGACCAGCAGCCAGAATGCGACCACCGTCAGACCGATCAGTCCGAGTACGGAGAAGCGCTGCACCAGACGTTTGAACATGCCCTGCTTCAACGCGACCGCTTCGACGGGTGCGGGCTCGACGACCAGTTCGTCGCGCTGCACGTCGTACAGTTCCGTGTCCGCGTGCGGAATGGGGGGGGGATTGGTAGGTTGGCTCATCATCGACGTAGCCTCGGGTTGGAGACGATTTGACAGAGATCGGCGATCAGCACGAGGGCGAGATACGCCGCGCAGAACACCATCACGCACCCCTGCACGAGCGGCATGTCGCGGTTGGTCACCGCGTCCACCATCAGGCTCGCGAGCCCGGGATAATTGAAAATCGACTCGACGATCACCACGCCGCCAAACAGATACGACAGGCTCAATGCCACCGCATTGGCAATCGGTCCGATGGTGTTGGGCAACACATGCCGTAGCACCACACGCGCCGGTGAGGCGCCCTTGAGCACCGCCATTTCCACGTACGACGAACTGAGCTGATCGAGCACCGCGGCGCGCGTCATGCGCGCCATCTGCGCGACGAGCACGCAGCACAGCGTCATCACCGGCATTGCGTAGATGCGCAGCAGCGCACCGAACGAATGGACCTCCGAGAGATACGACAACGCGGGCAGCCAGCGCAGCTTGACGGCGAAGATCAGCACGGCGATGGTGGCGATCAGAAACTCGGGCACGGCGACCGTGGAGAGCGTCAGCACGTTGAGCGTGCGATCGAGTAGAGAGCCGCGGAACATCGCCGATGAAATACCGATCAACAGCGCTATCGGCACCGAGACCAGCGCCGTCAGACCCGCCAGTACCAGCGAGTTCGGCAGACGCGTCGCGATCAGCTGGCTGACGGGCAGATTGTTCGACAACGACGTGCCGAAGTTGCCGCTGACCACATGAAGGAGCCACTCGAAGTAGCGTTGCAGCGCGGGCTGGTCGAGACCGAACTGATGCCGCAGGGCGGCGACGGCTTCGGGGGTTGCCGCCTGGCCGAGCGCCTGTTGGGCCGCGTCGCCCGGAAGCAACCCCGTGATGCCGAACACGACCGCCGACACCAGCAGCAGCGTGAGCAGCGCGAGGCCGAGGCGGGCGACGACGAGTCGTTGCACAGGTGTTTTCATCGAAATGTCTCCTCCTATTATGAACCCGGGCGCCGCTTCGAAGCGGCGTACCTGATATCGCGGATGTTGACCGATTCGCTCCGTTTGGCTTTCCAGCCGGTCGGGCTCGAAAGCTTTTCAGGTTACGTTTCCAGCCAGACATTTTCCGAGAACATGAAGCCCATCAGGCCGGCCAGCGGAATCGAGCCGAGCCCCTTGAGCTTGTCGGTATGGGCGTCGAGCGAACTCTGGAACATCGGAATGCCGATGCCGCCGGTTTCATGCACCAGCACCTGCATATCGCCGTAGATCTTCTTGCGCTTCGCGTCGTCCGGCTCACCACGCGCCGCAAGCAGCATCTGGTCGAACTTGGGACTCTTCCAGTTCGCTTCGTTCCATGGTGCGTCGGACTTGAAAAACTGGGTGAAGATCACGTCAGCGCTGGGACGCGCGTTGACATTGCCGAAGCCCAACGGATGCTTCATCCAGTGATTCGACCAGTAGCCGTCGGCCGGGACGCGGCTTACCTGCAGGTTGAGGCCCGCCTGCGGCGCAACCTGCTGAAGCAGCATCGCCATTTCTACCGACCCGTCTGCGGCCGGCGACGCGAAGATCTGCAGCGGCGCGCTGCCGAGCTTTGCCTTCTGGAAATAAAACTTCGCCTTGTCAGGATCGAAGGGTCGCTGCGGCAGGCCCGCCAGATAGTATTTATTCGTCGGGTCGATCGGCTGATCGTTGCCGATCGCGCCGTAGCCCTGGAAGATCGCCCGGCGCATCTGCTCGCGATCCTGCAGGTACATCATGCCACGCCGGAAATCGTCGTTGCCGGTGATGCCGGCTTCGTCGCGAACAATCAGGTCGGTGTACTGGCCGGTCTTCGTCTCCAGCACGGAAAAACCGCCGGCGCCCTTGATCTGCGTGGTCGACCGTGGATGCACCGCGTTGATCAGCTGCACGTCGCCCGAGAGCAGCGCGTTCACACGCGCCGATTCGTCGCCAATGCCGACTAGTTCGATTTCGTCCAGATGCGGCAGGCCCGGCTTCCAGTACTTCTCGTTCCTCACGCCGACCGTACGCACGCCTGGCGAGAATTCCTTGAGCTTGAATGGGCCGGTGCCGACCGCGGTTTTGAAATCTTTGGTGCCGTCCTTGATGATCTGGAAATGCGAGGTGGCGAGAATCACCGGCAGATCGGCATTCGGGCCGTCCAGGGTAATCGTCACTTCGTTCGGACCGGTCGCCTTCACTTCCTTGATCTGGTCGGCTAGCGTCTTCGCTTTCGATGCGGTCGCCGGATCCTTGTGACGCATGATCGAATACACCACGTCGGCCGGCGCGAGCGCCTTGCCGTCGTGGAACTGCACGCCGGAACGCAGCTTGACGACCCACACGGTCGCGTCTTTCGTATCCAGCGAGGTGGCGAGCGCCATCTTCGCGCCGAGATGCGAATCGAGTTCGGTCAGACAGTTGTAGAACATGAAGCCGCGGACATAGTCAGTGGCAAGCGCGCCTTTGGCCGGGTCGAGCGTGTCGGCGGCAGAAGCGGACTGCGTCGCCACCCGGATCTTGCCGCCCTGCTTCGGCTTCGCCTGCGCGAACGCCGCGCCGCTCGCGCTCAGGAGGCCTGCACCCGTCACCGACATCATCCCGGCCGCCGCCATCGCGCGCAGCACGTCGCGCCGCGACGCGCCCTTGGCCGTCAATCGCTCCAACCCGGTGCCGAGTTCAAGAGCGCCATGTTGCGAGGTTTCCTTATTCATCGAGCTTCTCCGCGGGGGTGATAGGGCTAGCTGCGTGGTTTTTAATGGCAAAAGGAACAACGAAGAATCAATAAAAAATGTCTTTGATACGGTAATACGTCCCTACGAGCGGAAGGAACCAGGGCTTCCCGGTGTGGCCCGGAATAGCAGACCATGCGGAGTCGCCCCACGGGTTTCTGTCGTCGTGACCATCCATTACGTCGGCCATCACCTGACCCATATGCGTCGACATCTGCGTGCCGTGGCCGCTGTATCCCATCGAAAAATAGATGCCATCGTGCTGCCCGGCATGCGGCAGACGGTCAGCGCTCATGTCCACCAGACCGCCCCAGCAATAGTCGATGCGGGCGTTGGCCAGCGCCGGGAACATCCCGGCGAGACCCTCCTGCAGGATGCGTCCGCTCTTCGCATCGGACGGCCGTTCGGACGCGGTGAAACGCGCCCGGCCGCCGAACAGCAAACGCGAATCGGGTGTCACACGAAAGTAGTTGTGCATCAGCCGCGTGGTGGTGTACGCGCGCTGGTTCGGGAATACTTGTGCCAGCAACTGCGGTGACACGGGCTCCGTCACGACGATGAATGAACCGACCGGCGCGAGACGCCGCCGGTACCAGCCGAACGGTCCATGCCGCGACGGACCCGTTGCGATCAGCACCTGCTTCGCGCGCACGTCGCCGCGCGCCGTGGTGATGCGAAAGCCGCCACCGTCTCTCACGATCGCGGTGACCGCCGCATTTTCATACAGCCTGGCGCCGCGGCGCACCGCGGCCTCCGCGAGACCGACGACGAACTTGCCCATATGCATCTGGCCGCCGTGCCGGTGCAGCAATCCACCGTGAAAACTGTCCGACTGGATTTCACTGCGGATACCGCTGCGATCGATCAGTTCGATGTTCGTATCGACTTCACGCCTGATCGCCTCTGCCGTTTTCTCGAGACGTGCGAGGTGGTGCGGCTTGGACGCCAGTTTCAGCTTGCCGGTCGCGATGTAGTTGCAGTCGATGTTTTCCTCGCGGATCAGACGCTCGACTGTGTCGACCGCATCGGAAAACGCGCGGTAGCAGGCGCTCGCCCGCTCCAGACCGAGTTGCGCGACCAGTGCGACGAAATCCTGCGCGACACCAGTGTTGACCTGTCCTCCGTTGCGCCCGGACGCGCCACCGCCGATGCGGCCGGCGTCGACCACCGTCACCGACGCGCCGCGCTTGCCCAACGCCTGCGCCGCCGACAGCCCGGTAAAGCCGCCGCCGATTACCACCACATCGGTCTGACCTTCGAGCGGACCCTCGCACGCCGAGAGCAAGGGCGGTGCCGTGTCGAGCCAGTAGGAATCGAGCTTCATCGGGTCTGTCCTTGAGCGCAGCAATGAGCGAGGGGATTGGCTGTTTTCAGCGTATGCAAGCGGCGCCTACAGACCAAGTTCCGAAGCCAGATGCGGAATGTCGCTGACTTCGTAGTACTGGTAGTACGGCGTTGAAGGCTCGTGCCCGCGATTGACGAATGCCTTGTGCTTGACTCCCATGTCATGCACAGTCATCAGGTCGTAGCGCAGGCTCGACGACACGTGCAGCACGTCTTCCGGATTGCAGTTCAGTTGGTCGAACATGTATTCGAAGCCCTGCATACGCGGCTTGTACGACTGCGCCTGCTCGGCCGTGAAGACCGCGTGGAACGGCGCGCCGAGTTTGTCGACGTTGCTCTGGATCTGGTTGTTCGACGCGTTCGACAGAATCACCAGCTTGTATTTCTTCGCCAGACGCGAGAGACCTTCCGGCACGTCCGGATGCGGACCCCAGGTCGGCACGGCCGTATAAATCTTTTCTGCTTCCACTTCATTGAACTCGACGTTCATGCGCTTGCAGGCACGGCGCAATGCGTTGACCACCACATCGCGATATGGCTTCCATGCACCGAGCACTTCGTCGCGGCGATAGCCCGAATAGAACGCGACGAGCTTTTCGAGGTCTTCGGCGTTCAGCAGATGGCCAAACATTTCGCGCGTCATGTCGGCCATGCGGAATTTGGTGAGCGTGCCGTAGCAGTCGAAGGTGATGTATTTCGGTTCGAAGTCGATCATGGTGCAGTCCTATCGTGATGGGGAACCCGCATTGGAGTTCATTGGCGAAAACAGCAACTAACTTCAAGGGGCCGGAGTAACGCGTCAAAGCGCAAACGCCAGCGACAGGGAAATCTCATTCCTGTAAAAGATTTAACCAGCGCAAAAACATAGATGTTCCTGATTCGCGCACTGCCGGTGATACAAACCATGCGTTTTGAGGTCACTGACAGCACACAATGCGGCGCTCGGGCTGAAAGCCTTTTCCCTGCTCGGTTTGCGGCCGCACGCCATCCGCATGGCAGGTGTTCAGGCCAGTAGGTCGATCAGCACGCTCTTGAAACGCAGATTCGCCTCATAGGCCTGGCGCCCGAGGTCCTTGCCGATGCCGGAGCGCTTGAAGCCTCCTGTCGGGATCATGAAGTCGGAGGTGCGGCCGTAGCGGTTGACCCAGACCGTGCCCGCCTCGAGCCCGCGCACGAAGCGCAGCGCCCGGCCAAGGTCGGCGGTGTGCACGCCAGCAGCGAGCCCGTACTCGGGATGCTGCGCAAGCGCGAGCGCTTCTTCTTCGGTATCGAAGGGCTGCAGCGTCAGAACCGGGCCGAAAACCTCTTCGCGTACTGCTTCGGAATCAGCCGTGACGTCCGCGAGCAAGGTGGGGGTGTAGAACGCGCCGTGAGCGCCACCGTCGGTCCTGACGCCGCCATAGCGCAGCGTCGCGCCCGCATCCAGCGTGCGGCCGACGATCGCTTCAATGCGCGCTGCCTGGGGCGCGGAGATGATTGGCGACAACGTGGTGCTTGCGGTCCAGGTCGCGCCCGGTTTCAACTCGGCGAAGACCTTGCCGATGCGCTCTGCCAGCGGTTCGACAAGGGTTCGCTCGACCAGCAGCCGCGAGCCCGCCACACACACCTGACCGGCGTTACCAGTGATGGCGCCTGCGATCCGCCGTGCGACGTCGTCGAGACGCGACGCGTCGGCGAACACGATCTGCGGACTCTTGCCGCCCAGCTCCAACGTGACCGGCTTCGTACCGCTGTTTGCGCACGCCGCCATGATCGCGGCGCCGGTGCGCGTGGAGCCCGTGAAGGTGACTTTGCTGATCTTCGGATGGCGCACCAGTTCGTCGCCGGTGACGCGGCCGTCGCCTTGCACCACGTTCAGGATGCCCGCCGGCACGCCCGCTTGCACAGCCAGTTCGGCAAGCCGCAACGCCGAGAACGGTGTCATCTCCGAAGGCTTCAGCACCACCGCGTTCCCCGCGGCGAGAGCGGGCGCGATCTTCCACGAAGCCATCACCAGTGGGAAATTCCATGGCGCAATCGCGCCGATCACGCCGTACGGCTCGGCGATCGTCATACCGAGGTGGTCATGGTCGGTCGCCGCCACGTCGCCGCCTAGCTTGTCGGCGAATTCGGCGTAGAAGCGGATGCCTTCAGCGGTGAAAGGCACGTCCCAGCCCATTGCTTGAACAATCGGGCGGGTCGAGCCGAGCGCCTCCAGACGGCCTAAATAAGACGCATCGGCTTCGATCAGTTCAGCGAAACGACGCAAGATCTTTGCGCGCTCACGCGGCGCCATGCGCGCCCAACCGCTGGTTCTGAAAGCCTGCCACGCGTTCTCCACCGCGCGATCCACCACCCCGGCGTCCGCAAGCGGCACGCAGGCATAGATCGCGCCGTCAGAGGGCCGCGCCACCTCGATGCAGCGCCCGCCACTGCGCAGGTCACCATCCACATACTCACCGCCGATGTAATGTCCGCTGCGAATCGCGACGTCGTCCGGATTGAAGCTGTCCATGAGAAGGTTTCCTGTGTGACTGGCTGTCGGTCTCTCTCGGCGCGTCTTTAGATGCCGCCGCTATGACAAAATCATAGAGCCGTAGGCGCGGCATATGTCGCCGATAAAAATCCTCGCGCAGCAGAACGCGCCTGTAATGAGCCATCAAACGCGGCGTTTTGTATTGATTCGAGATTCGGCCATTTCGAGTGCCAAAGATAGAACGATCGTCCTAGTCACACCGCGCACCGGATGACAGAGTGACGACGTAAGCTTTCAGCCATTCAGGGAGTACGGCGTGTCCGATTCGAATACCGGTTCGATTACCTATCGACCTTTCACCCACGACGATATCGCCGCCGCGCATGCGCTGAGTGTTGAGTTCAAATGGCCGCATCGCGCGGACGACTGGCGTTTCGTCGCGCAACTGGGTGCGGGTTTCGTCGCGGAAGACGCGAGCGGCGTGATCGGCACGGCGTTGTGCTGGAAATACGGTGCCGACCGGGCATCGCTCGGCATGGTGATCGTGTCCTCGGAACAGCAAGGGCGCGGCATCGGCAGCAAGCTGATGGATCTGGTGCTGGAGGAACTCGGCAGCCGGATCACGTTTCTGCATGCCACACCGGCGGGGCAACCTTTGTACGAGAAGCTCGGTTTTCGCGCGGTCGGCATGCTCGACCAGCATCAAGGCGCGGCATTCCAGCCGCCGCTCGTTTCCTTGCCGCCCGGGGAGCGGCTGCGTCCGCTCGGGTCGAGCGATACTGCGCGGATCGTCGAACTGGCATCGCAGGCAAGCGGCCTCGACAGGGGCGAAGTCCTGCCCGCGCTGCTGAATACCGCCGACGGCATCGCCCTCGATCGCGACGGCGAACTGGTCGGCTTCGCGCTGTTTCGCCGCTTCGGGACAGGCTTTGCGATCGGGCCCGTGGTCGCGCCCGCGTCGGAGGATTCGAGCCGCGCCAAGGCGTTGATCAGCCACTGGCTGGCGCTCAACGAAGGCGTGTTCGTACGCATCGATACGCCAGGCGAGAGCGGGCTGACCGAATGGCTGACACAGTTGGGAGTTCCGCGCGTTGATACGGTCGTCAAAATGGTTCGACCCGCCACGCCGGCTGATCTTGCAGGTGCGGGCAAAAGCGGCCCCTATCTGCAATACGGCATCATCAACCAGGCGATCTGCTGATCCACCATGACCTTCCTTTATAAGGCCGACCCGGCGCGTGGCGCGCAATGGGCCAGACTCTTCGCGCAGAAAGCACCGGACCTGCCGTTTCACGTCTGGCCCGATCTCGGCGACCCGGCCGCGATCCGCTACCTCGCCGCCTGGCAACCGCCGCAAGATCCCACCCGCACCTTCCCGAACCTGGAAATCGTTTTCTCGGTCGGCGCGGGCATCGATCAGTTCGACCTGTCGGGCGTGCCGGCGCATATACCGGTGGTGCGGATGATCGAGCCGGGGATTATCGAAGGAATGGTCGAATACGTCACACAAGCGGTGCTGACGATTCATCGCGATCTGTTCGACTACGGTCTTCAGCAACAACAGATCTGGCGTGAGCTGCCGCTCAAGCCGGCCGGCGAGCGCCGCGTTGGCGTGCTGGGGCTCGGCGTGCTGGGCACGGCGGTGCTGGACAAGTTGCGGCTATTCGGTTTCGCCTGCGCAGGTTGGAGCCGATCGCCGCGCGAGATCGAAGGCGTCGAATGCTGTGCGGGCGAAGCCGCGCTTGATAAGTTTCTCGCTCGCACCGACATCCTGATCTGCCTGTTGCCGCTCACACCGGCGACACGCGGCCTGCTCGATGCCGAACTGTTCGCGAAGCTGCCGCGCGGCGCATCGCTGATTGAAACCGGGCGCGGTCCGCATCTGAATCAGGACGATCTGCTGATGGCGCTGGACAGCGGCCAGTTGCACAGTGCCATTCTCGACGTCACCGATCCCGAGCCGCTGCCCTCCGGCCATCCGTTGTGGACGCATCCGCGTGTGCGTATCACACCCCATATTGCCAGTGCGACACGGCCGGAGAGCGCCGTCAACGTGGTGCTCGAGAATCTGCGCCGCCATCGCGAAGGCCGGCCGATGGTCGGTCAGATTGATCGGACACAGGGATATTGAACGCGCCGCTGCCTGAAACGCCCGCCCGTCGCGGCTTTTCTGCGTCCGCAGCAGAAAATGCCGAGACCAGGTATCAAAACGCGTCGGACGCGCTTTTCGGACGGTTGTTTAGGTGAGCACGTGATCGTCGTAGGTCAGTAGTATGGAGCGGTCAACAGCCCCTTTCCGCGACGAGAAACCATCATGCCGATTCATTCGCTCATTGAAGCCGACCGCAAACATCTGATTCACCCGGTTATCAGCTACCGCGCGCACGAGGCGCGCGGCGTCACCGTCCTCGAGTCCGCCCACGGCGCGTTCCTGCGCGACGCGGCCGGCAACGAGCTGCTCGACGCCTTCTCAGGTCTGTGGTGCGTGAACGTGGGTTACGGCCAGCAAAGCATTGTCGATGTGGCCACCGAGCAGATGAAGAAACTGCCCTACGCGACCGGCTATTTCCATTTCGGCTCGGCCCCGGCAATCGAACTCGCACAAAAGCTGGTGGAAGTGTCGCCCGTTTCGCTGCAACATGTGTATTTCACACTCGGCGGGTCCGATGCAGTCGATTCGGCCATCCGTTTCATCACGCACTACTTCAACGCAACCGGGCGGCCGGCGAAGAAACACATCATCGCGCTGCAACGTGGCTACCACGGTTCGTCGACGATGGGCGCGGGGCTCACCGCGTTGCCCGCGTTTCACCGCAACTTTGATCTGCCGTTGCCGAACCAGCATCATCTGCCGTCGCCGTATGCGTACCGTAACGATTTCGCCGACGACGCCGCGTTGATCGCCGCTTCGGTGGCTGCACTCGAAGCGAAAGTGGCCGAACTGGGCGTGGACAACGTCGCGGCCTTCTTCTGCGAACCGATCCAGGGTTCGGGCGGCGTGATCGTGCCGCCGGTCGGCTGGCTAAAAGCGATGCGCGACAGTTGCCGTCAGCTCGGTATTCTGTTCGTCGCCGATGAAGTCATCACCGGTTTCGGCCGTACCGGTCCGCTATTCGCCTGCCAGGGTGAGAACGTCGAGCCGGATCTGATGACCGTGGCAAAAGGCTTGACCGCCGGCTATGCGCCGATGGGCGCCGTGCTGATGTCAGACGAAATCTATCAAGGCATTGCCGACGGCGACGCCGAAGCGGTTGTCGGCCACGGCCATACGTACTCGGCGCATCCGGTGAGCGCGGCGATCGGTCTCGAGGTAATGCGCCTCTATCACGAAGGCGGCCTGCTCGCGAACGGCGTCGCCCGCGGCCCGCGCTTCGCACGCGGCCTCGACGCGTTGCTCGCGCATCCGCTGGTGGGCGACTCGCGCCATCGCGGCCTGCTCGGTGCACTCGAGCTGGTGTCGGACAAAGACAGCAAGGCCGGATTCGACCCGTCGCTGAAACTGTCAGAACGGATCGCCGCCGCGGCGTATGAAAACCGCCTGATTTTCCGCGCGTTCGGCGACAACATTCTCGGCTTTGCGCCGGCGCTGTCGTACACGGAAGCGGAGTTCGATCTGATGTTCGAGCGCCTCGAAAAAACCCTCGACGACGTTCTCGGACAAGCCGATGTACGGGCCGCGCTGAAGGTCAAAACTCATGCCACTGCGTGCTAGAGTAGAGGGCCCTTCGAGTCCCTTTCACCTTTCGCCGGAGCGACAACGTTACGATGAGTAGCGACTGCAAGCTGGACCGGATTGACCTGCGCATACTTTCCCAGTTGCAGAAGGAAGGCCGCATAACCAACGTCGAGCTTGCCGACGCGGTCGGCCTTTCGCCCAGTCCGTGCCTGATCCGGGTCAAGCGTCTGGAGAACGCCGGCTACATCATCGGGTACGGTGCGCAGATCCAGCTCGAAAAACTCGGCGACGTGCAGCTTGTGTTTACCGAGGTCACGCTCGCCGATCATCGGCGGGAAGACTTCATCAAGTTCGTGAACGCGATCAAAGACGTCGACGAGATCGTCGAGTGTCATCTGGCGAGCGGCGGTTATGACTATTTGCTGAAGTTCGTCACGCGCAGCGTGAGCCATTATCAAAGCATCGTCGAAGGTCTGCTGGAGCGCGATGTCGGCATCGACAAATACTTCAGCTACGTGATTATCAAGTCGCCATTCGTGAAGAGTCACTACCCGCTCGAAGCACTGTTCTCGCAGAACCATCACTAGGCGGTGCTTTACCCGTGATCTCCTGGAGCTTGCCGCTTAACGCGCGGCAGCTCCGGCCATGTTCACGCCGGCCGCATCGTCAGCCGGAGGTCTCCATTGCGCGAATTCCTCGCTTAGAAAGTCGACGCATACCCGCACTTTTGCCGACTGAGCGAGCCGCGCCGGGTACACCGCCCACAGGTTCGCGGGTTGCGCGACTTCGGGAAGAACCTGCTGCAACTGGCCGCTGTCGAGCAAGGGCCGCACGTCCCACATCGAACGCAACACGATGCCACGCCCGGCCAATGCCCATTGCACCGCCACCTCGCCGTGATTGGTCGACAATGGTCCCATGACCTTGATCGACGCCGTTTCGCCGCGCACCGTCAAGCGCCATAGACCGAATGGATGATCGCGCTCCTTGATTGCGAGACATGCGTGCGAGGACAGATCGGCGAGTTGCCGCGGCGCGCCGTGCCGCGCGAGGTATTCCGGCGAAGCGCACAGTACACGATGATTTGACGCGAGCCGCTTCGCAATCAGATGCGGGGCGATCTCGTCGCCGATGCGAATATCGAGGTCGAAGCCCTCGCCGCCCACATCGACGAGACGGTCGAACAGATCGAGCCGCACGCTCAATTGCGGATAGTGCTCGGAGAAGCGCGCCAGCGCGGGCGCGACAAAACGGCGGCCAAAGCCGAAGCTGCTGGAAATGCGCAGCTTGCCGCCGGGAATGCGGCGCGTGGTAGAGACGTCTTCCACCAGTTGATCGACATTGTCGAGAATCTTTTCGGCCCACGTGTAGACACGCTCGCCCGCTTCCGTAATCGCGACGCGGCGAGTGGAACGGTGCAACAGGCGCGTACCGAGCGTAGTCTCGAGCACGTTGATCCGTTTACTGACGTACGCCGCGGACACCGACAAAGCCTCTGCCGCTGCGCTGAAGCTCGATTTGCGCGCCACTTCGCAAAACACACGCAAATCGCCGAGATCGGGTGACGGGTTGATATTCATTGGTCGCCTGGTCGCCAACACGACTGTACACGAATCGTGCACAGTGGCTTAACTAAAGCGATCATTTTAGTCTCAAACAGCAGGAATAAAATAGCCGTTATCGAATCGTCCAGAAGCCCAACGGAGGAGCACAACATGTCGAAGAAATATCGCATTGCAGTCATACCCGGCGACGGCATCGGTATCGAGGTGATGCCGGAAGCCATTCGCGTGCTGGACACGGTGAAGAAACGCTTCGGCATCGAACTGGAATATCAGCACATTGAATGGGCGAGCTGCGAGTACTACGCAAAGCACGGCAAGATGATGCCGGACGACTGGAAAGCCCAATTGCAGTCCGCGGACGCGATTCTGTTCGGCGCGGTGGGCTGGCCGGACACAGTGCCTGACCATATCTCGCTGTGGGGCTCGCTGCTGAAGTTCCGGCGCGAATTCGATCAGTACATCAACCTGCGCCCGGCCCGGCTTTTCGCCGGCGTGCCGTCGCCGCTCGCGGGACGCAAGGCGGGCGACATCGATTTCTGGATCGTGCGAGAAAACACCGAGGGCGAATATTCGTCGGTGGGCGGCGTGATGTTCGAAGGCACGGAGCGCGAATTCGTGCTGCAGGAATCCGTGTTCACGCGGCAGGGCAGCGAGCGCGTGCTGAAGTTCGCGTTCGACCTCGCGCAACGGCGCGAGCGCAAGAAGATCACCGTGGCCACGAAGAGCAACGGCATCGCGATCAGCATGCCGTGGTGGGACAAATGCGCGGCCGGCATCGCGGCGCATTATCCCGACGTGACGTGGGACAAGCAGCACATCGACATTCTCTGCGCGCGCTTCGTGCTGAACCCGGATCGCTTCGACGTGGTGGTGGCCACTAATCTGTTCGGCGACATCCTGTCCGATCTCGGCCCCGCCTGCACCGGCACGATCGGTCTCGCGCCGTCGGGCAATCTGAACCCAGACCGCAAGTTTCCTTCGCTGTTCGAGCCGGTGCACGGCTCGGCACCGGACATCGCGGGCAAGAACATCGCCAATCCGATCGCGATGATCTGGTCGGCCGCGATGATGCTCGACTTCCTCGGCAATCACGAGGGCACGGAACGCGAGGCGCACGACGCGATTCTCGCCGCGATCGAAGCAACGCTGGTCGAGGGCCCGCATACCGGCGACCTCGGTGGCAAAGCGACCACTACCGAAGTCGGTCAGTCGATCGCCGCGAGATTCGCTTCACTCGTTTAATTGCGTTCAGGCAACAGGAGGCCATATGGCACGCACATTCGAACTGAGCGAACTCATTCGCTCCGACAACTTCATCGACGGCGACTGGACGCCCGCGCAAGACGACGCGCGCTTTGCCGTGACCGACCCGGCCACCGGCGAGGTCATCGCCGAAGTCGCCGACAGCAGTCCCGCCGACGCCCGCGCCGCCACCGATGCAGCCGCGCGTACCCTGCCCTCATGGCGGGCGCGACTGCCAAAGGAACGGGCCGCCGTACTGCACCGCTGGCATGCGCTGATCGTCGCGAATCAGGACGCGCTCGGCACGCTGATTTCGCTCGAACAGGGCAAGCCACTCGCGGAAGGCAAAGGCGAAGTGGCGTACGGCGCTTCGTATGTCGCATGGTTCGCGGAAGAAGCCACGCGCATCTACGGCGATCTGATTCCGCAGCAGCAGCGCGGCAAACGCATGACAGCGTTGAAGGAACCGATCGGCATCGTCGCGGCGATCACGCCGTGGAATTTTCCGCTGGCTATGATCGCGCGCAAGATCGCGCCGGCGCTCGCTGCCGGCTGCACGGTGGTCGCCAAACCCGCTGAAGACACGCCGCTCACCGCCTCGGCGCTCGTGCTGCTCGCGCATGAAGCCGGTGTACCAGCGGGCGTGCTGAACCTGATCACGGCCTCGCGTGATCACGCGGTCGCCACCGTCGCCGACTGGCTGCACGATGCGCGCGTGCGCAAGATTACCTTCACCGGCTCGACGCCGGTCGGCAAGTATCTCGCGCGGGAATCCGCTGAGACACTGAAGAAACTCTCGCTGGAACTGGGGGGCAACGCGCCCTTCCTCGTGTTCGACGACGCCGACCTCGACGCCGCCGTCACCGGCTTGCTGGCCGCGAAATTCCGCAACGGAGGCCAGACCTGCGTGTGCCCGAATCGCGTCTATGTACAGACAGGCGTGTATGAGCGCTTCGGCGCCATGCTGGCCGAGCGGGTCGGCGCATTGAAAGTGGCGCCCGCCACGGACCCCGCCGCGCAGATCGGCCCGATGATCAACAACCGCGCGCTCGACAAGATCGCCCGCCACGTGGACGACGCCATCTTGCACGGCGCGCGCGTGCTGACCGGCGGCAAGCATCTCAAGGAACTTGGCCCGCACTACTATGCGCCGACCGTGCTCGCCGACGCCACCGCCGAAATGCAGCTGAACAGCGAGGAAACCTTCGGTCCGATCGTGCCGCTGTTCCGTTTCGACAACGAAGCCGAAGCCGTTGCCGCTGCGAACGACACGCCGTTTGGGCTCGCCGCGTATTTCTACAGCGAGAACGTCAAGCGCATCGACCGCGTGTCGCGCGCGCTCGAAGCCGGGATCGTCGGCATCAACGAAGGCGCGGTCTCGAGCGAGGCGGCACCATTCGGCGGCGTCAAGGAATCGGGCTACGGACGCGAAGGCTCGAAGTACGGCCTGGACGACTACCTGTCGATCAAATACCTCTGCCACGGCAATCTCGAATGAGCGCAGACACGAGCATGGACGCCTATCCGATCGAAGTCGAGTTTCCCGATATCTCGGTGTACGCGCAACGTGGCCAGCGCGGCGACGCCCCGTGACTGGCCTACGATTTTTAATGTCGTGATCTTATCATACCTGAACCGTACAGTTTCTTTTCGTTGACGTGGGCGGTGATCTTGATAACTATACTGTCCAGTATTGTAAAACGCGAAAGGGAGTAGGAGATCATGCAAGAGAGACATTTGACGATGCGCCAAATGACCCGGATCGTCATCGTCGGCGGCGGCATCGCTGGACTTCTGCTCGCGACCAGGCTGGGCAACACGCTTGGCCGCAGCGGCCGCGGTCAGGTTACGTTAATCGACAAAAGTGCAACGCATATCTGGAAGCCCATGCTGCACACCATCGCGGCAGGCACTCGCGATGTCCAGCAACAGCAGGTCATCTATCTCGCCCACGCCCGCGACCACGGCTTCAACTATCAGCCAGGCGAAATGGAAGGTCTGGACCGCAATGCGCGCGTCGTGAAGCTGGCTGCGCTGCGTTCGCCGTCGGGGGAGGTCGTAATCGGGCCGCGCGCGGTCGAATACGATGTGCTGATTCTTGCGTTAGGGAGTCGCGCCAACGACTTCGGCACACCAGGCGTACTTGATCATTGCCATTTCATTGACAGCCAGGCACAGGCTGAAGTCTTCAACGAAGCATTGCGAATCCGTATATTCCGGAGCGTTGTGACGAATAGCCCGTTGCGCGTGTCTATCGTCGGCGCCGGAGCGACCGGCGTCGAACTGGCTGCGGAGTTGAGTCGCTTGCTCGAAGTGGCGTCGAGTTACGGCGACCCCGGCATCCGCTCACGTCTGCAGCTCACCCTTTATGAAAGCGCACCGCGCGTACTGGCGGCATTTCCGCCGGCGGTGTCGGAGTCCAGCGAGGCACAGTTACGGCATATCGGCTTCTCGGTACGAACGGGCACGCGAGTGACCGCCGCCGAATCCGATGGACTCCGGTTGGGCGACGGCAGCAAGCAACCGGCGGATTTGATGGTATGGGCGGCGGGCGTCAAGGCCTCTGATTTTCTAGGCAAACTGGATGGGATCGAGAGCAATCGTTCCAATCAGATCACCGTCAGGCCAACCCTGCAGGCGCAGGACGACGACACACTATTCGCCCTCGGCGACTGCTCGACGTTGACGCTCGCCGGCAATGAACGCCCTCTCGCACCCACGGCGCAAGTCGCCACGCAACAGGCACAACACCTCGCGAAGCACTTGCCGGACTGGCTCGGCGGGGGATCATTGCCCGACTTTGCATTTCACGACTTCGGCGCGCTCGTGTCGCTGAGCGACTACAGCGCTTTTGGGACGCTCGGGCAGTTCGGATTCTTCCGCGGCGGGTTTATCAAGGGCCGATTCGCGCAGCTCAGTCACGCCATGCTCTATCGACAACATCAGCAGGCTTTGCACGGTTTCGGCAAGGCCATGATGCTGTGGACTGCCGAGCGGATTAACGTCTTCGTGCAGCCGAAGATACGGCTGAGCTGAGCGCCACCTCGCTTTTGACGGGAGTACTGCCATGGATCAATGCGTGACGGCCGACACTGCATGGCAGCGCACAGTCGGCCAACTCGATTTGGGATGCGCGCAACAATTGACGGCTCGGGTCAGGAATATAGTCGATTCGGGTGGATCGAGCCGTTTGCCGGTCAAGAATGGCGACGTTGCGATCGCGCTGCTCGATCGACCCAGTCCACGAACGGCCACGGTATCGTGGAGCGACCCTCGATATTGCAAGTACGGCGAACAGCTTTGGCGCCTTGCTACAGCGAAACGATCGGGTATATGCGCTTTGAGCGGACAAGGCATCGCCGCAGGCGATGTAATCTACCGCCCCGCAAAGGTCGAGCCGCCTCCCGCAAACGCGGCTGCCATAATGCTCGCAACGTTAGTCGAACTCGCATTTACCGATCCAACTTGTTAGTTTTCGCGGTCGTTTTTCGCTGTTGATACTTCCCGGACGTCGCCGATGCGTGCGAATGTCGCTTAACAGGTATGCAAGGGACGATTGCGAATCTTGCGCGAACGACTCGAAGCGTTTAGTTTGTAGCTTGAGGGTGTCGAACGGAGCTTGGGTGGACGGCGCGCTACGTGTCCAGCCAGCCTGTAAGAACGTCAGGTCAAATCTGCCCCCTGCGAAAGCGAACGTCACGATCTCCGAAGCGTGCCGTTATAGAAGCGCGGGCAAATGGTCACGAAGGCGAAACCGGCAATGGATCGTGCAAAAAAGTTGCCAACCCGATGTCCGTCAAGGGTCCGGCACACCGAGTGTTGAACCCCAGCATGGGCCGCGTCGGTTGCTTGATCCGCGTCAAGGGGGAATGGCGGCATCTCTACCCGCCAACAGAACCGTCATAAGCGCCCCAGTTGACGAGTGATCGAGTGGCCTTCGTCATTGCGCAAGAGGGCTCAGTGCGTCAGGACGCTCGGATGTGCGGCGAGGCGCTCGACCTCGAGTAGCGCCTGACCCAACACATCGATAGCTCCATTCGTGGTGGAGGCCGTAGCAGCGCTGCGCAACGCCTGCTGAACGATGTCGTGAATGACGTCTGTGTTCGATGATCCGGCGTGGAACGTAAGTTGATGTGCCATAAGTATTCCTTCGTAAATGGCGAAGTGTGTGTCAGATAGATGCAGTATAAGCAAACCGCGCCCCTCATTTGACGCTCGCAACTATGAGTTGCGAGATCTCCGACAAACGGGTCTGTGTGAACCGCGATTCGCTGGCATCAGAACAACAAGCGGAAGGTATTGCGATATTCACGTAGCGTCTGGCAACGAACTTCGATTGAAGCGTTACGCTCGACGGCTGATTCCACTAGCGTAACGCCCCGGCTGGATACCGTCGAAGCAAATGTGCCACGTCGTCATTCAGATGGTCCGCACGACCCCTGCCTCCGGACACACTAAAGAACTGCGCACCGCTCCAGGGCAATCGGCTACAACCTCACAGCGACGGCAACTATCCGTTTCCCCGGAGATGCTTGTAAGCCGACGGTAAGTGACTAAACTGGCACCAACGAACTGGCAAACAGCACTCATGCCTCGCCAGACCGTTGTTCCCCAAACACCGCGTCTCTGCATCCGACGCTCGATATGGAGTCTGATCATGCCAAAGTCGAAGAGCTTCATCCCCGTCCCTGTTGTCGCGTCGATCCTGTCGTTCTCGACCGTCGCATTCGCTAACAACAATGGTCCGCAAGCGTATGAGCAAGCGGCTGCGCAACCGGTTCAGCGTCAAACGGTCGGCTACCATGACCGCACGAGCGCCACTACACAACATGCAATGGACTTTCAGGCGGTGTTAGCCCGCGTGGAAGTCCAACGACAGGCGTTCAACAACTACGGCGGAGCGAATAGTTCGTCCGCTCCCCTCCGGTCAGACAACGTCGCGTCGGGTAGCCCCATCGACTTCAGTACCGCAACAGCATCCTGGCGTTACAAGGCGACCCTGGCCGTGCGTTGATACGGCCTGCGGCTGCTAATCGCATCAAAATCAACACAACCAACTGTAGAGAATTGAAATTAAAAGGACGTTTTTTTCGTACTATTCGCATTCCTTACCAGCACATCCGTTCTTGCGCAAAGCAATCTGCCTCAGCGATTGCCCTCGCAGCAGCCAGCGTCCGCAGGACAACCCTCCACGAAGCAGTTTTCACCGGGTGGGCCGCAGCTTCCGCAACCTCCGACACAAGCCTCGGCGCAAGTCCCGACCCAGCTTCCGAAATGACCCCCCTGTGGCTGCACAGCCCGCGCAGCCATACCTGGGAGCCCGGCCATCGTCGCGGTTATCCGGATTCTGTTCATCGCCGTAGGCGCATGCGATGCACGACGGCGTTTGCGGCGATTCGTTCATGACGTCGGCAAATCGCTGGCCGCGAGATCCTGGCTGGTTGGGCAATAGACTGCTCTCAACCTTCCTCAGCAATTCCTCAGCAATTCGATGAGGCGCTGCGTCTTCGCCGGGTGCCTGCGGGTTTCGGCGATCGCATGGACCGCGATCGGCGTACCCCGCCATCCGGGCATGATCCCGGACTAGCCGTCCACGGCCCATTCATCGTGACGATTGGCTCCGCAACGGGCTGATTACCCATGTCACGCGTTGCAAACGGCGGATTTTGCCGACGCTAGGCAGGGTGAACCGTCCACCTGGCGACACGGTGGCGGTTCGCCTGCTGTCTCCCACGGTCCGCGACCGTTCAGGCACCTGCCTATGCGGCATCAGTCCCGTCCGTCGGCCCATATGCGGCCAGAAACACGTCGACCGCTCTTTGAACGACTTTGGCGATGTTGCGGGAACTGGTATCCGCCGGCACCCCCAGCAGGCAGAGTTCCAGCAACTCCGCTTCATACAGCCCGCGCAGATGCGCTGTGGCGATGGCTGCGTTACAGCGGCGCAGCTTCCCGGCGTCAATCAATTGCTGCAGGAAGTCAGTCACCGTTTGCCAGCCGGGCTTCGGCCCGCGCTCATAGAACATAGCGCCGACGTTCGACCGGCCACCTTCGAGATGCGCGAGACGGCGCACCGCGAGCAGTTGCGGTGTCAGCAGCGCAATCAGACAGTGCTTGCCGAAGCTCACCAGTGCGTCGCGAACCGGCACGGTGGTCTTCAGTTGCGCGCGTGCAGCTTCTGTTCCCTGTAGCGCGGCGACGCCCATGAACTCGGTGAACATCTCGTCCTTCGACTTGAAGTAGTTGTAGAGCGTGGCCTTTGACACGCCTGCCCGCGCCGCAATCTCCGACATCGACGCAAGCTCGAACCCCAATTCACTGAACACCTCAAACGCGGCGTCAACGATCACCTGCCGCTTTGCTTCTGTCTTCACCCTCATCTTTGATGCGCTCCTCCGGTCTGCACGACCGATCAATGACATGGCCGGCGGCACGCCCGTGGCCGGCCTTCGACTGCAACGTTGCAATTTTACCATACCTGAACCGTACAGTTTATTTGTTGTTGACATCTCCGATTTCGATAACTAGACTGTGCAGTATTGTAAAACGGAGCGAGGGAGCAGGGGATCATGCAAGAGAGCACCGAGGTTGGGATGCAGCACAAACCAGTGAGGCTGGCCGTCGCGTTCGCATTCGCCATCGTGGCGGGCGCCTGCGCGCAACTACCTGACATGCCGCAAAAGCCGGTAACGAAGGACATCAGCAGGTACGAGACGGCAGAAAGTCTCAGTGCGGGCTCCGGCAAGCAGGCCGGCACCGCGTCCGCCTGGCCCACCGACCAGTGGTGGCTCGGCTATCGCGACCCGCAACTGAACGGCCTGATTTCAGAGGCGCTCAAGGATGAGCCGACGCTGGCGGCCGCCCAGGCGCGGCTGCATAACGCCGAGGCGTCGGCGCAGGTGGCAGGCGCGGCGCTGCTGCCCGAAGTCAGCGCGCAGGGCTCGGTCGAAAAGAAGAAGCAGAGCTACAACAACGGTATTCCCTCGGATTTCGTTCCCCACGGATGGCGCCCCTACGGCAGCGCCGAGCTCGACTTCAGCTACGAAATCGACTTCTGGGGCAAGAATCGCGCTTCGCTAGCCGCCGCCACGTCGGAACTCGAAGCGGCGCGCGCCGATGCGGCGCAGGCCCGCATGGTTCTCTCCGCGTCGATCGCCGCAGCGTATGCCGACCTCGCGCGTCTGTTCGCCGAGCGCGACAGTGCGCAGGCGGCACTGCAGGTGCGCACGCAATCCGCACAGCTGTTCAGGGAGCGTTTCGCAAACGGGCTGGAAACGCAGTCCGGCGTCAAGCAGGCTGAATCGAAGCAGCAAAGCGCGCAGGCCGACCTGCTCGAGCTGGATGAATCGATTGCACTGGAGCGCAACCAGATCGCCGCGCTGATGGGCGCGGGGCCCGACCGCGGCTTGCGCATCGCACGGCCGGCCGTCGATCTGACCCAGCCTGCCGGCATGCCCGCCAACCTTGGACTCGGCCTGCTTGGCCGTCGCCCGGACGTGGTCATTGCACGCCTGCGCGTAG
>NZ_VZQO01000054.1:0-53454 GCF_014397665.1 Paraburkholderia sp. UCT2
CGCCAACCCCGGCCCCCGCCGCCGGTCCGGAACCGAAGCCGCAACCGAAGCCGCAACCTGCGCCGGTGCTGAAGGAGGCCTCCCCCGACGCCGCGCTGCAACTGCTCGGCCTGCTGCAACGCGACGCGCGCTTCATCGATTTCGTCGAGGAAGACATCAAGGCCTATAGCGACGCCGACATCGGCGCGGCCGCGCGCCTCGTGCACGAAGGCTGCCGCGCGACGCTGCGCGAGCACTTCACGATCCGCCCGGTGCGCGACGAAGCCGAAGGCAGCCGCGTGACGCTGCCCGCAGGCTTCGACGCGAGCTCGGTCCGTTTGACCGGCAACGTGGTCGGCAGTGCGCCGTTCAACGGCAGCATCAGCCATCGCGGCTGGCGCGTCGAGGATGTGCGTCTGCCGAAGCTGGCGGACGGTCATAACGCAAAAGTCATCGCACCGGCGGAGGTGGAGCTATGAGCGACGCACGCTATTCGATCGGCATCGATCTCGGCACCACGCACTGCGCGTTGTCCTACGTGGACACGCACGCGAGCGACGGCGAGAAAACCACCCAGGACGTGCTGTCGATCGCCCAGCTCACGGGCCCCGGCGCAATCGATAATCTGCCGCTGCTGCCCTCGTTCCTGTACCTGCCGCATCCCGACGAACTGGCCACCGGCGACCTCTACCTGCCGTGGACCGGCCAGCGCGAATTCGCGGTCGGCGAATTCGCGCGCAGCCGCGGCGCCGGCACCCCGATCCGGCTCGTGTCGAGCGCGAAAAGCTGGCTGTGCCATCCGGGCGTCGACCGGCGCGCGGGCATTCTGCCGAACGACGCGCCGCCCGAAGTCGCGCGCGTGTCGCCGCTGGAAAGCTCGGTGCGCTACCTGACGCACCTGCGCGAGGCGTGGGACCACGCGCATCCGGACGCGCCGTTCGGCGAGCAGGACGTCACCGTGACGATCCCCGCGTCGTTCGACCCCGCGGCGCGCGAGCTGACGGCGGAGGCCGCCGAGGCCGCCGGCTTCACGCGCATGACGCTGCTCGAAGAGCCGCAGGCGGCGCTCTATAGCTGGATCCAGAAGAGCGGCGGGCAGTGGCGCAAGCAGGTCAAGATCGGCGACATCATCCTCGTCGTCGACGTCGGCGGCGGCACGACCGACCTGTCGCTGATCGCGGTGATCGAGCGCGACGGCAATCTCGAACTGCATCGCGTCGCGGTCGGCGATCACATCCTGCTCGGCGGCGACAACATGGACCTCGCGCTCGCGCACGTGGTCGCGCGCAAGCTCGCCGCGCAGGGCACCCAGGCCGACGCGTGGCAACTGCGCGCGCTCACCTACGCGTGCCGCGCGGCGAAGGAAACGCTGCTCAGCGATCCCGCCACCGACACCGTGCCGCTCGTCGTGCCGAGCCGCGGCTCGAAGCTGATCGGCGGCTCGATCCGCACCGAGCTGACGCGCGCCGAACTGACACAGACGATCCTCGACGGCTTCTTCCCGCAGATCGACAGCGCCGCGCGTCCGGTGAGCCGCGCGCGGGTCGGTCTGACGCAGCTCGGCCTGCCGTATGCGCAGGACGCGGGCATCACGCGGCATCTGGCGGCGTTCCTCGGGCGTCAGGTCGGCGCGCTGGCGGAACTCGAAGGGCTGCGCGAGCATGTCGCGCCCAACGCGAGCTTCCTGCATCCGACCGCGGTGCTGTTCAACGGCGGCGTGTTCAAGTCGACGCTGCTGGTCGAACGGATCATGGGCACGCTGAACGGCTGGCTCGCGACCGAAGGCGCGGCGCCGGCCCGTCTGCTCGAAGGCGCGGACCTCGATCTGGCGGTCGCGCGCGGCGCGGCCTACTACGGCTACGTGCGGCGCGGCCGCGGCGTGCGGATTCGCGGCGGCACCGCGCGCGCGTACTACATCGCGATCGAATCGGCGATGCCGGCCGTGCCCGGGCTCGAGCCGCCGGTGCAGGCGCTGTGCGTCGCGCCGTTCGGCATGGAAGAAGGCACCGACGCCGAGCTGCCCGCGCAGGAGTTCGGGCTGGTCGTCGGCGAGCCCGTGCATTTCCGCTTCTTCGGCTCGTCGGTGCGTCGTCAGGATCAGGTCGGCACGCTGCTCGATTACTGGGGCCCCGAGGAGTTGCAGGAACTCGAGGAAATCCAGGCGACGCTGCCGGCGGCCGGCCGCACCGCCGGCGAAGTCGTGCCGGTGAAGCTGCACGCGCGCGTGACCGAAGCGGGCACGCTCGAACTCGAAGCGATCCCGCGCGGCTCCGACGAGCGCTGGAAAGTCGAATTCGACGTGCGCGGCAACGCGAATGCGTGATTGACATGAAGCGGTACAGCGTCGGCATCGATCTGGGCACCAGCAACACGGTGCTCGCGTACGCGCAAGCCGGATCGCAGCAGATTCGTGTGTTCGAGATCGAGCAACTCGTGAGCCCCGGCGAAGTCGCCGCGCGGCCGCTGTTGCCGTCGGTGCGCTATCAGGCGGCCGACGGAGAACTGAGCGCGGCCGATCTGCAGTTGCCGTGGTCCGGTGCGCGTGCGGCGTCGGGCCACGGCAAGGACGCGGCGCAGCCGGTCGTGGTCGGCCGGCTCGCGCGGCTGCTCGGCGCGCAGGTGCCGGGGCGGCTCGTCGCGAGCGCGAAAAGCTGGCTGTCGCACGCGTCGGTCGATCGCGTCGCGCCGATCCTGCCGTGGGGCGCGCCCGACGACGTCCGCAAGATTTCGCCGCTCGACGCGAGCGCGAGCTACCTCGCGCACGTGCGCGCCGCATGGAACCAGCACTTTCCGAAGGCGCCGCTCGAACAGCAGGACGTCGTGCTGACGGTGCCCGCTTCGTTCGACGAAGGCGCGCGCGCGTTGACCGTCGAAGCGGCGCGGCTCGCGGGGCTGCCGTCGCTGCGGCTGCTCGAAGAGCCGCAGGCAGCGTTCTACGACTGGCTGTTCCGGCATCGCGACACGCTTGCCGGCGAGTTGGCGGACACCCGGCTCGTGCTGATCTGCGACGTCGGCGGCGGCACCACCGATCTGACGCTGATCGAAGTCGGCCTGTCCGACGACGGCGAGCCGCGCCTGACGCGCGTCGGTGTCGGCAATCATCTGATGCTCGGCGGCGACAACATGGACCTCGCGCTCGCGCATCGGGTCGAGGCGCGGCTGTTGGGTGGTGCCGGCGGCGGTGCGCAGGCGCCGCAACGGCTAGCGGCGGCGAGCCTGTCGCAGCTGGTCGAGCGATGCCGCGTCGCGAAGGAGCAATTGCTCGGCGCGCAGGCGCCCGAGTCGGCGCCGGTCACCTTGCTCGGCGCGGGCTCGAAGCTGATCGGCGGCGCGCGCACGACGCAGGTCACGCGCGACGAGGTCGAGAAGATCATCGTCGATGGTTTCTTGCCGCGGGTGGCCGCCGATGAGCGTCCGGGCCGGCCGCGCGGCGCGATCGTCGAATTCGGCCTGCCGTACGCGACCGATGCGGCGGTCACGCGGCATATCGCGGCATTTCTCGAACGTTTCGCCGCGCAGTCGCGCAAGGCCCTGGGCGCGGATTCCAGCACGCCGGACGCATCCGGCACAGCCGCCCTGCCCGTTCCCGACACGCTGCTGCTCAACGGCGGCGTGTTCCGCGCCGACGCGCTGTCGCGGCGTCTGGCCGACACGCTCGGCGGGTGGCGCGGCGCGCCGCTCAACGTGCTGCACAACGACAACCCCGACGTCGCGGTCGCGCGCGGCGCGGTCGCCTATACGCTCGCGCGCGCGGGCTTCGCGCCGAAAATCGGCGGCGGTTCGCCGCGCAGCTATTTTCTGGTGCTCGACGAAACGCCGGCCGGCAAAGACGACGCCGAGCCGGACGCGGCGCTGGCGCAACGCGGCATCTGCCTGCTGCCGCGCGGCACCGAGGAAGGTCACGAGATTCTGATCGCGGAGCGCACGTTCGCGCTGCGGCTCGGGCATCCGGTGCGCTTTCACCTGGTGTCGTCGAGCGCGGACACCGCCTATCAGCCCGGCGAACTGGTCGACCTCGCGGGCGGCGACTTCGTGCGTCTGCCGCCGATCGCGACGATCGTCCAGCCACGCGACGGCCATCGCGCTCGCGAAACCGCCGTGCGCATCGCGACGTCGCTGACCGAGGTCGGCACGCTCGACGTCCATTGCATCGAGCTCGACGAGCCATCGCAACGCTGGCTGCTCGAATTCCAGCTGCGCCACGCCGACGCGCAAGTGGATCTATCCGCCGAGGGCGTACCGCAACGCCACCCGGCGCTCGATCACGCGATCGAACTGATCGACCGTTGCTTCGGCGCCCGCGCGCAAAACGTCGACCCGAAGGAGATCAAACGACTGCGCGCGCAGCTCGAACATCTGCTCGGCCCGCGCGACAGCTGGAACAGCGCGTTGCTGCGCGAACTGTTCGGCGCGCTGTGGGAGCGCGCGCGCCGCCGCCGCCGCTCGGCCGATCACGAACGGCTGTGGCTGAATCTGGCCGGCTATTGCGTGCGGCCCGGCTTCGGTTATCCGCTCGACGAATGGCGCGTCGAGCAACTGTGGACGCTGTTCGACGATGGCATCCAGTACGTGACCGACAGCCAGGTATGGTCGGAATGGTGGACGCTGTGGCGCCGCGCGGCCGGCGGCCTCGGCGAAGATGCGCAGCTGCGCGTGCTCGACGCGATGGACTATCTGCAGAAGGCCGCGCAATCGCGTCACAAGCTGCCGTTCGATGTCGCGAAGACCGGCTTCGCCGATATGGTGCGCCTGTCCGCATCGCTCGAACGGATTCCGGCCGAACGCAAGATCGAACTCGGCGAGGCGGTGCTCGCTCGCCTGAAAAAGCCAGCGGAAAACCATCAAAGCTGGTGGGCGGTCGGACGGATCGGCGCGCGCCAGCCGTTTTACGGCAGCGCGCATAGCGTCGTGCCGCCCGAGGTCGCCGCGCAATGGCTCGATGCGATCCTCGCGCTCGACTGGAAGAAGGTCGACCCCGCCGCCTTCGCGGCCGTCCAGATCGCCCGCATGACCGGCGACCGCTCGCGCGATCTGCCCGACGCGCTGCGCGCGAGCGTCGTGCGACGCCTCGAAGCGGCGAGCGCGCCGCGCGCCTGGGTCACGATGGTCAGCGAAGTCGTCGCGCTCGATAACGCCGACGAAGGTCGCGTGTTCGGCGAATCGCTGCCGGTCGGGTTGAAGCTGATCGGCGGCTAAGGCGTTTTGCGCGGCGCGAAGCTCAGCACCGCTCGTGCGGCGTCCAGATGCACAGCAACGCGCACCCAGGCGGATACCTGTGCGCGCGCATTGCTTCAGCACGCGCCGCTCAATTCGGCACGTTCACGGTGCCATTCGTTGCGGAAATCGCATTGACACCCGGGGTCGCCGCGATCGCCGGCAGGTTGGCCGTGGTCAGCGCCGGTGCGACTCCCGACACGCCGCCGCGCGGTATCGTGTGGATCACCTGCGACGGCGGCAACGGCGTGCCGTTCTTCAGATGAGCCCACATCAGATTGAGCGCCTGAAGATCGTAGTAATGCAACGGCACGAAACGCGTATCGAAACCGGCGACGCCGAGGAACGCGTCAAAGTGCTGAGCGTTCGTGACTTCGTACAGCGCCAGCTTGCTCGCGCCGCCCTCGACCACCTGGTTCAATCCGAGATACGGCCGCGACGCGTGATTGATCGGCACCAGCGCATCCGCGCGTCCTTGCACGATGATGGTCGGCTTGCCATGCAGATTCGCATTCACGCGAATTGCATCGACGCTGGCCTCAGACGATCGCTCGCGACAGCGGTGGCGGCACGAGCTCACACCTCGCTCGATGCAAGCGCTCGAGCGTCTCGTGGAAAAAGTTCGACTTCAGCCTCGATCTCCACGGGAATGTTGAAGGGAAGCTCGGCCAGTCCCACCGCGCTGCGAGCGTGACCGCCGCGCTCCTCGCCAAAGACAGCGAGTATCAGTTCCGAAAAGCCGTTGATCACCGCGGGCTGTCGGTTGAACCCGGGTGCCGAGTTGACCATGCCGAACACCCTCGTCCAACAGGCGATGCGCTCCAGACTTCCGAGCTCGCGCTTGAGGCTGCCCAGAATAGCGAGCGCGGTGAGACGAGCCGCCACGAAGGCCTGCTCCTGCGAGACCTGACTGCCCACCTTGCCAAGTGGCTCGGCCAGCGAGCCGTCCGCGTTGGTCGGTCCATGGCCCGAGATGCAAGCCCTGTGGCCGACTATCCGCACCCATGGGAACGGAAGCGTCAGGCCGGGAGGAAGCCGCAACGGTTCCGGCAAGACGTAGCCAAGTGCGTGCAAGCGATCTTCAACGGTCGACATATTCAGACTCCACGTGAAGGCCCGACGGCGTTTATTCGCGCGCGCGCCTCGATAATCGCGCAGCGGCGTGGCTGCGGCACGTCGCTGCGGTGACAGCGCTTTCAGATGCCCGCTTCCCTCACGCTCCGCCCTGCTTGCGCATCTGCCCGATAGCGCGAGCGCGTGCAGCCTCGGCCTCCCGGACGAGCCGGTACGCAACGTAATATTTGAAGACATTGCGCACGTACGTCGTTGGCTCGATGCCGATTTTCTCGGCGACTACGATTTCGACATTGTTGAACCACTTGTTAGGATCGAGACCGCGCGCCACCGCTTCCTTGCGCATTCTGGCGATCTTTGCGGGTCCTGCGTTGTAGCTTGCGAATGCGAATAGCGAGCGGTCCCTTTCCGAGAAGTGAGCATCGGGAAAGTAACGGGCCATCAGCACATCGAGATATTTCGCTCCCGCATGTATGTTGGACTCCGCCACCCTGATGTCGCCAACCGCAAGTTCCTTCCCCGTGGCTGGCATCAACTGCATGATCCCGATTGCGCCAACGTGACTGCGGGCGCTCTGGTTCAGCTGGGATTCCTGATAGCCCTGAGCCGCCAGCAAAAGCGGATCGAAGCGGTACTTCGCACCGTATTTTTCGAAAAGACCGACCGTCTGCCCGAACCGCTTCAGCTCCGCTGACTCCGTATTGTTGGAGATCTGCTTGATGCGCTTCATTTCCTGCTGCAGACGGACTTCCGCGACACTCTGCTTCTTCACGTAATTCAGGTAGAAGTCGTTGATCGCGTCCCGCAGTTTGGGGCTCTTGAAGCGCACCGCCCAGCCGATGTAGCCTGCGTCGCGCACCGAAATATCGTTGTGCACGACGATTCCAGCCAGTACCGGCGCCCATACCTTTGCCTTCCAGTCGTCCACGACGAGGATCTGGAGCAGCCCGACATTGAGCATCTCCATCGCGTCCTCGTCCTCGAGCGCGTCGGGCAGCGGCACGAGTTTCACCGGAGCTTTGCCTTCCTTGCCAAAACGCGCGTTCAACGCGTTCAGGCTCTCGTAATAGCTGCTGCTGGGCCGCACATGGACCGTCTTACCGCTGAGATCGTCGAGCTTCGCGAGGGCCGGCGACTTCGGCCCGGTCACGACCACTTCGCGTACTGCTGTCCGGTCACGCGGCGCCACGAAGTCGACCTGCTTCAGGCGGACCTCCGTGACCGTCAGATTGCCCGCGGCGATGTCGCCCCGGCCCGCTATCAGCCCCGGGAGCAACTGGTCGCGAGTCGTCGGAATGATGACCAGGGTGAGCGGACGCTTGCCGAGCGTCGCCTGGTACTTCTTGTTCACATAACGCTCGAAGTCCCGCATGAGACCGGCGGTCAGCCCACGTTCGTGACCTTGCTCATTCAGATAGAGCGTTCGACTGTAGGGAACCAGCACGCGGATCAGACGCCGGTCGAGCATGGCGTCGAAATCGCCCGTGAACGGTTGATTGCCGAGATCGATCCGGCGCGCTGCGGGAGCCGACGCCGCGGCGGTTGGGGATGCCGGGAGGGCCGACGAGGCGGCCGGCTGCGCGGCGACACTTTGGGCGGCGACGCTCGCCGCGGGGCCGACGATCATGCCTGAGCAGAACGCCGCGATGTACAGCAACGTTTGAATGATGCGCATCGTAAAGCACCCTGCTGTCGCACCCGGCGACTGCGTCGACGTTCACTACGCGCATCCATATTGCCACGATGGCAACGGGTGAAAATGGGACGATGGTCCTATAAGCAATGCGCCATGACTGAAGATAGAGCCGTACCGACGTAATCGCCAACGCCCGCTACGCCATCGTCACGCGATTTCGTCCTTGATGCTTCGAGCGATACAACGCACGGTCAGCGCTCGCGAAACCGTCGCGATGCGCGGGGCGCGACAGGTCGCTGATACGCGTGAGCGACCCGCCAATGCTGACCGTCACCACCCCAAGCGGCGACGCGCGATGCTCGATCGCGAGGTCCGCCACGCGCTGGCGCAGCGTTTCGAGCGTGTCTTCGAGCATCGATGGTTGCGCTTCGAGCACCAGCATTCCGAACTCCTCACCGCCCATGCGCCCGACCACGATGCGCTCGCTGTCGGCGGCGGCCTGCATCACGGAGGCAACCAGACTCAGACAGTGATCGCCGGCCTGATGACCGTAGGTGTCGTTGTACTGCTTGAACCAGTCGACGTCGACGACCACCGAGCCCATCACGTCGCCGTCGCGCGCCTCCTTCCAGCGGCGCGCGATGGTTTCGAGCAGAAAGCGCCGGTTGTACAACTGGGTGAGCGGATCGATCGCAGTGGCCGTGCGCATCTTCAGATCGTTTTCGATCATCGCGCGCAGGTGGTAAAACACGCCGCGCCGGCCCGCGTCGAGCCGGCCCGGCGCCGGGTCCATCGCGCACAGCGCGCCGACGATCTCGCCGTTCGGCGCGCGCAATGCGATCGCCGCGTAAAAGCGCACGAACGGATGACGCTTGACGAGCATGCATTCGCCGAAGCGGCTGTCGTTGTGCGCATCCTCGATCACGAACAGGTCGGCATCGCGCACCGCGTAGTCGGCGAGCGAGCGCGCACGCGTGACGAGCGGCATCGCCATGCCGACTTCGGCGCGATAGTGCTGATGCTCCTCGTCGAGCAGCACGATCGCGGTAATTGCCGCGCCGGTCACGCTCTTCAGAATCTCCGCCGCATGCGTGAAGCACTCGCGCATCACCTGGTCGTCGTGCAACAGCCACTCGATGACCGAAGACTCGACCTCGGGTTCGCCGGCGGCGGTCGAGTCGACTGGCATCCGGCTGGCGAGGCGGTCGTTACTGTAAGCGGGTTGCACGGAAGGGTTCCAGAATGGGCTTAACTTATGTCAACGGCATAGGCACGCGAAACTTGAGCACAGAATGTGGGATCGCGCCCAGGCGCCGGAGCGCATCCGGGAGCCCCAAAGAAAATGGGCCGGCTCTCGCGAGCCGGCCCATCGATCGATGCGACGTTCAGGTAATCAGACGCGCCGCTTTACTCCTTGTCGCCCTTCACCTGCGGCAGCGCCGACGTCTCGTTCGACGACAGCAGGCCCACTTGCGAGTAGATGCGCAGCTTGTCGCGCGTGTCGGTGATGTCGAGGTTGCGCATCGTCAGTTGGCCGATGCGGTCGCGCGGCGAGAACGTCGATGCGACCTTTTCCATCGACAGACGCTCGGGCTGATACGTGAGGTTCGGCGACTTCGTGCTGAGGATCGAGTAGTCGTTGCCGCGGCGCAGCTCGACGGTCACTTCGCCGGTGATCGCGCGCGCGACCCAGCGCTGCGCGGTTTCGCGCAGCATGATCGCCTGCGGATCGAACCAGCGGCCCTGGTACAGCAGACGGCCGAGGCGGCGGCCGTTCTCGCGGAACTGCTCGATCGTGTCTTCGTTGTGGATGCCGGTGACGAGACGCTCGTATGCGATGTTGAGCAGCGCGAGGCCCGGGGCTTCATAGATGCCGCGGCTCTTCGCCTCGATGATGCGGTTTTCGATCTGGTCGCTCATGCCGAGACCGTGACGGCCGCCGATCCGGTTCGCTTCGAGCAGCAGCTCGACCGCGTTCGGGAACGTCTGGCCGTTCAGCGCGACCGGCTGGCCTTCCTCGAAGCGGACCGTCACTTCTTCCTTCGCGATCTGCACGTCGTCGCGCCAGAACGCGACGCCCATGATCGGGTTGACGATCTTGATGCCGGACTCGAGGCTTTCGAGATCCTTCGCTTCGTGCGTCGCGCCGAGCAGGTTCGAGTCGGTCGAATACGCCTTTTCGGCCGACATCTTGTAGTCGAAGCCCGACTGGCGCATGAACTCGGACATTTCCGAGCGGCCGCCGAGTTCGTCGATGAACAGCTGGTCGAGCCACGGCTTGTAGATCTTCAGGTCCGGGTTCACGAGCAGACCGTAGCGGTAGAAGCGCTCGATGTCGTTGCCCTTGTACGTGCTGCCGTCGCCCCAGATGTTGACGCCGTCGTCCTTCATCGCGGCGACCAGCATCGTGCCGGTCACGGCGCGGCCGATCGGCGTCGTGTTGAAGTAGGTGACGCCCGCCGTCGAGATATGAAACGCGCCGCACTGCAGCGCCGCGATGCCTTCCGAGACCAGCTGCGCGCGGCAGTCGATCAGGCGCGCGCCTTCGGCGCCATATTGCGTGGCGCGACGCGGGATCGAATCGTAATCGTCTTCGTCGGGCTGACCGAGGTTGGCCGTGTAGGCGTACGGCACGGCGCCCTTCTTGCGCATCCAGTGCAGCGCGGCGCTAGTGTCGAGGCCGCCGGAAAACGCGATACCGACCTTCTGGCCGATCGGAAGACTTTCAAGGATTGTACTCATAAGCAGTAGCGTTAAACTCGACGTACAGGGAGATTTGGGGATAACAGCTGAGTATCGGGCAAGCCTGGCGATCAGGCAAGTTACGCGGGAGTATACCGTGAACCGCCGTCCGGCCTTGGATTTTGCCGGTCGGCGCGGCCTCGCGCCGCAATCTCTCCGCGCCGAATTTCCGGATTAATTCACGCTGTATTTGCCGTAACGGGGGGCGAATTTATTATCGTCTAAGGGTAGCATCGCGGGTTGCGTCAACGCACCGGCCGTTCACCCCTTTCATCCCGTTCATTCCCCTTGCCCGCCGCCCATGACCACGACCACCCCGCGTCCCGCGACGAACGCCTCGCTGGTCACCCACGTGCGGCTCGCCGACGGCAAGCGCGCCGAGGTGTCGATCGTCGATGGCCGGATCGCCGCGCTGCTGCTGCCCGGTTTCATCGAAGGGCATACGCATCTGGACAAGACCAACTGGGGCTTGCGCTGGTATCGCAACGCAGTCGGGCCGAAGCTGATCGATCGCATCGAAAACGAGCGCCGCTGGCGCGCCGAAAGCGGCCACGACGCGCGCGCATGCGCCACGCCGTCCGCTACAACAAAGACGTTTTTTGGACTCGAATGATCAATCTTTTTCAGGCCATGCAGGCCTTCGTCAAGGTGGCCGATGTCGGCAGCTTCGCGCAGGCCGCCGGGCAACTGAACGTGTCGACGTCGGTCGTCACGCGTCATGTGTCGAGCCTCGAACAGCATCTCGGCATTCGCCTGTTTCAGCGCACCACGCGCAAGGTCGTGCTGACCGAGGCCGGCGCGCAATACGCGGACGGTTGCCGCGTGCTGCTCGCCGAACTGGAGGAAGTGGAGTCGCGCGCGACCACGGCCTCGCGCGACGTGGCCGGCGACCTGCGCATCGTCGCGCTCGGCAGTTTTTCGCTGTTTCGGCTAACGCCGCTGTTCGCCGAATATCAGGCGCGCTTTCCGCAAGTCAACCTGCGCGTCACGCTGACGGAAAAACGGGTCGATCTGCTCGAAGGTGGCTTCGATGTCGGCATCGTGACCGAGCATATGATCCGCTCGGAGTCGCTGGTGGCGCGGCGTCTGATCAACTCGCACGCGGTGCCGGTGGCAGCGGGCGCGTATCTCGCGCAGGCCGGTCATCCGCAAACGCCGGCCGAACTGGACGGGCATCGGCTGATTGCCGCGCCGTTCGACACGACCGGCCCGATGTGGATCTTCCGCAAGAGTAACGGCGATGCCGAAAGCGCGAGCGAGGACGGCGACGACAGCGGCGAGAGCATCGCCATCGATGCATCGTTCACGGTCAACAGCATGATCATGCAGAAGCAGGCCGCGCTGGGCGCGATGGGCATCGCGCTGCTGCCGCTCGAAATGGTCGAGGACGAGTTGCGCGCCGGCACGCTGGTGCGCGTGCTCGACGGCTATGCGGTGCTCAATGGCGACGTGGCCGTGTCGCTGGTGTATCCGAGCCGCGAGTTCGTGCCGCGCAAGGTGCGCGAGTTCATCGATCTCGCGGTCGGTTTCTTCAAGTGACGCTTCAAGGCCGCTCGCCGCGCGCGAGCCGTGCGTCGATGTCGTACACGACCGGCATCAGATCCGCGACGCTATCGATCACGTAATGCGCGCCCGCCGCCTTCAGCCTGGCCGTCGCGGCGTTGCGGCGCGCGGCGAATTCGTCGGCCGGCAACGCCTTCACCTCCGCCTCGCTCATGCCGAACGCGTTACCGCTCACCGCGACACCGACCGCCCACGTGCCGGCGTTGATGCCTTCCTCGATGCCGACCTCGGTGTCGTCGACCTTGATCGCCTCTTTCGCGCGCCACACGCCGAGCAGCGGCAGCGTCCGGTAGATCATGTACGGTGACGGCCGCCCTTCCGGCGTATCGCCGGTGCACACGATGCTGTCCGGCGCAAAGCCCTGCGCGGCCGCGCCCGGTACGATTTCGTCGATGATCTCGCGGGTATAGCCGGTCGTCGTGCCGATGCGGATATCGTTCTGACGCAAGGCGCTCGCGACTTCGGCGACGCCCGGGATCACCGCGCTATAGCTCGCCGCGACCGCGATGTTCTTCGGCACGAACACGTCGTACACGGCGTCGATATCGGCGTCGGTCGGCGTATGGCCGTGGCGCTCGGCCCAAGCCTGCGCGACGCGCGGCAGCGCCATCAGCGCCGCGATGTGCGGCCGCTTGGCCATGCCCATCGGGCCGCGCGCTTCGTCGATCGTGATCGGCACGCCGAACTGCTCGAAGGTCTCGACGAAGGCGCCCATCGGCGCGCGTGAACCGTAGTCGACCACCGTGCCGGCCCAATCGAAAATCACTGCCTTCACGTATTTCATCTGCTTGACTCCCCAGGAATCCGAATGTATCGGGTTTGCTGTCGCGGGTTTGCTGTCGCAGCTCAGACCGCCTGCGCGAGCGCCTTGCGTTCGTCGAGCGCGGCGGGCGGCGGCCCCGCGTGCGTGACGCCCATCGTGCGCAGCGCTTGCGCGCAGGCATCGACCACGCGTCGCATCACCTGCTCGTCGACCTGACCGATGCAGCCGATGCGGAAACTGTCGACCACCGTCAGCTTGCCCGGATAGATGATGAAGCCCTGCTCCTTCATCAGTTCATAGAAGCGCGCGAACTCGAACGACGGATGCGCCGGCGAAAAAAACGTCACGATGATCGGCGAGCGCCAGCGCCCGTTGAGCAGCGGCTCGAAGCCAAGCTCGTGCATGCCGGCCACCAGCACGTCGCGATTGTTGGCGTAGCGCGCGAGCCGCGCGGGCTGCCCGCCTTCGAGCTGGTAGAGACGCAGCGCCTCGAGGAACGCGGCCACCGTATGCGTGGGCGGCGTGAAGCGCCACTGGCCCGTGCGATTCATCACCTCCCATTGATCGTAGAGATCGAGCGCGAGCGAATGGCTGCGGCCTTTCGCCTCGCGCAGGGCGCTCTTGCGCGCGATCACGAAGCCGAAACCCGGCACGCCCTCGATGCACTTGTTCGCCGACGACACGAACGCCTCGCACGCGATCTGCCGCACGTCGAGCGGCACCGCGCCGAAGGCGCTCATCGAATCGATCAGCAGTTTGCGGCCGTGCCTCGCGACCGCGGCTGCAATCTCATCGAGCGGATTGAGGATGCCCGAGCTCGTTTCGCAATGGATTGCGACCACGTGCGTGATCGATGGATCGGCGGCAAGCATGCGCTCGACTTCGAGGCCGCGCGGCGGCAGGTAGTCGCCCTTGTCGAGCAGTGTGCAGGCGCGGCCGAGATAGCCAAGCGTGATCGCCGCGCGCTTGCCGTACGCGCCGTTCGCGAGCACGAGCGCGTGGCCGTCGCGCGGAATCAGGCTGCCGAGCATCGCTTCGACGCAGTAGCTGCCGCTGCCCTGCAGCGGCACGCAGTCGTAGTCGCCCGCGGTGTCGCCGGCGATCTCCAGCAGGCTCGCGCGCAACTCGGCGGTCATCGCGCGGAACTCGCCGTCCCACGAGCCCCAGTCGCGCAGCATCGCCTGTTTCGTCGATAGTGCCGTGGTGAGCGGGCCCGGCGTCAGCAGATAAGGCTCGCCGCCAGCCGGCGCGGCGCAGGGTGTGGTGCAACGGGTCGATGTTGCCGCGGCTGCCACGGCCAATGTCGCCGCCGAACCGCCGATCGCGCTTTCCATGTCCGCAACTCCGATATCGCTATCTCGATAGCTCACACGATACAGAAGCGTTGTCCATCGGTAAAATCGATATAATCGATGACGGTATCGCAAAAACTTATTTGCTGGCGAGGCACACGTGCAATACGCGCAATTGCGGGCGTTCCATGCGGTCGCGGAACATGGCGGCTTTTCGAAAGCGGCGCAGGCGTTGTCGCTGACGCAGCCGGCGGTGTCGGATCACGTGCGGCGGCTCGAACAGGATTACGGCGTCAAGCTGTTCGAGCGCGGGCCGCGCGGCGTGGAGACGACTGAACTCGGGCTGCGCCTGTTCAGCGTGACGCGGCACATGCTCAGTTGCGAGCGGGAGGCGCGCCAACTGCTCGAATCAGCGGGCGGGCTGGAGTCGGGTTCGCTATCGCTCGCGGCCGATGCGCCCGATCTCGCCGTCGCGCTGATCGGCGCGTTTCGCCAGCGGCACCCGGGCATCGTCGTCACGCTGTCGATCGCCAATGCGGCAGAGTGCATGCAGCGCGTGCTGTCGAGCGCGGTCGACGCGGCGATCACGGCCGCGCCGCAGGTGCATAGCCGCTTGCAGTCGCGCGTGTTGCGGCGCGATCCGCTGGTCGCGATGGTGCCGGCGAGCTACCCGGCCGCGAAGAAGCGCCGGCTGAGTTACGCGGAGCTCGTCGAACAGCCGATGATCTTCCGCGAGCCGCAATCGGTCACCCAACAACTGCTCGAAATCGAGCTCGTGCGCGAGTCGTTGCAAGTCGAGCCGGTCATGTACGTGGATGGCCGCGAGGCGCTGGAGGAAGCGGTCGCGCAGGGAATCGGCGTCGGCGTCATTGCGCGCGCAGAGTTCAACGAGTCGCGGCGGATCCGGATGGTGCCGCTGCTCGATTGCCGCGTGCAGATGATCGAATCGCTGACGCGGCTCGCCGAGCGGCCGGGTTCGAATCTGCTCGACGCGTTTTTTGCGGTGGAGTTGCCGGGAGCCGAAACAGAGGTCTCGCGGGGCGATGTTCAACGCGCGTAGCTCGCGCGCCGTCGCTGCAAGGAGCGGCGTGGCCTTCATGCCGCCGGCCCCGCCGCCCGCGATCGCGCTCGAATTGTTGCGCGGGTTGCCACCAGCGTTGGCAACCCCTTCAGACTTAACGCGACCCGCCGCTCGCGATCAGGCTCTCGCCCGTCAACCAGCGTGCATCGTCCGAAGCGAGGAACGCGACGACATCCGCGATATCGTCGGGTTGGCCGATACGGCCGAGCGGCGTCGTGCTGATCGCCCACGTTTCGAAGTCCGAGCCGATCACGCCGGCGCTGTGGGTGCCCTCGGTCTCGACCATGCCCGGATTCACCGAATTCACGCGGATCTTGCGCGGTCCGAGTTCCTTCGCGAGCACGCCGGTGATCGCATCGACCGCGCCCTTGGTCGCCGTGTAGACCGCGGTGGTCGCCGGCGTGATGCGGGTCACGACCGAGCTCACGTTGACGATGCTGCCGCCTTCGCCCAGATGCCTGGCCGCCGCCTGCGACACGAGCAGCAGCCCGAGCACGTTGACATCGAAGTGCTTATGGAAATGCGCTTCGGTGATCTCTTCGAGCGCCGCGAATTCATAGACACCCGAGTTGTTGACGAGAACGTCGAGCCGCCCGTACGTTTCGATCGCCGTATCGATAATGCCGTTCGCGTCCGCGGCCTTCGACACGTCACCGCCAACCGCGACCGCCTTGCCGCCCGCCGCCGTGATATCGGCGACCACCTTGTCGGCGCCCGCGCGGCTCGACGCATAGTTCACCACGACCGACGCGCCTTGCGTCGCCAATGCCTTCGCAATCGCCGCTCCGATCCCTTTCGATGCACCCGTTACAACCGCTACCTTGCCTGTGAGCTTGCTCATCATCGTGTCCTTTCAATGGTTCGCGCCGGCATGCCTCGCGAGGAGTCGCGGGTCCACGCCAATAAAAGCCGGAAATGCAGTGGCGCTGTCACTGGTCGTTAATTTAGGCATGGCGCGAGGCCGGATAAAGCGGCTCGAGACGAATTGATACGCCGCTTCCGACGAACAATCGATTCGCATCAGACCTCGATGGCCCCGTTTACGCGTGGCTTACGACGATTGATGCTGTTTGGCTTGCGCCGCGGCGTCGGCGTCGCGCAAGCGCGCGCTGACCGACCGCAAGAGCGGCACGCGGCAGCCGAGACGTGCAACCGCACAAGACTCCTACGGGCAGACGCCACGATCAGGCGCTACACACTCAAAGCGCTTTTATTCACCGTGCTTTTGTTCGCTGCTGAGCAGCAGCGCGATGTGCGCGGCCACGCTCGCGAGCACCGCGAGCGCGCCGAGCGTATCGAGAATAATGGGCCACACGATCTCCCTCCTCCGCGATCCGCTGCTCCCAACGTCTTTTAAACGAATGCGCGCGCCATCGATTGAACGCCGGGGCCGAGCAGACAGATAAAGAACCAGCGACGAAAACTCGCCGCACTGATACGCCCGCGCACGCGCTGACCGAGCTGCCGCAACCAGCGTGCCGAGTACGATGCCCGCCAGCATCGGCCATAAGCGTTCGACGAGCGCGCGCACGCCCGATCCCGCAAACAGCTGCCACTCGTTGGTGACGAACGACGGCAACAGCATGCGCGAGCTGAATGCGCTGCCGCGCGCGGAAAAGGCGCTCGTGCGTCATCTGGCCGGTGTTTAGCGGCGCTGTTGCTATCATTCGTTGCCCTCGCGCAGCGCCGCGGCGGCAGCACCGTACCGCAACCGGCAGCACCCAACGCGCAGCAGACCAACGCAACACCAATCGCCGACGCATCACACCTCAGAGGCATGCATGGAATTTCGCCAACTTCGCTACTTCATCGCGGTCGCCGAGGAAATGAACATCACGCGGGCGGCCAATCGTCTGCATATGACACAGCCGCCGCTGTCGCGGCAGATCCAGCAGATCGAGGAAAGTGTCGGCCTGCCGCTGTTCGAGCGCGGCTCGCGGCCGTTGCGGCTCACCGAAGCCGGCCGCATTTTCTACACGCAGGCGAAACGTCTGATCGATGAAGCCGACGAGCTCGCGCCGCTCACGCGTCGGCTCGCGCAACTCGCGGAACGCATCGTGATCGGCTTCGTACCGTCGACGCTGTATGGCGCGCTGCCCGCGGTGATCCGCTCGTTTCGCGAGGCCGCGCCGCACATCGAGCTGTCGCTGATCGAGATGTTCACGATCGAGCAGTTGGCCGCGCTCAAAGGTGGCCGCATCGACGTCGGCTTCGGCCGGCTGCGCTTCGACGATGCGCAACTCGCGCGCGAAGTGCTGGTCGAGGAACGGATGATCGCCGCGTTGCCGCAGGACCATCCACTCGCGCGGCAAAAGAAGCCGCTCACGCTTGCCGCGCTCGCCGAGGAAACGCTGATCGTCTATCCGAGCACGCCGCGGCCGAGCTATGCGGACCAGCAGATCTCGGCAATGCACGATCAGGCGCTGGAGCCGAAAGCGATCCATGAAGTGCGGGAGTTGCAGACCGCGCTGGGGCTGGTCGCCGCGCAGGTCGGCGTGTGTCTCGTGCCGGAGAGCGTCGAGGGCTTGCGCGCGCATGGCGTCGCGTACCGGCCGATTCCGTCGGCAAGCGCCGCGTCGCCGATCATCATGAGCCGGCGCCTGCAGGACGAATCGCCGGCGACGCTGCTGATGTGCTCGCTCGCGCGGCAGTTGTTCAAGCGCGTTTGAGCGCCGCGTGCGTGAACACGGCGACGCGGCGCCGCGCGCCCGGTCAATAGAGCGAACAGTCGACGGCAAAGCCGCCCCGCACAGGCGACAATGCCTTCACCTGGCTTCCCGCACGGAGTCTTCATGAAAGCGCAGCGTCCGCGGCCTCCGCACTTTCCCGCCGAACCTACGCGCGCCGAATGGCGCGAGCACCTGCTGCCCTACTTCATCACGGCGCTGCTGATCGCGTTCGCGATCGTGCTGATCGTCTGGATCGCCAATCCGGCGCCGCCGCGCACGATCACGATCAGCGCCGGCCCGCGCGACAGCTCGTTCGTCGTCACCGCGAACCAGTACCGCAAGATCCTCGCGCGCAACGGCATCCGCCTGAACGTGCTCGAATCCGACGGTTCCGTGCAGAACCTGCAGCGGCTGCTGGATCCGAAGCAGCACGTCGATATCGCTCTCGTGCAGGGCGGGGTGGCCGAAGGGCTCGATACTTCGTCGCTGGTGTCGCTCGGCAGCGTGTTCTATGTGCCGATCGTCGTGTTCTATCGCGGCGCGGCGCTCACGCAACTGGCGCAGCTCGAAGGCAAGCGGATCGCGGTCGGCCGCGAAGGCAGCGGCACGCGGCTGCTCGCGCTGCAACTGCTCGCGGCGAACGGCATCGAGCCCGGCGGCGCCACGACGCTAGTGCCGAGCGACGGCCTGCAGGCCGCCACGCAACTGGTTGCCGGCGAGGTCGACGCGGCGATTCTGAGCGGCGATTCGGCAACGCGCGGCCTGATGCTGCGGCTATTGCGCGTACCCGGCATCTCGGTGATGAATTTCGACGAAGCGAGCGCCTATACACGCGTCTTTCCGTTTCTCGACCAGATCGACTTGCCGCCCGGCGTGCTCGATCTGAAGCGGCGCATTCCGCCCGAGACCGTCCACCTGATCAGTCCGACGGTCGAATTGGTCGCGCGCAGCACGCTGCATCCGGCGATTTCGGATCTATTGATCGAGGCGGCGCAGGAAGTGCACGGCGCCGCGGGCCTGTTGCAGCACGCCGGCCAGTTCCCGAACCCGGTCGAGCACGAATATCCGATCAGCGAAGACGCGCAGCGCTATTACCGGACCGGCAAGGGCTTTTTGTATCGGACGCTGCCTTTCTGGCTCGCGAGCATCGGCGATCGTACGCTCTTCCTGCTGTTGCCGGTCGCCGTGCTGCTGTTGCCCGCCATGCGCGTGATTCCGGCGCTGTACCGGTGGCGGGTGCGCTCGCGCATCTATCGTTATTACGGTTCGCTGATCGCGATCGAGCGGCACGCGCTCGCCGGCGCAACCGACGAGGAGCGCACGCAGCTACTGGGGCAACTGGACGAGATCGAGGCGGCCCTGAGCCACCTGCGCATGCCGCTCGCGTATGCGGATGCGTTTTACGTGCTGCGCGAGCATGTGGGATTCGTGCGCAGCCGGTTGACGGCTGCGCCGCCCGTCATGGCCTCGTGATCGAGGCCATGACGGGCTTTGCCAAGGTTAGGCTTGGGAGGGGGGCGAGGCGGGAGCGGTGGCTTGCGGTTCGTGTTGCGCGCTGGTCTGCGCCTGGGTGTCCGCGCTCCCGGCGGCATCCGCCGCTACGGGTTCCGGCGACGCAGCAGCGACATCCGCCTGGCGGGCCGCTTGTTCCGCGACTGCCGCTACCGCTGCTTCGGCATGTGACGCTTCAGCGGCCGCGCCCTCGGCCGGTGTACCTGCATCGGTCGGCGCATTCGCGCTTGCCGTCGCGGTGGCGGCCTTCTGCGCGCCCTTCGCCGCGCGATGCGCGAGCAGGCGCTGAGCACCCGCCGCTTCCTGCGCCGTGACCTTGCCGGCTTCGACGCCCGCCAGGTCGACGCGCGCCGCGCCTTCGACGAGGCTCTTCCAGTAGCGCCCGCCACGGCACCACGTCTTGATCGCGTCGCGCAGTTCGGCTTCGCTCAGCGACAGTTCCTTCGCATGCACGACGAGGTCTTCGAAAATGCCGATCTTCAGCGGCAGCTTCGGGGCCGGATTCTTCGGGAAAGCAACCGGGAAACGTTTTTGCAGACGACCGATCGAGCGCACCACCGGGTCCACCGGCTTGGCGTCCACCGCCGGCTTGGCGGGCGCGGTGTGGCGCGCCGACTGCGGGCCGCCGGCTCGCGTACCCGGCTTGCCGTCCGGGCGAGCGCCGGCCTTTGCGGCCGGCTTCGCGCCGGGCCGGCCACCGGGCTTCGTGCCCGGATTGGCGCCACGCTCGCCATGTGAACCAGGATGTGCCGCTGAATTTGAAGCGGGCTTGCCAGCGGACTTCGAAGCGGGGCGCGTGGCCGATTTGCGATCGGGCTTGCCGGCGGACTCTGCGGCGGCACGCGCCGCGGCCAGTTGCTTCTTCAGTTCAGCGAGTTGTTCGAAACCCATAGTGCACAACCAATCTGTCGATCTGTAAAAATGAGATTGTAGCAGCGTGCGCCTACGTGCTTGTGACAACCCGAGCCGCAATGACGATCGTCAATTCGCGGCCGTGACGGGCGCGTCGGCGGCGGGCGCGCGCAGCCCCGTGACCGACACCCGCAAACCGGGCGCCCCGACATTGTTGCTCAGCGACAGGCCGAGCTGATGCCGCTCGGCGATCCGCGCGACGATCGCGAGACCGAGCCCGCTGCCCTCGCCCTTCGACTCCTCGCCGCGATAGAAAGGGTCGAACACGCGTTCGAGTTCCGCCTCGGGAATTCCCGAACCGCTGTCGACGACCTCGAAGCCCACGCGCTCGCCCATGCGTCGCAGCACCACGTCGACACGGCCGCCCGGTGGCGTATGACGGATTGCGTTATTGATCAGGTTCCCTAACAACACGCTGATACTGTGCGGCTCCGCGAGCACCGTATAGGCGTCGTTCGGCGTGCGCGCGTGTTCGCATTCGAGGCCGAGATCGATCTCGCGCAACTCCGCGAGCACGGAACAATCGCTGACCGCCTGCTCGCCGATGCGGCGCAAGCTGACCGGCACCGTCGACGTGACCGGCTGGGCGTCTTCGCGCGCGAGCGTCAGCAGTTGCTGCACGAGGTGGATGATCCGGTTCACCCGATGTTCGACGCGCTCGAGCGTCTGCCCCTCGCCTCTCAGCGATCCATCGCGCGACGCCGCCTGCAGTTGCAGCTTCAGCGCCGCGAGCGGCGAGCGCAGCTCGTGCGCGGCATCGGCGATGAACGTGCGCTGCGCCTGCGACGCCGTATGCAACCGTTGCAGCAGATCGTTCAGCGCTTCGACGAGCGGCCGGATTTCGACCGGCAGGTTGCCGTCGAGCCGCAGCGGTTCGAGCGAATCGATCGAACGCGTCGCGAGCGCGCGCGACAGCCCGCCGATCGGCGCGAGCCCGCGCGCGACCACCAGCAGCACCAGCGCGATCGTCACCGGCAGCAGCACGCCGAGCGGCCACAGCGTGTGCAGCGCGAGATGCAACGCGAGTTCTTCGCGCACCGAGACCGGTTGCGCGACCTGCACATAGCGGTCTGTCTGCGCGACGCCGAAGATGCGCCAGTGGTATTCGCCGCGCGGCACGGTGTGAAAGCCCGGCGGCAGACGCTCGAACACCGGCGCCTGCGCGGAGCGATAGACGAGCGTACCGCCGCGGTCCCAGATTTCGATGACGATGCGGTCGTCGGCGAGATCGCCGAGGTCGGGGTTGCGACGCTCGCGGCTGCCCGCGCCGCTCAGCGCCGACGGCAGCGACAGCGCGACGGTGCGCAGTTCGTAGTCGAACAGCTCGCTCGCCTCGCGCCGCGCGGTATGGAAGATCGCGAAAGCCGCGATCATCGACGCCGCCGCCATGCCGAAGATCAGCCAGCCGAGCAGCCAGCGGCGAATCGACGTCATCCGCACCTCTTCAGGCGGTAGCCGACCCCGCGCACGGTCACCACCTGATCCGCGCCGATCTTGCGCCGCAGACTGTGCACATGCACTTCGATCGTATTGCTGCCGACTTCCTCGCCCCAGCCGTACAGCTTTTCTTCGAGCTCGGCCTTCGTGAACACGCGGGTCGGCTCCTCGATCAGCGCCTGCAGCAACGCGAATTCGCGCGGCACCAGCGGCAGCGGCACGCCGTCCTTGGTCACTTCATGCGCGGCGGGGTCGAGCGTCAGTTCGCCGTGACTGTAGACCGGCTGCTTCTGGCCGGTGCGCCGGCGCAGCAGCGCGCGAATGCGCGCGGCCAGTTCGTCGAGATCGAACGGCTTGATCAGGTAGTCGTCGGCGCCGGCGTCGAGACCGCGGATGCGTTCGTCGACCGCGTCGCGCGCGGTCAGGATGATCACGGGCGCCGCGCCGCCGTTGCGGCGATACGCGTTCAGCACGTCGATGCCGTCTTTTTTCGGCAGGCCGAGGTCGAGCAGCACGAGGTCGTACACGCCGTTATCGAGCGACAGTTCCGCCGCGCGGCCGTCCTCGGCCCAGTCGATCGCGTAGCCGGCGCGGCGCATCGCGCCCAGCACCGATTCCGCGATCATGTCGTCGTCTTCGACCAGTAGCAGGCGCATGGCCTCTCCTCTCCTTGGTGCGGTTTTGGCCGCCGCATTATCGGCCGTCGCAGCTTAACGAACGCTTACGGGGTACGGACGACGCGTCGATTTCGCACGGCCCGGGTCGCGCGATTCGACGTTAAGCCTGTCTTAAGCGCGCGCTGCGGACAATCAGCCCTCTCTGCGAGGCCTCGTTCGCGAGTCGCTCGCCCCTTCCGATGATTCGCAGGAGCCGGATTTTGCCTGATTTCCATCCCGTGGCGGCGCTGCGTCGGCGCGCACTGATGCCGTTGTGCGTGCTGCTGATGAGCGGCTGCGCGACCTATCACCGCGAGCCGCTCGCGCCGCAGGACACCTCGACGTCCGCGCGATCGCTCGAACGGATCCGCATCGATCCCGCTAGCATGCCGCTGCCCGAACTGGCCGCGCATCGTTTCGATCCCGCCGACGGGCTCGACATCGATGAAGTCGCGATGCTCGCGGTCGCCAACAACCCCGATCTGAAGCTGGCCCGCGACGATCTCGGCATCGCCGGCGCGCAGGCCTATTCGGCGGGTCTGCTGCCCGACCCGCAACTGAGCGTGTCGAGCGATTATCCCGGCGCGGCCGGCACCACGCGCGCGTTCAATTATGGCCTCAGCATCGACGTGATGGCGATCGTGCTGCGCAGCGCGAATAAACAGTCCGCCGACGCGACGCTCGCGAAGACCGATCTCGGCCTGCTGTGGCAGGAATGGCAGGTCGTCGCGCAAGCGCGGCAGCTGTTCGTGAAGCGCTGCTTCCAGCAGCGCACGCTGCCGCTGTTGCAACAGCAGCGCGAGCTCGCGCGCACGCGCTACGAGCGCATGGCCGCGGCGCGCGCCGCTGGCAATCTGACCGACGATACGCTCACCGCCGCGCTGCTCGCCTACGGCGACGCCCGCAAGCAATACACCGATGCCGAGCGCGCGGCCGCGCAAACCCATCACGATCTGAATGCGTTGCTGGGCCTCGCGCCCGACGTGCAATTGCAATTGCGATCGGGCAGCGACGATGACGTCGCGCCGCTCCCCGACGCCACACTCGACTCAGCGCTCGCCGAGCTCGCCCGCCGCCGCCCCGACCTGATCGCGCTGCAGGCAGGCTACGAAGCGCAGGAGCAGAAATATCGCGCGGCGATTCTGAGCCAGTTCCCGAGTCTGTCGGTCGGCTTCGTGCGGGCGCGCGACACGTCGAACATCTACACGAGCGGCTTTCAGGTCAACCTGAGTCTGCCGATCTTCAACCGCAACCAGGGCAACGTCGCGATCGAAAAAGCGACCCGCCAGCGGCTTCGCGACGAGTACCAGACCCGCCTGAACCAGGCGTATGCGGACGTCGCCCGGCTGCGCGAAGACAGCGCGATTCTCGCGCGCCAATTGCAGCAGACCGAAGCCGCGCTGCCCGGCGTCGAGCGCGCCGCGCGCGAAGCCGCGTCGGCCTACGCCGAACACAACCTCGTGCTCGGCGCATACACCGATGCGCAAAGCGCCGCGCTCGCGAAACGCATCGACGTCGCGACGCTGCGCGAAGCGCTCGCCGAACAACGCATCGGCTTGCAGGCGCTGCTCGGCAGCGCGATTCCCGATGCTTTCTCTTCCGCTCAGACTTTCATCGACACTCATGCGAAATAGCCTATTCTCATCGCGGTATCCGTGGCCGCGCGTTGCGGCCGTCGCCGCGCCGCTCGTCTGCGCGATCCTGCTGTATGCATCGGTCCATCCGGTTCGTGCGGACGACAACGCCGCCAGCGAAGCTCAACCGTCGGTCGCGGTACAGACCGTGCGCGTGCAGCGCGCCGCAATCGCGCAGCCGGTGCGCGGCTTCGGGATCGTCGCGGCCACCGCGTCGAACCTGACGACGATCAACCTGCCCTACCTGTCGCGTATCGTGCAGATGCGCGTGCAGGCGGGCGAGACCGTCAAACGCGGCACACCGCTCTTCGTCGTGCAGGCCGATCCTGCCGCCGTGCTTGCCGCCACCCAGGCGAGAAGCGCGCTGACGCTCGCGCAAGGCGAACTCGTGCGTACCCGGTCGCTGTACGACAAGGGGCTCGCGACGCAATCGCAGCTCGCCAGCGCGAGCAAGGCCGTCGACGATGCGCGCGAAGCGCTCGCCGCGCAAAATCAGACCGGCATCACGAGCGGCAACAAGGTCGTGACCGCGCCGTTCGACGGCGTGGTGCTGCAGCTATCGGCGGCACAAGGCGACCAGGTGCAGGCCGGCGCGGCGATTATGCAACTCGCGAGTGGCGCGAGCCGCGACGCGCGCGCAAACGTGACGCTCGGCGTCGAGCCCACCGACGCCGCAACGATCCATCCCGGCGACATCGTCACGCTGCACGGCCTGTCCACGGCACTCGCACAGACGTCGATCGAAGGCCGCGTGGTGCTCGTCGGAGCCGCGATCGATCCGCAATCGCAACTGGTCAACATTGGCGCGACGGTACCGCTCGCGCAGACACCGTTCATCCCCGGCACGCGCGTTTCTGGCGACATCGCGACCCGCACCGGCACGCACTGGATCGTGCCGCGCGCGGCCGTGCTGCGGGACGGCCAACACGCGTACGTGTTCCAGATCACGCCGCAAAACAAGGCGCGCCGCGTCGCGGTCAGCATCGCGGTCGAAAACGGCGAGCGCTACGGCGTCGACGGTCCGCTCGACCCCATGCTCGGCGTCGTGAGCAGCGGAAACTACGAGCTGAAAGATGGCATGGCGGTACGCGCCGGCGGGGATGGCGCGCGATGAACTTCGGTCAATGGATGCAGACGCATCGCCGCTCGCTGCTGTTCGTCATCGCCTTGCTCGCGATAGCCGGCGCGCTGAGCGCATTCCGTCTGCCGATCTCGCTGTTTCCGAACGTCGCGTTTCCGCGCGCGGTCGTGTCGCTCAACGCGGGCGACCGCCCCGCCGAGCAGATGACGACGCTCGTCACGATGCCGGTCGAGGAAGCACTGCGCCGCGTGCCGAACGTGCGCGACGTCGAATCGACGACGAGCCGCGGCGCCGCGCAGATCTCGCTGAACTTCGACTGGGGCACCGACATGGCGCAGGCGACGTTGCAGGCGCAATCGGCGATCAGCGAAATTCTCGCGACGCTGCCGCCCGGCACGACGATGCAGGTGCGGCGCATGGACCCGACCGTGTTTCCGGTGCTCGCGTACAGCCTCACGTCGACGCAGCAGTCGCTGTCCGCACTGCACGATCTCGCGCAGTTCCAGATGCGGCCGCTGCTGTCGTCGGTGGAAGGCGTCGCGCGCGTCGAGGTGACCGGCGGCGCGCAGGACGAGTTCGAAGTCGCGGTCGATCCCGCCCGCCTCGCCGCGTACAAGCTATCGCTCGCCGATGTATCGAAGGCGATCGGCGCGAGCAATGTGCTGATGGCGAACGGCCGCATCGAGGATCACGACAAGCTGTACCTCGTCGTCACGAACTCGACGATCACGCAGCTCGACGAATTGCGCAACGTCGTCGTGGCCGCCAACGGCAATGCGAACGGCGCGCAGATCCGTCTCGGCGACGTCGCGGCGGTGAGCCGGGGCGTGGTGCCGCAATGGATGCGCGTCACCGCCGATGGTCAGGATGCGGTGCTACTGAACGTGTACCAGCAGCCCGGCGCCAACAGTGTCGCGATGGCGCGCGCGATCCGCGCGAAGATCGCGGCATTCGAGCCGCAGATGCCCGCGGGCGTGCATCTGTCGAACTGGTACGACCAGAGCGAACTCGTGATCGCGTCTGCCACCAGCGTGCGCGACGCGATCATGATCGGCATCGTGCTCGCGGCGTTGACGCTGTTCTTCTTCCTGCGCAACTGGAAGATCACCGCGATCGCGGTCGCGCTGGTGCCGGTCGTGATGGCCGCGACGATCCTGCTGCTCGACGTGTTCGGCATGGGCTTCAACATCATGACGCTGGGCGGTATGGCGGCCGCGGTCGGCCTCGTCATCGACGACGCGATCGTGATGATCGAGCACATCGTGCGGCGCATGCGCGAAGCCGGCGCGCGCGCGTTCCACGGCCGCGTGATGGCCGCGGCGCTCGAATTCACGCGGCCGCTCGCGGGTTCGTCGGCGGCGACACTGATCATCTTCGTGCCGCTCGCGTTTCTGTCGGGCGTGACGGGGGCCTTTTTCAAGTCGCTGTCGCTGACGATGGCGAGCGCGCTGTTCATTTCGTTCCTCGTCACATGGCTCGCGGTGCCGATCCTGTGCGACCACTGGCTGAAGCCCAAAGACGCCGAGGAGCACCAGGAAACACGTTTCGCCGCGTGGCTGAACCGGCGCTATGCGCTGACGGTCGGGCGTGTGATCGCGAGGCCGCCGCTCGTGCTGCTCGGCGTCGTGCCGTTGATCGTCATTGCGGCGTTCGCGTTCACGCGCGTCGGCAGCGGCTTCATGCCGAGCATGGACGAAGGCGGCTTCGTGCTCGACTATCACACGCAGCCGGGCACCTCGATCACCGAAACGGACCGGCTGATGAAGCAGATCGAGCAGATCGTGCGCGCGAACCCGAACGTCGCGACCTATTCGCGCCGCACCGGCGCGGGCCTCGGCGGCGATCTGAACGAGCCGAACAAGGGCGACTTCTTCGTGCGGCTGAAGTCCGGCAAGCGCGAGCCGATCGACGCCGTGATGGAAGAAATCCGCTCGCAGATCGACACGCAGGTGCCGGGCGTCAGCATCGAGCTCGCGCAGCTGATGGAAGACCTGATCGGCGATCTGACCGCGGTGCCGCAGCCGGTGCAGATCAAGATCTTCTCCGACGACCCGCGCACGCTCGACACCACCGCGCGCAAGGTGGCCGCGCGCATCGGCCGGATTCAGGGCATCGTCGACGTGAACGACGGCATCAACCCCGCCGGCGACGCGATCGAGCTGCACATTCTGCCCGCCGCAGCCGCGGCCGAAGGCATGGACCCGCAAGCGATCGCGCAGGCCGTCACCGACATGCTCGAAGGCAATGTCGCGACGCAGTTCCAGAGCGGCCCTAAAACGGTCGGCGTGCGCGTGCGCGTGAACGGCGCGCGCCAGATGACCGATACGCAACTGGGTCAGCTACAGATACGCGCGCCGGACGGACATCTGTTCGCGCTGAAGCGCGTCGCCGATCGCGTGAGCGTCACCGGTCAGCCCGAGATCAGCCGCTCGAATCTGAAGCGGATGGTCGCGGTCACCGCGCGCATCGACGGGCGCGATCTCGGCTCGACGATCGCCGACGTGCAGAAGGCGCTCGGCGATGCGAACCTGCTGCCCTCGGGCGTCTATTACGAGCTTGGCGGTCTGTACCAGCAACAGCAGATCGCCTTCAAGGGTCTGTTGACCGTGTTCGGCGCCGCGATCGCACTCGTGTTCGGCCTCCTGCTGTTCCTGTACGAGCGCCTGCGCGTCGCGCTCGCGGTGCTGGCGATGCCGCTGCTCGCGGCCGGCGCGGTGTTCATCGGCCTGTGGATCACCGGCATCGAGTTGAACATCTCCGCGATGATGGGCATGACGATGATCATCGGCATCGTGACCGAGGTCGCGATCTTCTATGTGTCGGAATTGCAGGCGCTGGTGCGCGACGACGAGATGCCCTTGGACGACGCGTTGCAGGCCGCCGGCCGCAACCGTCTGCGACCGATCGCGATGACGACGATCGCCGCGATCCTCGCGCTGTTGCCGCTCGCCTTCGCGCTGGGGCAAGGCTCGGCGATGCAGCAACCGCTCGCGATCGCGATCATTTCGGGACTGATCGTGCAGTTGCCGCTCGTGCTGTTGCTGCTGCCGGCGTTGCTGAAGCTGTTGATGAAACAGCAGCCGGTGTGAGCGTGGCCAAAGTTTTCCGCGTTTCGCGAAGCATGGCGCTACGCAAGCACATCCGCGAACCCGCCGAGCCGCCCCCCAAGCGCGCGGATCGCGGCGGCCACCCGTGGTGACAGCAGCGCCTGCAACTCGTCGGCATGCCGGTAGTCGTGCATGCCGTCGCTCAGCGCGTCGCCGGCCAGCGCCGGATGACAGTAGATTTCGCCGACACCATGCGGCAGATTCGCGAGCGCGGCGAGCCAGGCCGCCTCATCCATGCGCCCGCTCGCCGCGATGCCGACTACGTAGTCGTTGTGCGCGATCCCCGCGCGCTCGAGCCGCGTCTTCACGTGCGCGATCCACGGCCGCAGCCACAGCGGCGCGTTCGCTTCGAACGGCAAACGCATCGCCTTCATGCCGTAGTCGCGGCCGATGTCGAGGATCAGAGCGAGCACGGTCGGATGCAGATGAAAATGCTTGTGCGTGTTCACGTGGTCGAGCGGAAGGCCGGTCGCGGCGAAGGCTTCGAATTGCGCGCGAATTTCGTGCGCGAGCTGCCGGCGCACGTGCGGCAGAAAAAAGAAGCGCACGCCGTCACGCACCATGTTGCTGCCGAAGCGGCCATTCTCGTCGAGCAGCGCGGCGACCTGCTCGCGCGGCGCCAGCGCGGCGCCGTCGGCCAGCACCAGATGCAGGCCCACGCGCAGTTCCGGCAGCATACGCGCGCGCGCGACCGCGTCTTTGGCGGCCGGCGCGCCGACCATCAGACTCGCGGCGCGCAGCACACCGTTGCGATGCGCGCGCTCGACCGCGATATTGACGCGCTGATGCAGACCGAAATCGTCGGCGGTGGTGATCAGTCCGCGCGGCTGGGTGGGTTTTGCGCTGTCCATCACGTGAGGCTGTCCAGCCGGCCGCTGCGCTCGGCGGACGGCGTGCCGAGCTGCATGCGCTCGCCGCGCCACACGACGTGCGAACCGAACGCGCTGACGAGCCACTGGAGCGCGAGCAGCGTATCGCGCAACGGCACCAGCGGCAGATCGCGCCAGAACGTGCGCGCGCGGCGTGCCGCGCGCAGGTGCAGCAGCAGGCGCGCGCCAACGCAGACCGCGGTGGCCGACGCGCTCGCGACCACCGCCGCGAAAGGCGCGTGAGCACACGTCGCGAGCGACACGGTCAGCCCCGCGCTCGTCAACAGCCACGGCGTGGGGAACGTGATCAGCAGCGACACGAAGCCCGGCGGATTGACCGAGCGGATCGTGCGCAGCCAGCGCGTTTCGCGCTGCCACAGCGCCGCGAAGGTCGGCTCGATCACGTCGGTCGCGACCATCACGCGCGACAGCACCGTTTGCAGACCGAGCGCGCGCACGTGCTCGGCGAGCCAGTAGTCGTCGGCGAGGCAGTTTTTCAGCGCTTCGAAGCCGCCGATGCGCTCCAGCGTCGCGCGCCGCAAAGCGAGCGTCGCGCCGAAGCCGAAGCGGCGCGAGCCCATCGCATGGGCGACCCGCACCGAGGGCGCGAACCACTCGTTGATGAACAGCGCACCGACACGCGGCCAGAAACCGCCGACGCCGCGCGCGACGTACAGGCACGTGACCACGCCGACGTTCGGGTCCGCGAGCGGCGCGGCGACGCTGTCGAGATAGTCCGGGTCGACCGCGATGTCGCTGTCGGCGATCACGATCATGTCGTGGCGCGCGCGTGCCGCCATGTTGATCAGGTTGCTGACTTTCAGATTGCTGCCGTGTATGCGTGTGTCGATTGCAAGCTCGATGTCGCGCTTCGGATAGGCGGCCTGCAATCGGCGCACCACCGCGATGGCGGGATCGTGCGGCGACGACACGCCCAACACCAGCTGAAAATGCTGATGTCGCTGTTCGCAGAAGGTTCGCAGATTTTCGTAGAGACGCGGCTCGGCGCCGCACAGCGGCTTCAACACGCTGACACCGACCTGCGCGAACGGCCCGGTTCGACAATCGAGCGAATCCATCAGCGAACGGCTGAGCGCGCGATTGACGGCCCTGCCCCCATGATGGTTCGATTTATGTCGGGCGGTGAAAAACGGCATGGCGAGCGCGGCGGCTACCGTGTAGATCGAAGCGCTAACGCAGCCGGCTAACAGAAGCCATTGACATGCCATCAACGCGTGCGCCGCCATTGTGTGCCGTCCGTGTCCGTCAGTGCTCGGCCAGCACGAAAGGTTGCCCCGTTAGTCGCAGATGAAGCACGACGAGCCACCGGCGCGGACAATTCGCTGCGATCACGGCGGGCCATGCGCCGCGAGCAGCGCGAGTCGCGCAGTCGCGCCGCACCGCAACCTCGAAGGCGACCTCGGCAAATTCGCGCGCGATCACCACGCCGCCGATGATCAGCGCGAGCGCGAACAGCCTGAACGATGCCGAAGCGAAAAAAGCGTCAGAGACGGGCAGTACCGGCAACGCCATGCACAGCAGCGCTTCGGTGCCCGCGGCCGTCAGAGACGCCACTAGCAGATGGGCTCGTAGCATGTCGATGGTGACTCGCTTCATAACGTGCCTCGTGCGCGGCCTTGCAGCCTGACCGGATGCTGGCAATGGGCGGGACTCGTCGAGATAGTCCGTTGACGCCATCGACCAGCATAAAGAATGCCTCGCGCGTCGCTCCATCGAAGTCCTTACGATCAGGTTGCGATGGTCTGACGACAACGTGGTCTCGCACATGCATTACGATCTGCGACGACCATTTTATAGCGCGTCGATGGTATCGATTCAAGCTGAAGGAAACCTTAAGCACGCGCATGGCATGAAGCGGCTAACGAACGGCGTGGTTACACTTCGGAACGCGGCAGATGGTTCGTCTATGTGCATCAATGCCGCTTGCTTCAAAATGCTCGACGTTATGCAATAAAGCCCCACAATGGAATATCTGCCTCATGCGCTTACTCCTCGTAGAAGACGACGAACTCATCGGCTGCGGTGTCGAGGCGGGCCTTCGTCAGGCCGGCTTCACAGTCGACTGGGCACGCGACGGCCACAAGGCCGGCCTCGCGCTCGACACGACTCAATATGCCTTGGTGGTACTCGACCTCGGCCTGCCGCGCGTGAGCGGCACGGAGCTGCTCAAACGCGTGCGCGACGCCGGCAATGACGTGCCGGTGCTGGTGTTGACCGCAAAAGGCACGGTCGTCGATCGCGTCGGCGGACTCGAAGCGGGCGCCGACGACTATCTCGGCAAGCCGTTCGATCTCACCGAGCTGGTGGCGCGGTGCCGCGCGCTGTTGCGCCGCGCACAAGGTCGCAGTATCGATCTGATTCGTTACCAGAATCTGACAGTGAATCCGGCCGCGCAAACGGTGCAGATCGACGAGGCGCGCGTGCCGCTCACGTCGCGCGAATGGGCGATTCTGCTGCAACTGCTGACCAATCTCGGCATTCCTCAGTCGCGCTCGCGGCTCGAAGAAAGCCTGTACGGCTGGCAGGAAGAAATCGAAAGCAATGCGATCGAGGTGCACGTGTCGAACCTGCGCAAGAAGCTCGGCGCAAGCCTGATCAAGACCGTGCGCAACATCGGCTATGTGATGGAGAAAGAATGATCGGTCCGTCGATTCGGCGGCGCCTCGTGCTGCTCGTGCTCGCGAGCATCGCGATCGTATGGGGCGGCACGCTCGTGTCGAGCTACCGGCAAGCCATCCACGAAGTCGCCGCGTGGGAACGAGCGCGTCTCGCCGAACTCGCGCAGATGCTCGCGCTGCTCGATTCGACGAATCTGATGACGCTCGCCAATGCGCGCATCGACGTGCGCGAAGAAGAGAGAGGCGGTGAGCCCGGCGCGAGCGATCTCGACGACGACGACACGCTGCCGCGCGACGCCCTCTTCCAGGTGCGCGCGGCCAACGGCGCCATTCTGGCGGGCAGTCCGCAACTGCATGCGCTCGCCGCGTGGGATTTGCCGTTGCCGCCCGCGAGCGGTTCGCAGGACGTCACGTTGGGCGGCCAGCTCTATCACTCGTTCACGTTGCGTGAAACGGCACTCGGTCACAGCGTGCGCGTGTTCGAACCGGCCAACACCCGCAGCGACCTGGTGAGCGGTGTCGCGAGCCGCATCGCGCGGCCCACGCTGATCGCGCTGCCAGTGCTCGCGGTGCTCGTGTGGCTCAGCATCGGCTGGAGTCTCGCGCCGCTGAAGGTGTTGTCGGCCGCGATCCGTTCACGCGACATCAACCGCATGGAACCGGTCGGCATCGGCCGCACGCCGCTCGAGGTGCGCCCGCTCGTCGACGCGATCAACCAGATGCTGGCGCGTCTGCACCATGCGCGCGAGCTCGAGCGCGCCTTCACCGCCGATGCCGCGCACGAACTGAAGACGCCGCTCGCCGCGATCAAGGTCCAGGCGCAGGTCGCGCTCGCCGAGCCCGACATCGCGCTGCAGCGGCTCGCGATGGAGCGCGTCGTGCAAGGCGTCGATCGCAGCGCGCGGCTCGCCGAGCAACTGCTGCTGCTCGCGCGGCTCGACGTGCAGGAGAAGCTGCCCACCGAGCCGCTGAGGCCGGCGGCGATCGCGAAAGATACGCTGCTCGCGAACAGGCGCAATGCGCAACAGAAGCACATCAATGTGATGCTGGTCGGCGACATGCTCGCCGAGATCGACGCGGAGCCCGTGCTGATCGGCATCCTGCTCGACAATCTGCTCGATAACGCGATCAAGTACGGACGCTCGGGCGGCACTGTCGAAGTGGCGGTGCGCCATGCCGACGAGCAGGTGCAGCTGATCGTGCGCGACGACGGCCCCGGCGTCGCGCCGGACGATCTCGCGCGGCTCACGAACCGCTTTTTCCGCGCGACCGGCAATCAGGCGACCGGCAGCGGGCTCGGTTTGTCGATCGTTGCGCGGATCGCCGAGCATTTCGGCGCGAGTCTGCAGCTAGGCGCCGGGATCGGGGACCAGGGGCTTGCGGTGCGGGTGTCGTTTCCGGCCTATCGCGCGACGCGCTGAAGGCGCGCCAATCGCTCAGCGCCGCTCGCCGCCCCGGTTCGCGTCAGCGATGCCCGAACGCTGCTTGGCCAGTTCTGCGCGCACGCCGTGCGGCGCGGCATGCGGCCGCGCGCTGCCGGACGCCTCGAACAGCTGCCACGCGATCAGGCCCGGCACGAATATCAACAGATCGCGAATTCGCCGCGCGGCCGCGAGCGCGAGACAGGTGGCGGGGTCGAGCCCCAGTGCGCCGCCAATCAGTACGAAAGCGCCCTCCTGCACGCCGAGACCACCCGGCACGAAGAACGCGGCGCTGCTGACCGCCTGGATCAGCGATTCGATTACGATCGCCTCGACGAGCGTCACGCGCGCGCCGAGGAAATACAGCGCGAGCCAGATTTCGAGCGAGGTCAGCACGCATTGCAGCGGCTGCCAGAAGAACAGATAGCGCAGCACGACCGCGCGGCGGCGCCAGATCACCTTGATCGACTGATCGATCTGCGCGGACTGGCCGACCAGCGCGGTTAGCTTGCCGCTCGTCACGCGGTTCGCCACGCGCGTGATGCGCTCGAACGGATTGGCATGCTGGACGAGCCCGAACAGCAACAGCACCGGCGTCAACGCGACCACGCCCCACGCGAGCTGCCCGGCGAGCCGCAGCGCGCCCGATTGCGCATTGGCGAACAGAAAACCAATCCCGACCATCGTGAACATCAGCTGGCTGATCACGGTCAGTTGCATGTCGACGATGGTGCTGGCCACCGCCGTCGACGGCCTGACGCCCCAGCGCTTGAACATACGGAACGACACGAGTTCGCCGCCGATCCGCGCGACCGGCAGCATGCAGTTGACCGATTCGCGCACCCACACCAGATGCAGCATCCTGCCGAAGCTGGGACGGTTCGCGCCGCGAATCAGCGAGCGCCAGTCGCACGCGTTGGCGATCATTGGCAGCACATGCGCGAGCGCGGCCACCACGAGGCCCGCGCCAGCCGCGCGCAACGCGCTGAGCACCGCGCGCGGATCTTCGCGCCAGACGAGCCACAAAGAGATCAGCAAACCCGCGAGCGCAGCCGCGCGGCCCAGATGCTTCATCATGCGGGCACCTCGCACACGACCTCGGTATACGTGATGCGCCGCACGCCGCGTGTCGCCGGGGCGCTGCCATGCGTCGCCAGGGCGCTCCCATTTCGCCCGTTCGAAGCTTCTTCGTTCATTGCCAGCCCAATCTGCCGTTCGTTCGTCATTCGTCCTGCGCCGCCGACAGCAGCCCATCGCCGTCGACCTTGAAGCTGAAGCCCCGCCAGATCACCCGCGACGAGCGGAAGCTCGCGACGAAAATCGCAAACGATACGATATCCCATAACGGCAGAAGCCACAGATCGCGGCAGCGCTGACGCAACGCCCGATCCGCGCGCCACTTCAACGCGAGACGCGCGACCAGCGTCACTGCCGCGAGCAGCCACGCCCACGGCGCGCCGCCCGAGCACGCGAGCGCGAGCAGCGCGAACGGCAACGGATGCACGAGCGCCGTGCCGAAGTGTCCGAGCGGATCGATGCGGCGAATCGTGCGGCTCCAGCGCAGTTCGTGCGTCACGAGTTGTGCGGCGCTCGCTTCGACACACGCATGCGCGATTGCGAACGGCGGAATCGTGACCTGTTCGCCCGCCGCGCGCACCGCCGCGCCGATCTCGTAGTCCTCGGCCAGATGCTGCACGAACGGCTTGAAGCCGCCGATCCGCTCGTAGGTATCGCGCCGCATCGCGATGGTCTGGCCGAAGCACGGCCGCGCGAGCCCGAGCGCGAGTCCGGTGACGACGCCCGGCAGGAACTGGTAGTTGGTTGCGATCGCCGACAGCCGCGGCCAGAAACCCGGATCGGGCTGGCCGCGATATGCGCAGGTGACGAGCCCGACGCCCGGCTGCTGCAATTCGCCGATCACGTTGCGCAGATAGTCCGGGCCGACGCACACGTCGCTGTCGGCGAACACGAGCACGTCGTGGCGCGCCTGCGGCACCATGTTGAGGATATTGCTGATCTTGCGGTTCGGGCCGTACAGACGCGCATCGGCGACGACGGTGATGTCCGCCTGAGGATGGAGACGCCGCAGTTCGTTGACGGTTTGCAGCGCGGGGTCGGCGCAATCATGCACGCCGAACAGGAATTGCACGGGCCCGGGATAATTTTGCGCGCAGAAGCTCGACAGATTGTCGAGCAACGCCCACTCGTTGCCATGCAACGGTTTGATCACCGTAATGGGTGGAAAGCTGGAGGGTTCGGCTACATCCCTCGCGAAGAAGCGCCCGATCAGCGCGCTCGCGAGCACGGTGTAGCCGATGCCGACAACGGTCGCCGCCGCGCACGCGTACGCGAGCGTGACGGCGGCGAGGTGTGCGGCGCTCACGCCTCGTGCGCGCGCAGGAAGCGGAAAAATTCGACACCTTCGCGCAGGCGCCGTTTCATCATGTCCCAGCTCGTCAGCATTTCGCGCAGGATCTCCCAGATCTTCGACGGCCGGAAATAAAAGCGTTTGTAGAAGTTTTCGAGCTGATGGTACATCTCGTCTCGCGACAGATGCGGGTAGCCGATCGCCGCCAGCTGCACGCCTTCCTTGCTGACGAGATTGATCACCTTGTTCTCCGCGAGCCAGCCGTTCTCGACCGCCTGGTTATAGAGCGTAGTGCCCGGGTACGGCGCGGCGAGCGACACCTGGATCGTCAGCGGATTGATCTCTTTCGCGTACTCGATGGTCTTCTGGATCGTTTCCGGCGTCTCGCCCGGCAAGCCGAGAATGAAGGTGCCGTGCACCTTGATGCCCAGCGTGCGGCAGTCCTGGGCGAAGCGCCGCGCGATGTCGGTACGCAAGCCCTTCTTGACGTTCAGCAGGATCTGGTCGTCGCCGGATTCGTAGCCGACCAGCAGCAGGCGCAAGCCGTTTTCCCTCATGATCTTCAGCGTCGAGTAAGGCACGTTCGCCTTCGCGTTGCACGACCATGTGACGCCCAGCTTGCCCATGCCTCGCGCGATTTCTTCGGCGCGCGGTTTGAAGTCGGTGAACGTGTCGTCGTCGAACATGATCTCCTTGACCTCGGGCATGTTGTCGCGAATCCACTTGACTTCCTCGAGCACGTTCTCGACCGAACGCACCCGATAGCGATGGCCGCCGACCGTTTGCGGCCACAGGCAGAACGTGCACTTCGAGCGGCAGCCGCGGCCCGTGTAGAGCGACACGTACGGATGTTTCAGGTAGCCGTTGAAGTAATTCTTGATGGTCAGATCGCGCTTGTAGATCGGCGCGACGAACGGCAGCTCGTCCATGTTCTCGAGGATCGGGCGCGCTTCGTTGTGCTCGATCGAGCCGTCGGGGGTGCGATAGCTCAAGCCCAGGATCTGCGCGAACGGCTTGCCTTCGGCGATTTCCTTGCAGGTGAAATCGAATTCCTCGCGACACACGAAGTCGATGGCCTCGGTCGCGGTCAGTGAATTATGCGGATCGACCGCGACCTTCGCGCCGACCATGCCGATCAGCAGCGACGGCTTGCGCTTCCTGAGGTCCTGGGCGAACAACGCGTCGGTCGGGAAGGATGGCGTGCTGGTGTGGATCACCACCAGCTCGTATTGCGAGGCGATGTCGAGGGCGGCGTCGACGGACAGGCCGTCTGCCGTGGCGTCGAGCACGCGGCTGTCGGGAACCAGTGCCGCGGGTTGGGCGAGCCACGTCGGATACCAGAACGAGCGAACTTCACGCTTGGCCTGATAGCGCGAACCCGCACCACCATCGAAGCCGTCGTACGACGGCGCCTGCAAGAACAGAGTTTTCATGGATGCTCCAGCAAGCCTTTATAGGCGCTTTCGGTTTTCAGTCGGGAATCTATTCTGTTCCATTGCCCGAATGCAGGTCGGGAAAGCCTGTGCTCGACCTGCACGTAGCGGTGGCGGCGGTCCGGAAAGGCCACGGGCAGTGGCGCAAATAGTACGGAGCAAAGCTGAAGGAAACCTGAAGAATAATACTGCGTTCAGACCGGGCGCGGCATGCTTCGATGGGGCGATTTGTGCAATCGACGCGCTCGTGCAATCGTGTCGCATCGATGTCGTGTCCGTGTGGTAAATGGATAGGTTCTCGCGTGGCGTGCGGGCGAGCGCCGCCGGCGCCGCCGATTCACGCCACGCTCACGGGCGCGAACGCTCGACCCGACGCGTCGCTCATCGCGCGCTCATCGCGCGAGATGCCTCGCCCATTCGAGCCAGCCGAGATTGAGGGCCGCGTTTACCACTACGCCGAGCGCCGACGCGAGCGCGGCGATCATGGTCCAGAAGGCCGAGCGCCGCGCCGCGCGCGCCGACGTGTGGGCGGCGGCCGCAGCGTCGCGCGACGCGCTCGCCGCCGCCTGCGCGATATGCGACGACGCCTCCATGCGCGCGAGCGACCTCAGCGCGAAACCGCGCTCGTCGTCGTGCGTGGCGGCGGCCGCCTCATGCGCCGCGTCGTCACGCTGCGTCTGCTCGAACAGATAGCGATGACAGAACGGCGTCAGCGGTTCGTCGGGATAGCGCGCGGCGAAGTTTTTCGCATAGGCGGCGCCGCCATTGCGCTCGATCTCCGCGTAGGCGGCGTCCTTATCCATGGTTGCCTCGCATGCGGATGAGCCGCCCGGCCGGCGTCACACGGGCTTGATGTCGGCCGCCTGTTTGCCTTTCGGCCCCTGCTTGATTTCAAAGCTGACTTTCTGGTTTTCCTGCAACGACTTGAAACCTTCGGATCGAATCTCCGAAAAATGGGCGAACAGATCTTCGCCGCCGTCATCGGGAGTGATGAAGCCGAAGCCCTTTGCGTCGTTGAACCATTTCACTGTTCCGGTTGGCATGGCGATGTCCTCGTGATGCGCTGTAGTAGCGGTTGAATGGATGAAGCACTGCGTCCCGCAAGCGTTTCGTGCAGCGCTGACGCGGCGCCCCGGCACGACCCGCAAAATCGCTCCGGTGCCAAGCCTCAGCAAGCCGCATGCCGCGACCGGGCGCCTGCGGGCCGCGCCCGGTGCGATTGCCCGCAATCAGATAAGATAAATGGTATCGGCAATTCATTCATGGCCGCGCAGGAAGGTCGCCTCGTGCCGCACGTCCGCGCGGCCAGTTGTTTTCCCACTCACAGGAACCCAGCATGGCCATCTCGAGCTATACCGATACCCGTCTTCTGATCAACGGCGAATGGTGCGACGCCGCCAGCGGCAAGACCCTCGACGTGATCAACCCCGCGACCGGCCAGGCCATCGGCAAGGTCGCGCATGCCGGCATCGCCGATCTGGACCGCGCGCTCGAAGCCGCGCAGCGCGGCTTCGAAGCCTGGCGCAAGGTGCCGGCCAACGAGCGCGCAACCGTCATGCGCCGTGCCGCCGCCCTCGTGCGTGAGCGCGCCGCGGACATCGGCCGCCTGATGACGCAGGAACAGGGCAAGCCGTTCGCCGAGGCGCGCGGCGAAGTGCTGGCGGCCGCGGACATCATCGAATGGTTCGCGGACGAAGGCCGCCGCGTGTATGGCCGCATCGTGCCGTCGCGCAACCTTGCCGCGCAGTCGCAGGTGCTGAAGGAGCCGATCGGCCCGGTCGCCGCGTTCACGCCGTGGAACTTCCCGGTCAACCAGGTCGTGCGCAAGCTGTCGGCGGCCCTCGCCTGCGGCTGCTCGTTCCTCGTCAAGGCGCCGGAAGAAACCCCGGCGTCGCCGGCGGCGCTGCTGCAAGCCTTCGTCGAGGCCGGCGTGCCGGCCGGCACGGTCGGCCTCGTGTTCGGCGATCCGGCTGAAATCTCGAGCTACCTGATCCCGCATCCGGTGATCCGCAAGGTTACGTTCACGGGCTCGACGCCGGTCGGCAAGCAGCTCGCGGCGCTGGCCGGCTCGCACATGAAGCGCGCGACGATGGAGCTCGGCGGCCACGCGCCGGTGATCGTCGCGGAAGACGCCGACGTCGCGCTCGCCGTCAAGGCAGCCGGCGCCGCGAAGTTCCGCAACGCCGGCCAGGTCTGCATCTCGCCGACGCGTTTTCTCGTGCACAACAGCCTCCGCGAAGAGTTCGCCGCGGCGCTCGTCAAGCACGCTGAAAGCCTGAAGCTCGGCGACGGTCTCGCCGAAGGCACGACGCTCGGGCCGCTCGCCAACGCGCGCCGGCTGACGGCGATGGCCAAGGTCGTCGACGACGCCCGCAAGACCGGCGCGAAGGTCGCGACGGGCGGCGAGCGCGTCGGTACCGAAGGCAACTTCTTCGCGGCCACCGTGCTGACCGACGTGCCGCTCGACGCCGACGTGTTCAACAACGAGCCGTTCGGCCCGGTCGCCGCGATTCGCGGTTTCGACAAGCTCGAAGAAGCGATCGCCGAAGCGAACCGTCTGCCGTTCGGCCTCGCCGGCTACGCGTATACGAAGTCGTTTGCCAACGTGCACCTGCTGTCGCAGCGCATGGAAGTCGGCATGCTGTGGATCAACCAGCCTGCCACGCCGACGCCGGAAATGCCGTTCGGCGGCGTCAAGGATTCCGGCTACGGCTCGGAAGGCGGCCCGGAGGCGATGGAAGCCTACCTCGTGACCAAGGCGGTCACGGTGATGTCGGTTTAATCACGGGTTTAATCACGGGTTTAATCACGCCATCACGCGCTTCGGGAACGGCGCCGCGGTTTTGCCGCTCGCATCGTTCCCGAGCGCGGCTCAACCGATCTGCCAGGTCCACGAGTCTTCCGCTCGCGGACCTTTTTTATTGCCATGAACGATATTTCCGCCGAATCGATGCAGCCCACGCTGAGCGGCTCGTTCGTCGAGCTGCGGCCGCTGCGCGAGGAGCACGCACAGGCCCTCGTCGACGCCGCCGCCGACGGGCAACTGTGGGACATGAAGCTGACCGTCGTGCCGGGCCCGGCGACGATCGACGCCTATATCGCCACCGCGCTCGCCGGCCGTGCGGCCGGCAAGGTGATGCCGTTCACGATCGTGCGGCGCGACAAGGACGAAAAGAATGGGGGCGCTGGCCGGGTCGTCGGCAGTACGCGGTTCTGGAAGATCGATCGCGCGAACCGCAAGCTCGAAATCGGCCATACGTGGCTCGCCGCCTCGGCGCAGCGCTCGGTCGTGAACACAGAGGCGAAATATCTGCTGCTGTGCCACGCGTTCGACGTGATGCGCTGCGTGCGCGTGCAGTTCACGACCGACGAGCTCAACGACAAATCGCGCGCGGCGATCCTGCGCATCGGCGCGCAACAGGAAGGCATCGTGCGGCACGAGCGGATCATGCCCGATGGGCGCAAGCGCAACTCGGTGCGCTTTAGCATCATCGACAACGAATGGCCAGCGGTGAAAGCGATGCTCGAAGCGAAGCTGGCGCGCTGAGCGGCGCGCCGGCTTCCTGCTACCGACTCATTCAAACGGGCGCATCGCGCTGCTCGTTGAGCGGCGCCGCCTGCGTCGCGGTGGCGAACTCCTCGCGCAGCGCGTCGCGCGCATGATGCCGGCGCACCCACAGCGCCGTGAGGATCGGCACCAGAATCGCGGTCACGAGGCAAGCGGTGGCGACCATCGCGGTCGCGGCCGGCACCAGCGGTTTGAAGCTCGGAATCATGTCGGCGATGATCGCCGGATTCGCGACCGCGGCCCCTGCCGTCGACGACGCCGCCAGCCCCGCCGCGCCATTGCCGCCGGCAATCCAGCGATCGGCGAGAATCAGCGGCACGCCAGTCACGACGATCACGCCAAGCCCCAGCACGATGCCCGGCAGGCCGCTCGCGACGATCACGTTCAGATCGATGCCGTTGCCGAGCGCAAAGCCGAAAAACGGAATCAGCGGATGCACGCAACGGCCGAACAGCTCGCGCAGCTCGCTATCGAAGTTGCCGAGCGCAAACCCGATCAGAAACGGCAGCACCGCGCCGACGAACAGGCGCGGCTCGAAGAACGCGACCCCCGTCGCACCCAGAATGATCATGCTGATCAGCGGCCCCGATTCGACCGACATCAGCACGAACGCGCCCGCCTCTTCCTTCGTGCCGTACTGTTGCATCACGGCCGCGTACAGCCCGCCGTTGGTCATGTCCATCGACGTAGTGATCGCGAGCATCGACAGTCCCGCGAACAGCCCGGTCTTGACGCCATCGATCGGAATGAAGCGCGCCGCGATCAGCGTGACGATCCACGCGACCAGCATCTTGGTGGCGAGCAGCGTGCCCGACTTGCGCAGCACGGTGCCGGTCGCGCGCAGGTCGATCGTCGCGCCCATGCAGAAGAACCATACCGCGAGGATCGGCACGGTGCCGGTAATCAGGCCGTTGGTGAACGAGCCGAAGTATTTGCCCGCGCCCGGCGCGAACGTATGCACCCAGGCGCCGAGCAGCAGCGGCACCAGCATCAGACCGCCAGGAATGCGGTCGATGGCCTTCTTGATCTTCATGCCTCCTCCATGGACGGTGACGTCCCGTTGACGGGCCAATGACCCGCGTTGGTGTCCCGTTCTACGCCGGGCTCTCCCTTTCCGGCGCAATATAGCATCATGAAAGGAACGCCGTTCCGTTTTATTTCTTAAACCTGACTATCGTTTACCCGGTCGTTCGCGCTATGCGTTGCCAGCCGCGATCACCGCCACAATATTTTCGGACCGGTGTTCCGAAATCAAGATTCTGCGTTACAGTCTCGGGCACAAGGAAGGCGGCGCCGCGCCCCGTATACCGACAGGAGAACGATCAATGGACGTGAGACAGGCCGTCAACAGCGAATACGCGAAGACGCTCGACACCACCGGGCTGCGTCGCGAGTTTCTGGTGGAGCAGATCTTCGAGCGCGATGCGTTGAAGCTCACGTATAGCCATATCGACCGGATCATCGTCGGTGGCGTGTGGCCGGTCGAGCGCGCGGTCGAAGTGCCGGGCTCGCTCGGCAAGGCGATCGGCGTCGACTATCTGCTCGAGCGGCGTGAACTCGGCGCGATCAACATCGGCGGCGACGGCTGGGTCGACGTCGACGGCACGCGCCACACGGTGCGCCGCGAAGAGGCGATCTATATCGGCAAGGGCGCGCAAGCGGTCGCGTTCGGCAGCGCCGACGCCGCCCGGCCGGCGAAGTTCTATCTGAACTGCGCGCCCGCGCACACCAGCTATCCGACCCGCACGATCTCGCTCGACCAGGCCTCGCCCGAAACCCTCGGCGATCCGGCCACGAGCAACCGCCGCACCATCTACAAGTTCATCGTGCCCGACGTGCTGCCGACCTGCCAGCTGTCGATGGGCATGACGAAGCTCGAACCGGGCAGCCTGTGGAACACGATGCCCTGCCACACGCACGAGCGCCGCATGGAAGTGTATTTCTACTTCGACGTCGCCGACGACGCCGCCGTCTTCCACATGATGGGCGAGCCGCACGAAACCCGGCATATCGTCGTGCGCAACGAGCAGGCGGTGATCTCGCCGAGCTGGTCGATCCATTCGGGCGTCGGCACGCGCGCGTACACATTCATCTGGGGCATGGTCGGCGAGAACCAGGTGTTCGGCGACATGGACCATCTCGCGGTCCGCGAGCTGCGCTGAGCGAACATGAGTCCGAACACAGTGAACACTTTCGATCTGACCGGCAAGGTCGCCATCGTGACCGGCAGCAACACCGGCCTCGGCGCCGGCATGGCCGTCGCGCTCGCCGCGGCCGGCTGCGACATCGTCGGCGTCAGTCGCGCGGACGCGGGCACGACCGCCGCGCGCGTCGAGGCGCTCGGACGCCGCTTCGCCGATGTGCGCGCCGATCTCGCGTCGACCGTTTCGGTCGACGACATCGTGCGCGCCGCGCTCGAAGCGTTCGGCCGGATCGACGTGCTCGTCAATAACGCAGGCATCATCCGTCGCGAAGACGCGCTCGAGTTTGGCGAAGACGACTGGGACGCGGTCATGGACGTGAATCTCAAGAGCCTGTTCTTCCTGTCGCAGGCCGCGGCGCGTCAGTTCGTGCGCCAGCAAAGCGGCGGCAAGATCATCAACGTCGCGTCGATGCTGTCGTTCCAGGGCGGCATCCGCGTCGCGTCGTACACCGCGTCGAAAAGCGGCGTGCTCGGTCTGACGCGACTGCTCGCGAACGAATGGGCCGCGCGACGCATCAACGTGAACGCGATCGCGCCCGGCTACATGGCGACCGTGAACACCGCGGCGTTGCGCGACGACGCGCAGCGCAACGAGGAGATACTCGGCCGCATTCCGGCCGGCCGCTGGGGCGTGCCCGACGATCTCGCGGGGCCGGTGGTTTTTCTCGCCTCGTCGGCGTCGGACTACGTGCATGGGCATACACTGGCGGTGGATGGCGGCTGGCTCGCGCGCTAGGGACGGCACAAGCTCGCCACGAGTGCGCGCGACGCGCTATGCTCTCGCGCCGGCGAGCATCGGCTCGATGCGGCAGCGGCGAGTTGGCACAGACAGGGAATGACGGACATGGCGGCAACGGGAACACACAGGAATACTGCGAGGAACACTGCGCGCGACAAGACGCTCGACAAGGCGCTCGATAAGACCCGCGGCAAAGCCCGTAAGGAACCCGCCGGCGCAGCGTCGCTCGATGCGGACAGCGGTGAGCGCGGCGAATCGGCGTCGTCGATCGGGCGCGTGTTCGCGATTCTCGGCGCGATCGGCGACACCGGACAGATCGGCATCAGCGAACTGTCGCAGCGGCTCGGCATGTCGAAGACGACCGTGCATCGTGTGATTCAAACACTGAAGGCGCTCGGCTACGTGAGCCAGGAAGTCGAAACCGAACGCTATCGGCTGACCATCCGTCTGTTCGAGCTCGGCGCGAAAGCGCTCGAAAGCGTCGATCTGGTGCGCGAGGCCGACATCGAGATGCGCCGCATCGGCCAGATGACACGCGAAGCGGTACACCTGGGCGCGTTCGACGACGACGCCATCATCTACATCCACAAGATCGACGCCGACTACGGGCTGCGCATGCAGTCGCGGATCGGCCGACGCAATCCGCTGCATAGCACGGCGATCGGCAAGGTGCTGCTCGCATGGATGGACCCGGCCGACGCGCGTAACGTGCTCTCGCACATCGAATTTCGCAAGTCGACGCAAAAGACCTTGACTTGCGCCGAAGCGGTGTTGAGCATCCTGCCGCGCGTACGCGAACAGGGCTACGGCGAGGACAACGAGGAGCAGGAAGAAGGCCTGCAATGCATCGCGGTGCCCGTGTTCGACCGCTTCGGCCGTGTGATCGCCGGTCTGTCGATTTCGTTTCCGACGATGCGCTGCGGTGCCGACACGAAGCAGCATTACGTCGCGTCGCTCAAAGAGGCCGGGCTCGCGATTTCGACGCGGCTCGGCTATCGCGAAGCGACCGCCCCGGAGCCCGCGGCCGCGCAGTAAGTTGTGCGCACGCGATGCGTTTTTACCTATCCCACCGAAGCTTAAGACAAGCTGATGACGCTACAGGTGTAGCGTCTTTCCATCACGCTCGCCCGAGCGCACTATCGAACTTCTTACCCAGTCTGCAACCGAATGTATCTGCGCCGCATACATATGCCGAAAATCGATGCGCTTCTTTTTTCAGCAATCGAGGCGCCGAACCTTCGCTTCGAATCCATGCTTCGTCTGCCTTTGAATGCGTTTTTTTTCATAGACCCTTCAAGGGTTTGCCCGCGCGCTTGACAGTCGCCCGGCATTTCGACCCGTAACCCACGGCGCCTTCCCTCCTCGTTCATCGCACTCGCATCGACGTTTCGGCGCGAGCTCGGATCGACACGTCCTGTTACACACAAACACACCGGTAATCGCGCCGCTCAGTAGAGTTCGGTTCAAACGAAAGCGCATCAGATGAAACGCTTCGCACGACAGGCACTCGCATCACAGATTTCAGGGAGCAACATCATGAAAAAAATCCTCGCATTGGTCATTCTTGCCGCCACGCTCGGTGGCGCGTTGAGCGGCTGCATCGTCGTCCCTGGCGATCATCCGCATCATGACCACTACTACGAACGTTATTGATCGGGCCATCACGCGCAGTAGGTGCGCGTCCGGCTCGCCACTCCATCACAGACATCCACACAACAGAGAACAATCATGAGTCTTTCACGCAGCCGCTGGGTATCGTTGACCGTCGTCGCGGGTCTCGCGATCGGCGCATCATCGGCCGCTTTCGCGCACGTCGATGTCGGCGTGAATATCGGCGTGCCGGGCATCGCGGTCGCGCCCGCCGTGGTCGAGGCTCCGCCGCCCGTCTATGTGCAGCCCGCGCCCGTCTATGCGCCTGCGCCGCCTCCCGCGGTCATAGTCGCTCCGGGCTGGTACGGCGAACGCTACTACGATGGTCATCGCTATTGGGAGCGTCGCGAGTGGGAGCGTCATCACAACGAATGGCGCGATGCTCGCGGCCCGCACGGCGACTGGCACGACAACGGCTGGCACGGTCATGGTCATGACGATCGCGGGCATGACCATTGATAGACGGCAGGTGGCGTCCATCGCGCCACCGTGTCGCGCTTGCATTCGCGCCACCCCTTTGACAGGAGCGACGACGTGCTACGCAATGATCCGAGACGAGTAACCGCGCAGATCGACGGCGCGCACATTTGCGCCGAATACAGCGAGCTGACCGGCCAACTGTGCCTGCGCCAGGACGGCACGCTGGTGCGCGAATGGTTTCCGCCGCATTCGTGGATGGCGATCGCGTCGGTGGCCGGCGCGCGCCACTGGGGCACGCGGCCAACCGACGACGAATTGCTCGCGCTGCTGCACAACGAAATGGCGTTGCTGCGCGCGTTCTAAGTCGTCACGCGTCTTTCGAGACGTAGCGGCACGCCCGACGCCGCGCTCACTCGATCGCTATGGCGCCGACGTTTTCATCGACCGATGCGTGATCGAGCGGCTCGCGCCGCATCATCAATACCACCCCGCCCGCCGCGATCACGGCCGGCACCGCGAGCAGGCTGAACACGGCGCCGAAGTGCCAGCCGAGCCCCATCAACGCCGCACCGATGAGCGCGCCCGCCACGCCGCCGACGCGGCCGATTCCCAGCATCCACGCCACGCCCGTCGCGCGCGCCCGGGTCGGGTAGAAGCTCGCCGCGAGCGCCGACATCGACGTGACCGCGCTGGTCGCGACCGTGCCGGTCAGGAAGATCAGCGTCCCGAGCCAGACCTGATGGCCGACGCCCCGCCCGACCAGCAACACGAGCGCGCCGACGAGGACATAGGTGAACGCGATCACGCGATGCCCGGCGAAGCGATCCATCACCCAGCCGACGCACAGATTGCCGAGGATGCCCCCGAGCGGAAACAGCGACGTCATCAACGCGGCCTTTTCACCGGAGAAGCCGGTGTCCTTGAACAGCGTCGGCAGCCAGTTGGTCAGCAGATAGTAAATCAGTAGCCCCATGAAATAGGCGAGCCACAGCATCAGCGTGCCGAAGCGGTAGCGCGCCGACAGGATGATCGCGAGCGCCCATTGCGAACGTGCGTCGCCGGTATTGCGGCACACGTCGACCGCGAAAAATCGGCATCCGTCGAAGCGGTCGTGGGGCGCGATGCGTTGCAGGATTCGCGCGATCCGTTGATCGGCGCGCTTACGCACCGCGAGAAATTGCGCCGATTCCGGCAGAAACAGTATCAGCATCACGCTCAGCACGAGCGGACCGGCGCCGCCGGCGACCAGCACGCTCGGCCAGCCTAAATGCGGAATCAGCCATGCGGATGCGAGACCGCCGATCGCGAGACCGCCTGAAAAGCCGCAGAACATCGCATTGACGGCGACCGCGCGAATCCGCGCGGGTGCGTACTCGGCCATCAGCGTGACCGCGTTGGGCATCGCCGCGCCGAGACCGAGGCCGGTGAAAAAGCGCAGCAAGGTCAGCGATTCGATCGAGCTCGCGCGGGCCGCAGCGAGACTCCACAGCCCGAAGAAGAACACCGACAGCACTAGCACCGTCTTGCGTCCGATGCGGTCCGCGCAGGGGCCGGCCGCCAGCGCGCCGATGCCGAGTCCCACCAGCGCCGCGCTCATCACCGGGCCGAGCGCGCTGCGCGCGATGCCCCACTGCTGCACGAGCGACGGCGCGATGAAGCCGACCGCGGCGGTGTCGAAACCGTCGGCGGCGACGACCAGAAAGCACAGCACCAGAATCGTCCATTGAAACGGCGAGAAGCGCTGTCCGTCGATAAAGGCCTGCACGTCTACACTGCGTTCGGAGCGGCTCATGTGCGTGCTCCTTTCAGCTGGTTCATTGCGATGTCTCCTTGAGATGAAGAGGTGTTTTCTTATTGTTCGAATTGCTGTTCAACACGCGGCCGCCGCGACGGTGGTCGCGACCGTGCTTGCGAGCGTCGCGCTGTCCGTTCGTTCATGCCTGTCTCCTCCTCGAACGGGCGGCTAGCGCAGCATCGTCAGCGTCCTGAAGTCGACTCGCCTGATGATGCGGCTCTCCTGCGCGACGATCAGATGCGCGGACGCCTGCAGATACGCGGGCCACTCCGGATCGGCATCGCGCGCGGTGCGGCGCTGATCGTAGTCGCCGATGCTCTCGTAGCCCCACAGATGCACGACCTGGTTCAGCGCGCCGATATCGCTCATGTAAAAGCCGACTGGCGCGCCCAGATACTTGAGCTGAATCGGCATCGCGAGCCGGTCGAAAACGTCGATGAACTCCGCCATGCCGCGCGGACGGATCGTGTAGATGCGATGATCGACGAAAGGTTTGCCCTGGCTCATGTGCCGGTCCTCAATACGGTTTCGGCTGCGCGGGGTTCCGCGTTGCTTGCGCTCTTTGCGCTGTTTGCGCTTGTCACACTCGCGCCCGCGAGATGACGGCCAGTGATATAGCCGAACGTCATGATCGGCCCGAGCGTGATACCCGCGCCCGGATAGTTGCCGCCCATCACGCTCGCGCGATCGTTGCCGACCGCGTACAGGCCGGCGATCGGTGCGCCTTTCACGTCGAGCACTTCGCCGGTGACGTTCGTCGAGATGCCGTCGAAGGTGCCGAGATCGCCCATCACGACCTTCAGCGCGTAGTACGGACCGTCGCCGATCGGCGCGACGCACGGGTTCGGCTGGTGCTCCGGGTCCCCGAGATAGCGATTGAACGAGGTCGTGCCGCGGCCGAATTCGCGATCCTCGCCGCGCACCGCGTCGGCGTTGTAGCGCTTCACGGTCGCCTCGAGCGCCGTGCCGTCGAGACCCGCGTTGCGCGCGAGTTCCGCGAGCGTGCGGCCCTTGCTCAGATAGCCGTTGCGCAGCAGCGGGCCGAGCGGCACGGGCGCCGGCTTTGCATAACCGAGCCCGTATTTGCGGATCGTCGCGTGATCGCAGATCAGCCACATCGCGGTTTCGCGTTCGTTCGCGCAGGCCTCGATCATCGCGGCACCCACGTCGTGATACGAATTCGCTTCGTTGGTGAAGCGCTTGCCCGCGCGCGTCACGCCGATCACGCCAGGCTTGTAGCGATCCACCAGATGCGGAAACACGCCGACGCTGCCGTCGCTCATCGGCACGCGCGACACCGGCATCCATGCGGCGGGCTGCGGAAAACGGATCGCCACCCGCGCACCGAGACGTTCGGCCATGCCGATGCCGTCGCCCGTATTGCCGCGCGGGACCGGCGACAGGTGTTCGCCGCCGCGCCGCAGATGCGGATACGCGCGGGCGATCCGCGCGACGTCATGCGAGAAGCCGCCGCACGCGAGCACGACGCCGCGTCGCGCGACGATGCGCATCTCGCCTTGCGGTCCGGCGACGAGCGCACCGGTCACGCCGCCGTTCTCCACGGTCAGCTCGCGAGCGGCCGTGTTCGTATGGATCGGAATACCGAGATCGAGCGCGGACTTCGCGAGCCGCGCGGCGAGCGCGTTACCGCTCGTGATCTGCACGCCGCGCCGGTACAGCGCAAGATCCTTCAAATGGCTCGCGAGGCGCTTCGCGACATACAGCGCGGAGGTGAGCGAACGCGTCGCATTGAAGAAGTGCTTCAGGTCCGCGTTCGACGAGTTGAACATCATGCCGATGAACGTGATCGTCTTCAGCGGTGGGCGCAATCGCGAGATGTCCTGGCCCAGCGCGCGCGCATCGAACGGCGCGGCGACGACCGAGCGGCCAATGTCGACACCGCCGCCCACGTTCGGGTGATAGTCGGGATACTGCGTCGGCACGAATTTGACGGTGGTTTCGCGCTCGAAGAAGTCGAGCATCTCAGAGCCCGTGTCGAGAAACGCGTCGACGGCGGCGGCATCGAAGCACGCGCCGGTTTCGCTGCGCATATAGGTCAGCGCCGCTTCGCGCGTATCGCTGACGCCGTTGCTCCTTGCATGACGGTTGCCCGGAATCCACAGCACACCGCCTGAAAACGCGGTCGTGCCGCCGAAGAACGGCTCCTTCTCGATCACGACGACATCGAGACCGTGTTTGCGCGCGGTGATCGCGGTCGACAGCCCTCCCGCACCCGAACCGATGACGAGCACGTCGCACGTGAGTGTCGCGCCGCGTGTTGCGTTGGTCATGATGGTCTCCTTACCCGCGGACCTGGCGGTCGGCCTGGGTGGCTTGCGCGGCCTGGTTGGCTTCGAAGCCGGGACGCGGCACGAGGTCCATCAGCATGCTTTCGAAGCCGCCATCGACGACGACTTCGGCGCCGTTCACATAGGCCGCGCGTTCGCTCGCGAGAAACGCGACGACATCGGCGATATCGTTCGGCTCGCCGATCCGGCGGCTCGCCGTCATCGCGCTGCGCCGGCGTTCGATATCGCCGTGCTCGTAGAACGCCGCCGACAGCGGCGTGCGGATCATGCCCGGACACACGGTATTGCTGCGAATACCACGTGGTCCCCACTCCGCCGCGATCTGCTTCGACAGCATCGTGACACCGGCCTTGCCCGCGCTGTAAGCGCCGCTATAGGTCTGCGGATGATGCGCGGCCACCGACGCGACATGCACGATTGCGCCAGCGCCGCGCTTCAGCATGCGTTGACCGAATTGCTGCGAGCACAGCATGTAGCCGGTCAGATTCACGCGCAGCATCGCATTCCATGCATCGAGTCCAATCTCTTCGATGCCCCCCGGCCGCAACAGGCCCGCGTTGTTCACGAGCACATCGGCGACGCCGAGGCGCGCTTCGAGCTCCGACACCGCGCCGCGCACGCTATCGATGTCGCCGATATCGCAGGCGAGCGCCAGCGCTTCGACACCGCTCGCGTTCAGCGCTTGCGCGACGTTACGGCACTTCTGCTCATCGCGATCGAGCAGCGCCACGCGTGCGCCAGCGTCGCCCAACACCTGAGCAATCGCGCTGCCGATGCCGCCCGCCGCGCCGCTCACGACGCAGACGCTGCCTTCGAGCCCGAGCCAGTGTCCCGCGTTGACGGGCGTGTCGCGCCGATCTTTCCGTTGATTCATTTGCTTAGTCCTCCCGATCTCCATGTTCACGATCGCGGCGAGCTTAGGTTGGCCGGCTTCACCAAACTGCGTCATTCGACCGCGTCTTCGATGGAAAAAAGTATAGCCACGCGGTTCCGGACGAAATTGGACAAAGGCTGCGCATCGCAGGACAATTCGAACATTGGAGACAAAACCGCATGAGGAATATCCCTAACTACGATCTGTACGGAGAGTCCGCGCGGCCGCCGTGGTACGACGCGTTCAATTTCGAATGGATCGTCGAGCGCAGTCGTCCGAACGACTGGCATATCGCCGCGCACCGGCACGATGCATTGCTGCAGATTCTCTATATCCGCAGCGGTTCGGGCCACGTGCTGATCGAAAGCGAAAAGCTCACGATCGACGCGCCATGCCTGATCCTGATTCCAGCGCAAACGGTGCACGGTTTCGTGTTTTCGCCGGAGATCGACGGGCTCGTGATTACCGCCGCGCAGCGCGCGCTGGAGTCGATTTCGAAAGCGGTGTCGCCGGGCCTCGTGCCGGTGCTGCAACGGCCCGCGCTGATTCCCGTGCGGCCCGCGGTCGGCGAGCGCACGTTGATGCCCTTGTTCGGTTTGCTGGAGCAGGAATTTCGCGGCAGCGCGCGCGGCCATATCGCCGCGGGCATGTCGCTGATGATTGCACTTTTTGTGCAGGTCGCCCGGCTGACCGATGCCGCCTCGAGCGCGGGCGCGAGCGTCAATGACCGGCGCGCCGCGCAGATCAAACGGCTACGCGAACTGATCGCCACGCATGTGCGCGAGCATCTGCCAATCGATTTTTATGCGGAAAAATTGGGGGTGACCGCGGCGCAACTGGCGCGCATCTGTCGTGAGGAGCTTGGCCATTCGCCGCTGTCGCTCGTCAACGATCAGTTGATACGCGAGGCGCAGCGCGATCTGGTCTACTCGGGTTCGAGCATCAAACAGATCGCGCATGCGCTCGGTTTCGAAGATGCGGCCTATTTCAGCCGCTATTTCCGCAAGCAGACCGGCGTCACGCCCAAGGAGTTTCAGGCGGCCGCGCATCGGGATCTGTCGATCAATTAGCGATCCCGATGATCGCGCGGTGCTTGCAGTAGCGCTTACAGCTGCGCCTGCATCTGCGCGCCGGCGACGCCGACGTAGTTCTCCGCCAGGACTGTCGCGGCCGTGCGCGACGTCGTCACGTACTCGAGCTCGGCGACCTGCAGTTGCTGCTCGAACGCCGAAGCGCCTTCGATACGATGCAGCATGCTGGTCATCCAGTACGAGAAGTGCTCGGCGCGCCAGATGCGTTTGAGCGCGGTTTCGCTGTAACGGTCGAGCAGATCGGCGCGGTTTTCCTTGTAGAACGCGTCGAGCGCCTTGCTGAGCACGTTCACGTCGGCGACCGCGAGGTTCATGCCCTTCGCGCCAGTCGGCGGCACGATATGCGCGGCGTCGCCAGCGAGGAAGAGGCGCCCGTATTGCATCGTCGTCGACACGAAGCTGCGCATGCCGACGATGTTCTTCTGAAAGATCTTGCCGTCGATGATCTTGTGGCCTTCGTCCGAATCGGCGCGCGCATGCAGCTCGGCCCAGATGCGATCGTCAGACCAGTTGTCGACTGAGTCCTTCGGATCGCACTGGAAATACATGCGCTGCACGTTCGGCGAGCGCGTGCTGATCAACGCGAAGCCGCGCTCGTGGCGCGCATAGATCAGCTCGTCCGACGACGGCGGGCCTTCGCACAAAATGCCGAACCAGCCAAACGGATAGACGCGCTCGAAATCCTTGCGCAGCGTCTGCGGGATCGCCTGGCGCGACACGCCTTGCGAGCCGTCGCAGCCGATCACGAAGTCGCATTGCAGTTCGTGCTCCGCGCCTTCGTGGCGATAGCGGATCGACGGCTTATCGGTAGCGATGCCGTGCACCGACGTCTCCGATACGCCGAAACGCAGTTCGGCGCCCGCGGCGGCGCGCGCCGCGACTAGATCCTTGATTACTTCGTGCTGGGCATAAACCGTGATCGCATGACCGGTGAGGCCGGTCAGATCGATGCGGCGACGCTTGCCTTCGAACGCGAGTTCGAAACCGTGATGCAGCGCACCTTCGGCTTTCATGCGTTCGCCGAGACCGGTTTGCGTCAGCAGGTCCATCGTGCCCTGCTCGAGGACGCCGGCGCGAATCGTCGATTCGATCTGATCGCGCGTGCGCGTTTCGAGCACGACCGAGTCGATACCGCGCAAATGAAGCAGATGGGAAAGAAGCAGGCCAGCGGGCCCTGCACCGATGATGCCGACTTGGGTGCGCATGTAGTCTCCTGAATGCGGTGATGAAATTTGCGCTCAGTGTGACGATCGCGACGCCTATCCCGCAATGCGATATAGCGGATAGGCCGTATCGCGCTGCGCGATAGAAGGTGTAAGGCGGGAGCCAGCGTCGCGCGGCTGTTTCGGCCGCAAACGCAAGACTGGTGGGGTTTTCCGACGATTTGGACGACCCGCGGCTCGTGCTGCGGCATGGCGTGCCCTCAGGTAAACCCCGATCCGCTAAACGAGCGTCAACTCGCCAAGAAATAGTCGGTAGACGGGATTTTTCGTCTCTTCCCAGCACGGATAGCCGAGCGTTTCGATGAAGCGCTCGAACGCCGCGTGGTCGCTCCCGGGCACCTGAATGCCGACCAGAATCGAGCTGTAATCCGCGCCCTGGTTGCGGTAGTGGAACAGGCTGATGTTCCAGTTCGGCGCCATCGACGACAGGAATTTCATCAGCGCGCCCGGACGTTCCGGAAACTCGAAGCGAAACAGTCGTTCGTCGCGCGCGAGCGGCG
>NZ_VZQO01000055.1:0-53008 GCF_014397665.1 Paraburkholderia sp. UCT2
CAGGTCCCTGGCCACCGTGATGGTCTTGCTGGTCGCGTCCTGCTGCACCAGGCCGACGCTACCGCCGTCCAGCTGCTGCGTCAGGTTCGTGACCGAGCCTTCCACGTTGGTCACGCGGCCGTCGATGGTGGTGATCGCCGTCGTGTTGGCCGCAATGCTGGCCGTGTTGGCCGTCACGTTCTGGTTGGTCGCGTGCAGCTGCGAACCGTTCACCGTTTCGGTGCTGGTGTCGCTCAGCGCACCGGCCTTCACGCCGCTCAGCGTGCGCGCGCCATCGGTGCCACCGAAGTCCACCGTCGTGCCGTCCAGGTCCCTGGCCACCGTGATGGTCTTGCTGGTCGCGTCCTGCTGCACCAGGCCGACGCTACCGCCGTCCAGCTGCTGCGTCAGGTTCGTGACCGAGCCTTCCACGTTGGTCACGCGGCCGTCGATGCTGGTGATCGCCGTCGTGTTGGCCGCAACGTTCGTCGCGTTGTCGGCGATGTTCATCGTGTTGGCCGCAATGCTGGCCGTGTTGGCCGTCACGTTCTGGTTGGTCGCGTGCAGTTGCGAACCGTTCACCGCTTCGGTGCTGGTGTCGCTCAGCGCACCGGCCTTCACGCCGCTCATCGTGCGCGCGCCCTCAGTTCCACCGAAGTCCACCGTCGTGCCGTCCAGGTCCCTGGCCACCGTGATGGCCTTGCTGGTCGCGTCCTGCTGCACCAGGCCGACGCTGCCGCCGTCCAGCTGCTGCGTCAGGTTCGTGACCGAGCCTTCCACGTTGGTCACGCGGCCGTCGATGCTGGTGATCGCAGCCGTGTTGGCCGCGATGTTCGTCGCGTTGGCCGTCACGCTCAGGTTGGTCGCGTGCAACTGTGAACCGTTCACCGCGTCCGTGCTCGTCGCGCTCAGGCGGCCTGCGGCCACGTTCGTGATCGTGCGCTCGTTACCTGCGCTGCCCACGCTCACCGTGCTCGCCGGGTTCGCACCGGCGAACGCATAATCCGTCCCGCCGATGGTCGCTCCACTGGTGCCCACCGCCGCAGACGTCGTCGAGCCTGCGCCCAGCGCTACCGAGCCCTTCTCCGTTGCAGAAGCATCGGCGCCCAGTGCCGTTGCCCTATCCACGGTCGTAGCAGCGTACGCACCAAGCGCAATAGCATCTATGCCTGCCGCCTGAGCGTGCGAACCGATCGCAATGGCCCAGCCGCCTGCCGCCTGAGCGGACGTACCGATCGCAGTGGCTGAGGCGCCTGCCGCATCAGCCATTGCACCAACCGCAGTGGCGTGGTCGCCTGCCGCCTCAGCGGACGAACCGATCGCAGTTGCGACGAACCCGCTTGCAGCCGCCGCCTGACCAAGCGCAGTGGCGTAGGCGGCTGCCGCCTGAGCGCGATTACCGATTGCAGTCGAGTTTCCCCCGCTGGCCGTGGCAGAGGCGCCCAGCGCCACATCATTCGTGTTGTTCGACACCGCGCCCATACCGATCGCCACCGAATCCTGACCCACTGCCGACGAATCCTCACCCGTCGAGTTCGCGTGGAAGTACTTCGTGCCCTTCTCGTACACGTCGGTGACCTGGCCACCGATATTCGTCACCTGGTCGTCCAGGCTGGTGATCAAGTTGGTGTTCTGGTCCACCTGCTGGTTCGTGGCGTACAGCTGCGAACCGTTCACCGCTTCGGTGCTGGTGTCGCTCAGCGCACCGGCCTTCACGCCGCTCAGCGTGCGCGCGCCCTCAGTGCCACCGAAATCCACCGTCGTGCCGTCCAGATCCCTGGCCACCGTTATGTTCCGGGTCGCTGCGTCGTGCTGCACCAGACCGATCGTGCCGTCGTTCAGGCTGTTGGTGACGTTCGTGATGTCGCCACTCATCTTCGTGATGTCGGCTTTGTTGATCGCGATGTCCTTGCTGTTGTCGAGCGCGATGTTGTGGATCATCACTAGGCCATCGTTGAGGTTATCCATCAATGAGGCGTTGCGGCGCACGCTTTCGTCGATGTTGGCAAACGCGTCACCCACGTTGTTGACCGTCGTACCGCCCACGCTGTAGCTCGGCGCGCTGATCGTGCCGTCCGACTCGATCGCCGCCCCACCGCCTAGCGCATTCACCACTCCGCCGAGCTGGCTCAGGTTGACAGCATCCGTACTTTGGGTACCTGCAGCCAGGTTCACAATCTGGCGTTGGCCGGTGGACGTGCCTACCGACACCGTATTCGCCCGGTCGGCCACCGAATTCACGCCCAAAGCTACGCTATTGGTCGCGGTGACCGTGCTCCCGAAACCGAGCGCCACAGAATCTGAGGCACTCACGGTTGAAGCTGGGCCGAAAGCTGCCGAGCGATCACCGTTGACAACGGCCATTTCGCCGAGCGCAATCGTGCCACCCCCGTTCGCCTCGGCTGAATCGCCGATGGCAATGGCCGAGCTACCGTCATAATTAACGTCGCCTTTAGCGTTTGCACCAGCACCAATCGCTATCGATCCAGGAGTGCTGGCAGAAGCAGCGACGGCGGTGCTGGTCGAATTGTCAATAGCAATGTTGCCATAGGCGCCAATAGGGTTCGCAACTTTAGCAGCAGCATTCCCACTGTAGCCGGCAATCACACCCAAGGCTACGCCGATGCAACCCATCACGCAGCGTGACTTGCTGCGCTTGCCGCGACGTGCAGTGTGCTCGGATGCAGCCACCCACGACCCAAGGGCTTCACTCCAGATGCTGACATAGGACTTGTTCATGACATGATTCCTTTTAAAGTTTGAAAAAGAACTGAGGTATGCGAACTAATGCCAAATCGCCGTTGCCATTTCTTGCTGTTCGATATCAGCTGCAAAAACGGGGGCGATGACGATCCAGAAAGCTCATGGCCGCAGTAAGAATCGGCCAGATTTCTGCCGAGTCAATCTGGGGCAGGCCTTTGCTAAATCTCTGTAACTGGGTTCAGTCTATATTTTTGAGATTGGATAAAAATAGGACCGGTCCGAATCGCGGGCCGGTATTTGAGCGCTGCAGCGCTTGAGATGGCGGCACTGCCTGCTAACGCGGAGAGCGTGGCAAGGTCAGAAATCTTGACGGGACGGCAGATAGTGGAAAGGGTGCCCTATGTGTTTCATCAACTGTCAACAGTTCAGCGATGCCCGTCGCCAATGCTTGCGCTGACGAGTGCAACCGCGCGCCGAACGGGTTTCAGTCGAGCTTCACGTAACAGGCGACGACCAGAAGTGAAGGCGGGGACAGGCGCAAACCGCAACGCCGCCCGCCACAGGCGGCTCAATCGACATCAAACACGCAACGAGTCGGAATCGCCGTATGATGCGGAAATCATTCCTTGCGTCCCTGATTCAGGTCCGCCATGCCATCACAGAGCACAGATTCCAGCAGGCATGGACGCGTGGTTCACACGCTCAACGGCGACTCACGCGTTGATGAGCCGAGCAGGCTGAACCGCTATCAGCGGACGCTCGTCATGGGCGCGGGCGTCGCGGTCTCGTTTGTCCTGGTGCTGTTGACCGGCGTTGTGCTGAAATCGACGGTCACGGACTACGTCGAGGATCGCTATACCGATTTCGCTCTCCGGCAGACTCGCCTGCAGCTGGAGTTTCTCGAGCGGGAAAGAACGCTGAGAGCCGCCATCCTCCATGAAGATATCGAGTTCAGTCCCGTGTTGATCAACAGCGCGCCACAGCAGGTAAGGCTCGCCGCGCAACGTCACAAATACTTCTGCCGTGCACGCCGCAGAGCCCCAACTGTGGTCAAGCGGTTAGGTGAGGACAGGAGTGCGACATGGTTTCCGCCAGCCACCGATCCCTTTAGCGAACAGCCCGCCATCCGGCTGGTCATGCCGGCCTTCGCTTGAGCGCGAAGTGCTGACGGATCGGACCGAAGCTCGATAAGAAAGCCTGCGTGCGTTCAGGATCGCACCCGCTGATGCGTGGCCATTGACGTTCTTGCGTGCCGCCAGCGCGTATTCTTCGAGAAGACGAATGGAAACCCCAGGCCGTGGCCGTGGACGATCGGTCGAAGTCGATTTCTTTCGCGGTATCGTGCTGATCGTCATCGTGCTCGATCACATTCCCGGTAGCACGCTATCGCATCTGATGCTGCACGCGTACGCGTTGTGCGATTCGGCCGAGGTGTTCGTGTTTCTCGGCGGCTATGCATCGGCGGCGGCGTATACGGCGGTGCTTGCGCATCGCGGCGAACACGCGGCGCAGCTGCGCTTCCTCAAACGCTGCGGGGAGATCTATCGCGCGTATCTGTTGACGGCGATGCTGACGCTCGTGTCCGGCGCGATTCTCGCGCTGCTCGATCTGAATCGGCCGATGGTAGAAATGACCGGCTGGCCGCCGTTCGCGTTGCAGCCATGGCGTCAGGCATTCGATATCGCGCTGTTGCGCCGGCAACCGTATCTATCCAGCGTGCTGCCGATGTACGTGCTGTTCGCGCTATGCGTGCCCGTGATGGTGCCGCTCGCGCGCCGCTCTGCATCGCTCGCGCTCGCGGTGAGCGTCGCGGTGTGGGTCGTCGCGCGGCCGCTCGCCGCGTTATTCAGCATTGACGCTGTCGCCGACTGGGCTTTTAATCCGTTTGCGTGGCAACTGATGTTCGTGCTCGGTATGCTGTGCCGCATCCAGCCGATCAGCGAACGTTTTCATGCGAGCTATACCGCGCAGTGGCTCACGCGCGTCGCGGTGGTCGCGGTGCTTGGCTTCGCGATGGTCAAACTTTTCGTGCTGACGCAGCCTTTGCCCGGCACGCACAAGCAGAATCTTTCAGTGGAACGTGTGATCAATTTCATCGTCATCGCGTGGCTCGCCGCCCAGTTCGTGCGGATGGGCAGTATCGCGTGGCTAGCGAGGCGGCTGCCCGCCGTCGTGACGGTGGGGCGCACCGGACTCGTGTGCTTCGTCACCGGCACGCTGGTGTCGTTGATCATCGACACGGCGACACCGCACACGTTTCACGGTTTTCGCGCGGTGCTGGTCGGGCTCGGCGGCGACCTCGCGGCGATCGGCGCGCTGCTGACGATCGCGCGCGGCTGGAGCGGCTGGAAAGGGCAGCAGTCGGGCGCACAGGCGAATGGCGCGGGTTGCGGATGACACGACGCGAGCGCGTCGTGCGCATCACGACCACGATGCGCACGACGCGCAAGCTCGTTGGACTCGCAACCGTGATGAGCGTCGTCGTGCTCGCGTGGCTCGCGATGCATCGCACGGCCGCGCAGGCCAAAGAGACGCCGTTCGCGATGCACTGCGCGGAGTTCGCGGGCGCGGTGCTGTCGCCCGAATTGATCGAGATGCCGACGGCCGGCGCGCTGATCGAAAGCGCGGCGATGATCGGTGCGACCGCGCCGGGCAATCAGCAAGGCGGCGAGTATTGCCGCATCACGGGCCGCATCAAGGCGCTGAATCGGACGACGCCCGACATCCGCTTCGATCTGAATCTGCCGAGTCGCTGGAATGGCCGTGCGTTGCAGATCGGCGGCGGCGGGTACAACGGCGTGGTTGTCAGCGGCACCGGCGTGATGCCGTTCTCGCCGGATCGCGCGCCGCTCGCGCAAGGTTACGCGACGTTCGGTGACGACTCGGGGCATGTCGGCGATTCGTCGCTCGCGGCGTTTGGTCTCGTCGATGAAGCGGTGACGAACTTCGGCTACGCGCATCTGAAGAAAACCCATGACGTCGCGCTCGCGTTGATCGCGCACGCGTACGGCAGGCCGCCGCAGCGCATGTATTTTGCCGGCGGCTCGACGGGGGGCCGCGAAGGCTACACGGTGTTGCAGCGCTTCCCCGACGACTACGACGGCGTGATCGCCAATGCGCCCGCGCTGAATTTTTCCGGCGTGCGGCTGATCGGCGTGAAGCTCGGCCAGGCCGAGTACGGTACGCCGGGCGGCTTCGTGCCGCCGGCGCTGCTCGAACGCGTCTATCAACGCACGCTCGAGGTATGCGACCGGCTCGACGGCATGGCGGACGGCATCGTCAGCGACGTCGAAGCATGTCGCGCGCACGAAGCGCAAATTGTCGATTCGCTGCGTTGCGCGCTGCGCCTTTCATCTGACGATGCGTGTCTGACCGACGCGCAACTGGCCACCTTGCTGGCGATGCGCGACGGGCTGTCGCTGCCGTATCGGCTCGCGTGGGACGTGAGCGGCTATCGCGGCTACAACGTGTTCCAGGGCACGCAACTGACCGGCGCGCTCGGGCTCGCGCATCAGCCGCGGCGTCAGCCGGTGCCGACGTTCTATGCGAACGGTTATCTGTTCGCGCAAGGCGACGGCTATCTGCGCTACTTCGTCGCGCGCGATGCGGACTTCGATTCGTTGACGTTCGATCCGCAACGCCCCGGCAAATATCGCGCGCAACTGATCGCGCTGTCGGGCACGATCGGCGCGATGAACCCCGACCTGTCGCGTTACATCGCGCATGGCGGCAAGCTAATCACGCTGCAGGGTCTCGCCGACGAAGTGATCAGCCCGAACCAGACGATCGCATATCACGACGCGCTAGTCGCGCGTTTCGGCAAGGACGAGGTCGATCGCTTCATGCGGCTGTACATGGTGCCGGGGTTTCAGCATGGCAACGGCGTGTTCATTCCATCGGTCGATCTGCTCGGCGCGCTCGACGCGTGGGTCACGCGCGGCGTCGCGCCCGAAACGCTGATGGCCACAGATCTCGCTGCGGCGACGAATGGACGCTCGCGGCCGCTGTGCCGCTATCCCGGGTTTCCGCGCTATCTCGGCCGAGGCAATGTAAATCTGGCGAGTAGTTTTGTCTGTGCGCAGCCCTGAGGTCTGAGTCGTCGCAGCACCTGTTTGGCCGGCGAGCCGCGCAACAAAGCGTGCGGACCAAGCCGGGGCTCACGCCCGACGAGCCGACAGCCCGAGCGCCACCGCCTTTTCGCGCACGTAGCGCCGCAACCGCACGATCTGTTCGTCCGCTCGCGTGCGCTGCACGCTTTCGCACTTTCCATTACATTGCGGATGCGGCGCGTTCCTTCGCGCCGTTTCCTGTCATTCAACAGCGGTGTCGGCCATCATCGAGTCCATGCAGCCAATCGTTTCGGTCAAGAATCTGTCGAAAACCTATGCCAGCGGTTTTCAGGCACTGAAGAACATCAATCTGGCGATCCACCGTGGAGAAATCTTCGCGCTGCTCGGGCCGAACGGCGCGGGCAAGACCACGCTGATCAGCATCGTCTGCGGCATCGTCAACGCGAGCGAAGGCGGCGTGACGGTGGACGGCCACGACATCGGCTCCAACTATCGCGCGGCTCGCTCGCTGATCGGCCTCGTGCCGCAGGAGTTGACCACGGACGCGTTCGAAACCGTCTGGGCCACCGTGTCGTTCAGCCGCGGCCTGTTCGGCAAGCCGAAGAACCCCGCTTACATCGAGAAAGTGCTGCGCGACCTGTCGCTCTGGGAGAAGCGCGACAACAAGATCATTACGCTGTCGGGCGGCATGAAGCGGCGCGTGTTGATCGCGAAGGCGCTGTCGCACGAGCCGCGCGTGCTGTTTCTCGACGAACCGACCGCCGGCGTCGACGTCGAGCTGCGGCGCGACATGTGGAAGCTCGTGCGCTCGCTCGCGGCGAGCGGCGTGACGATCATCCTGACCACGCATTACATCGACGAAGCCGAGGAGATGGCCGACCGGATCGGCGTGATCAACGCGGGCGAAATCATGCTGGTCGAAGAGAAGACCGAGCTGATGCGCAAGCTCGGCACGAAGCAGTTGACGCTGCAACTGGAGAGCCCCCTCGACACGGTGCCGGCTTCGCTCGCCGGCTACGGGCTCGCGGTCGCGAGCGGCGGCAACGAACTGACCTACACCTATGAAGGCGAGGGCGGGCGCACCGACATCATCGCGCTGCTGAAATCGCTCGACGACGCCGGTATCCGCTTCAAGGACCTGCACACCACGCAGAGTTCGCTCGAAGACATTTTCGTCAGTCTGCTTCGGGGGAACCCATGAACATCTACGCAATGCGCGCGATCTACAAGTTCGAAATGGCGCGCACGTGGCGCACGCTGATGCAAAGCATCATCGCGCCGGTGATTTCCACGTCGCTGTACTTCGTCGTGTTCGGCTCGGCGATCGGCTCGCGTATCAAGGAAGTGGAGGGCATCAGCTACGGCGCGTTCATCGTGCCGGGTCTGATCATGTTGTCGCTGCTGTCGCAAAGCATCGCGAACGCGTCGTTCGGGATTTACTTCCCGCGTTTCACGGGCACGATCTACGAGCTGCTGTCGGCGCCCGTATCGTATCTGGAGATCGTCGTCAGCTATGTGGGCGCGGCGGCCACCAAGTCGATCCTGCTCGGGCTCATCATTCTCGCGACCGCCGCGCTGTTCGTGCCGTTGCAGATCATGCATCCATTCTGGATGGTGCTGTTTCTCGTGCTGACGGCCGTCACGTTCAGTCTGCTCGGCTTCATCATCGGCATCTGGGCGGACAGCTTCGAGAAGCTGCAACTGGTGCCGCTCCTGATCGTCACGCCGCTCACGTTTCTCGGCGGCGCCTTCTATTCGGTGGACATGCTGCCGCCGTTCTGGCGCGCCGTCACGCTGTTCAATCCGATCGTTTATCTGGTCAGCGGATTTCGCTGGAGCTTCTACGAGTTGGGCGACGTCGGCGTCGGCCTGAGTCTAGGCATGACACTGCTGTTCCTCGCGGTGTTCCTCGTGATCGTCGGCTGGATCTTCAGGACCGGCTATCGCTTGAAAAGCTGATAAGACCGCGCGATTGGCAGAGGGCGCGACAGCGAAAAGCCGTCGCGCCCTCTTCATCGATACGCGCAGACGCCGACTACAACAGATACGCCTGCGCGACATTGATCAACTGCACGCGGTTGCGCACGTTGAACAGCTGCCGCAAGCGCCGCAGATGATAGTCGACGTTATGCGGCGACAGCCCGAGGAAATACGCGATTTCCTTGTCGCGCTGCCCCTGCACGACCGCCTTCAGCACCGCGTGCTGCAGCTTGCTGAGCGCGACGCGCTGCTGCTGCGCGGGCGCGATGCCGATCACGCTTTTCGCGTGCATCCAGATGAACTCATGAATCGAGTGCGCGAACATCAGCGTTTCCGCGACGATCGATTCGGTCATCCAGCGCGGGTTGCCTATCTCCGAATTGAAGCACAGGCTCGCGCTCAGCTCCGGCTCCGGCAGCGGCATCTGCGTGAGAATGCCGCTCTTGCGGCCGGTCGCCTCCAGCATGTCGATCAGCGCGCCGAGCCGCTCGCTGCGCAGCTGCGCGCGCGGCAGATCGGCGCGCAGGTCGGCGGTATTCCACAGAAACGGCATGCCGGTCGGCGACGCGAGCGCGACGCGCGGATCGAGCTCGAAATAGCGCTCGCGGAAATAGCGCGTGAGCCATGCCTGCGACTCGTAGCTCGTCAACACGAACATCGTCTTGTGATGCGAAGACGTGCGCGTGGCGGTATAGCTGAACGAGTCGAAGCCCAATTGCCTGATGCGCCGACGCACGAACTCCATGCGGTCCTGCGCGCTGCCGAACCGTCCGAGCGGACCGATCAGCGGCGCGGCCCGCCCCGCCGCGGGCGAGGGCGTGCCGATTTCTTCCTCGGTGAACAGAGTCAGAAAGCCACTACGACCCGCACCATTCGCGGTGCGGGGAGACATCTTCACTGCTTCAGCCGCGTGGGCTGATTGCGCGGCGTGCCGCGCGCCGGCCGGGTAAGCCGGTTGGGCGGATGCCGCTCTCGGGTGTGCTGCCGACTCGTGCCCGGCTTCGCCTTGCGGCGAGCCGGTCAGCCATTGCGGCAGCGTATCGCATTCATGTTCCATGAAACGGTAGCTCCGGCGTTCTAAACGCGTGAAAGACGACAACCTCAATGATTAGCGATTTCGTGAAATGTCGGTAGCCGGTTCCTTGCTATCATTTTTGTGATCTTGCGCTGACAGTGGACCGGCAATACGGGTACGGCGGCGTTTCTCCTTCCATACGGCACCTCCTTCGAGGGGATGTGATGGCACGAATTCCCAAGCTCACGACGACGCTCGCCTACGACCGCTACATGGCCGGCCAGCGACTCGTGTCGAGCGTGGATCGCGAGTGGCGGCATCTGGTGCTGCGCTCGTATCTCGAGCCGGTGCGGCAAGACCTGCTCGAAGCGCCCGGTTTGCGCGACTTCACGCTGATGACGCTCGCGAGCGGCGCCGAGCATCTCGAACGCAACCTCGGCGGAGCTTGGGAAAGCGCCGATATGCGCGTGAACGACCTGTGGTTCGTGCCGCCCACGCCGATCTCGTGGCGCTGGCATTCGATCAGCGACGAGCCGTTGTCTACGTTGCACGTGCACATCGAGCGCGATTTGATCGACAGCGTTGCGCAACAGATGGGGCTCGACGCGTCGCGTGAACTGTCGCTCGGCGACGCGATGCGCTTCAACGATCCGCTGATCGCCGCGATGCTTGCCGCGCTGCATCGCGCCGCCCGCGATCCGGCCGATTCGCGTCTGTATGTCGATACGCTGGCTCACGCGCTCGTCGCGCATCTGCTGCAGCACTATTCGAGCGGCAACGACGCGCGGCGCGGCGGCGTGACGCGGCCCGAACGGCTGGTGCCGCGCCGGATTCGCCGAGTGACCGAGTACATCCGCACCAATCTCGCCGAAGATCTGGCGATCGCCGAACTGGCCGAGCAGGCCGGCCTAAGCAGTTTTCATTTTGCCCGGGTGTTTCGCCGCGAGACCGGGGAGACGCCGCATCAGTTCGTGACGCGCTTGCGGCTCGAGGAAGCGGCGAGGCTGCTGCGCGCCACGGATCGAACCGTGCTGCAAATCGCGCTCGAAGTTGGCTTCGAGAATGCCAGTCATTTCTCCGTGCAGTTCAAGCGTGGCTATGGTGCGACGCCGCTCGCCTACCGGCTGCGCGCTTGAGATGCACGCCGGCTCATGCTTGCCTGCGCACGCCGTAACGGCTCGCCTTCTACAGTCGGAATCACGCACTTGCGCAGTGTGCTTTGCATTGCGCGGCTTGCAAACTACGAACTTTCGTGGCGGCGCGCGGTGCAAACTGGCATGGCACGTGGCGCAAGGCTTCGCGGTTCGGCCGGCTGCCCGCGATCGGGCGTGGTCTAACTGGACTGACCGCGGCGCCGACAACTGTATCTGTCGAAACCTTGCATCGGACGACAGAATCGAACCGCTTTTGAACCCCACATACCGGATAACGCGCCATGACCCGACTCAAGATGACCGCCTGCGGCCACGCCTTCATCGCCGAAACCCATCCCGATGCGCCGCAGACCGTGGCCGCGTTCCTGAAGCTGCTGCCGTACCGGCAGAAGCTGATACATGTGCGCTGGAGCGGTGAGGGCTGCTGGGTGCCGCTCGGCGAATTCAAGCTCGAGAACGACGGCGTCGCGGTCGGCTTCGAGAATCACACGAGCCATCCATCGGTCGGCGACATCCTGTTCTATCCGGGCGGCTATAGCGAGACCGAGATCATCCTCGCATATGGCTCATGCTGTTTCGCGAGCAAGATGGGGCAACTCGCGGGCAATCATTTTCTGACGATCGTCGAAGGCAAGGAAAAACTGCGCGAGCTCGGCACGAAGGTGCTGTGGGAAGGCGCGCAGGAGGTGGTGTTCGAGAGGCTTTGAGCGGGCCGCATTTCCTCGCTGGGCATACGCGATGCTTGTTTGAAGAGCCCCGTGCGGTCAGGTACCGTTCCGGTACCGACCACGCACGTGAGGCACTCGACACCGCTGGCCCGCCCGGCGAGGAGGAGCAAATGCGAGGCATAAATGACAAGGTCCGCGCTGTAGTTTTTGCCATGTCGATCGTGCTGCTCTCGGCTTGCGGCGGGGGCGGTAACGGCAGCGGCGGGTCGAGTAGCGGCGGCAGCACGGCGGCCGAGCCGGCTGGCGGCGTCAAGCTGCAGGTCGTGTCGTTCGGCGACAGCCTGTCGGACGTCGGGACTTATGCGCCGCTCGCGAGCGCGGTGGGAGGCGGGCGTTTCACGACCAATCCCGGCCAGGTGTGGGCCCAGGACGTCGCGCAATACTACGGCGATACGCTCAGCGCCGCGTTCACGATCGATTTCACGCATAAGCTGAGTGCGCAGAGCGGCCTCGGTTATGCGGAAGGCGGCTCGACGGTGGCGACGCCGGCGAACCAGTACGACTATCTGAGCGACGTCATCGGCAACATCGAAATGCCTGTCAATCAGCAACTGTCGAGCTATCTGAGCGCTCACGGCAGCTTCAACGCCAATCAGCTCGTGCTCGTGTGGGTGGGCGCGAACGATGTGCTCCGCGCCGGCAACCTGCCCGCCGCGGCGCCGATCGTGCAGGCGGCGGCCACGACGCTCGCCCAGCTCGTCGGGCAGATCGTGCAGAACGGCGGCGCGCATGTGGTGGTGATCAATCTGCCGAACATCGGGCTGTCGCCGAAGGGGCTCGCTTCGGCCGATGGTGGCGCGAACCTCACGCAGCTGTCGCAGCTTTTCAACGCTACGTTGAACGCCGCGTTGCAAACCGATGGGCTGCAGTCGAAGGTGATCGAGGTCGATTCGTACACGTGGACGAATCAGGTCATCGGAAGCTTTCAGGCGAACGGTTTTACCGTGTCGAATACCGGGCAGGCCTGCGATCCAAAGAAAACGCCCGATGACACCGCGCTGCTATGTTCGCCGGCAACCTACGTGAGCGCCAATGCGGATCAGACTTACATGTTCGCCGATGATTTGCATCCGACGACGCACATGCATGCGTTGTTTGCGCAGTTCGTCGAGCAGCAGATCGCGCATAGTGGGTTGGGGCGGTGAGGGGAGACTGCGGCGGGGCGCGCTATCGGCACCCCGCCCCTCAACCAGGCCGGGGTGCGCACCCCATCAGGTCATCACTTGAACAACTTCATCGCCTGCGTCAGCGTATTGATCACCCCCCAGGCAAGCGGAATCATCACATACACCCAGAACACCGCGAGCATCACCTTGTTGGTCGGATGTACGGTTTGAACGGTCGACATACGGATCTCCTCACGCGCCCTTGGCGACTTGTGCATCGGTCATGTGGTGCTTCTCATCCACACGCTTGACCAGCAGGTTGCAGATAAAGCCGATCACGAGCAGCACGGCCATGATGTGCACGGTCATCGTGTACGCGTCCGCTTTGGCGACACCGTTCGCGACTTCATATGCGCGGATGTAATTGACAAGCACCGGACCCGCTACACCCGCCGCCGCCCACGCGGTCAGGAGCCGTCCATGAATGCCGCCGACGAACGCCGTACCGAACATGTCGGCGAGATAGGCCGGCACCGTCGCGAAGCCGCCGCCGTACATGGACAGGATGATGCAGTACGTCAGCACGAACAGCGCGATCTGTCCGTTCGCGGCAAAGCTGGGCACGAAGTAGTAGAGCACCGCGCCGAGCACGAAGAAGATGGCGTAGGTGTTCTTGCGACCGATCCAGTCCGATGCCGACGACCACACGAAACGTCCACCCATGTTGAATAGCGACAGCAATCCGACGAAGCCGGCCGCAGCGGACGCCGTCACGGTGTTCTTGAAGCTCTCCTGGATCATCACCGAGGCCTGGCCGAGAACGCCGATCCCGGCCGTCACGTTCAGGAACAGCACGAACCAGATCAGATAGAACTGCGGTGTTTTCAACGCCTGATCGATATGCACGTGGTTGCGCGAGATCAGCCGGTGCTGCGTGACTTCGGGCGGCGTCCAGCCGGCCGGCTTCCAGTCGGCGGGCGGCACGCGGATCGCGAGGGAGCCGATCGTCATCGAGATGAAGTAGACGATGCCGAGCACGACGAAGGTCTCCGCGACGCCCACGCTCGTTGCGCTATGAAAGTGGTTCATCAGCGCGACCGACAACGGCGCCGCGATCATCGCGCCGCCACCGAAGCCCATGATCGCCATGCCGGTCGCCATGCCGCGGCGGTCCGGGAACCAGCGGATCAGCGTCGACACCGGCGACACATAACCGAGCCCCAGCCCGATCCCGCCGATCACGCCGTAACCGAGATATAGCAGCACGATCTGATGCAGATAGACGCCGAGCGCGGACACCAGGAACCCGCCGCCGAAACAGCATGCTGCCGTGAACATGGTGCGGCGCGGACCGACGTGTTCGAGCCATTTGCCCGCGAATGCCGCCGACAAACCGAGGAACACGATCGCGAGCGAAAAGATCCAGCCGAGCGCGGTCAGCGACCAGTCATCGGGCGCGGACTGGGTGATGCCGATCACTTTGGTCAGCGGTCCGTTGAATACCGAGAACGCATAGGCCTGACCGATGCACAGATGCACGGCGAGCGCCGCGGGGGGCACCATCCAGCGCGAAAAGCCGGGCTGTGCGACGGTGGCCTGTTTGGAAAAAAATGGGGCTGAGCCTCGTTGGCCGCCCGGCTCGCTGATGCTACTCATAAGTGGGTCTCCTTACAGTTGTTCTGTTTATCGGCGCTTCGTGCATATACCTTGAGGCGGCGGAGTGTAATTTGCGCACGCCGTCGCGTCATCGCTATATGTACTTTTATTTCATATGACCTGGATCCACGTACCCAAAATCGTGCCTGGCTCGACAATAGGACGTGGACGATGGCTTCGCAATATGAATCGGGCGGACATAAGGTGTGAACCTGGTGAAAGGCGGGTATTCTTCACGCGATCGTGCAAATCGTGGGACGCTCAGAGCCGGTTGCTCCGTACTTCCGACTAGAGCCACTATGCAAATTCGCCAATAAGCGAGCCGCGCACGACGCGCGGCACAAAAAGAAACGGGCCGGCGCGGCTTCTTCGCCGCGCCGGCCCGTCGTGTATCGACGGCGAGTTCCGCCGGTGTCAATCGATCTTGCGCCCGGTCTTCATGCGTGCTGCAACGAGTACCGAAATCAGACAGCCGATCGCCAGATACGCGGCCACCGGATGCCACGAGCCGCCCGCGAAGCTGACCAGCGCGACCGCGATGAACGGCGTGAATCCGCCGCCGACCACGCTCGCCACCTGATAGCCGACACCCGCGCCGCTATAGCGGTACTCGGTGCCGAACAGCTCGGTGAACATCGGCTGCTGGACGCTGACGACCATGTCGTGCGCGATGTTGGCAAGCATCACCGCGAACACGACGATCCATACTGTCGAACGCGCTTCGAGCGCGAGGAAGAACGGCACCGCGCTGAACACGCCGACCAGCGCGCCGATCATATAGATGCGACGGCGGCCGAAGCGATCCGCGAGCCAGGCAAAGCACGGAATCGTCACGCAGCTGAGCGCGCCGACGCCGAAGCCGATCGTCAGGAAAAACTCGCGCGGCATATGCAGGTTCGTGGTCGAGTAGCTCAGTGCGAACGCGGTCACGATGTACATCGTGAACAGCTCGGCGAGCCGCAGCGCGATGATCAGCAGGAAGGCTTTCGGATGGCGCAGCAGCGCTTCGACGATCGGCAGGCGCACACGGCGCTCGCCATGCTGGCCGACTTTCTCGACGAACTCCTGAGATTCCTCCATGCTCGAGCGGATCCACAGCGCGATCAGCACCAGTACGACGCTGAACAGAAACGGCAGACGCCAGCCCCAGCTGAGGAACGCGGCGTTGTCCATCGAGCGGCTGATCAGCGCGACGAGTCCCGTCGACAGCACGAGCCCGACGCCGTAGCCGACCTGCACGCCGCTACTGTAGAAGGCCTTCTTTTTCTCGGGCGCGCTTTCGACGGCCATCAACGCCGCGCCGCCCCATTCGCCGCCGACCGCAAAGCCCCTGGATTGCGCGCAGCGTGACGAGCAGCACCGGCGCCAACCAGCCGATCGTCGAGAACCCCGGCAGCAGACCGATCGCGGCCGTCGACAGACCCATCATCATCACGGTGAGCACGAGCATGCGCTTGCGTCCGAGCCGGTCGCCGTAATGGCCGAACACGAAGCCGCCGAGCGGCCGGAACAGAAAGCCGACGCCGAAGGTCGCGAACGCGGCAAGCGTGCCCATCGCCGGGCCGACGTTCGGGAAGAACTCGGCGTTGAACACGAGCGCGGCGACGATGCCGTACAACAGGAAGTCGTACCAGTCGACCACGGCGCCGATAAAGCTGCCGAGCGCGGCCTTGCGAGCCTGACTGCGCGCATTGCGGTGAGTGGCCACTGTGGCCTGCGGGTGGGTGGTGCTCATCGAGTCTCCTTCAATGTGATATGTGCTTTAATCGATCGCGCCGCCCGGGCAAGGCTTTCGACGCGATCGATCCGCGCAGGGAATGTCCGGAAGGTTAATGACGCGACCCGGAATTCACAATCCGCGTGATGGAGAAAATGCGCGATCATCGCTCGCGGCTGCGCGAATAGCGCGCGTTTTGCGTGTTTACACCAAGCGCCACGGAGAACCGTCGCGGGGAATGATGTGGCGAACCCACGCAGCGCGCGGCGTGCTAACGTGAAAGCAATCTTAAAAACAACAGTCATTGATATACTACATACCGAATATTGAAAAATGCGGCGTTGCAGCATATGATTGAGGGATCAATCTTCTCAATCATTCGGAGTTACACGTGGAATTCGTGCCTCTTGCGCTGTTCGCCATGGCCGTCGTTGGGTTGGGCTGTGCCGCCACCGTTCTGCTGACCGACTGGATTCCCGAATCGGTCGCTGCACCTGCATCGCAACATGGCCGCTTCGTGGGTCTGGGCGAGCAGCGCGGCAAAACGGCGGCGCCGAATCGCGCGCGTGTTCAAGCAGAGGCGATGAATGTCGTCAGAACTTCCAACTGAAACAGTGGCCACCCCCTTGACCCTGTCGTTGCAGCCAATCGGCGCGAGTGCGAGCTTGCGCGATCAGGCCTATGCGATGCTGCGTCAGGCAATCGCCGACGCGGATATCTACCAGAATCGCGAAGAAATCCGTCTCGACGAGCGCGTGCTCAGCGAATCGCTCGGCGTGAGCCGCACGCCGGTGCGTGAAGCGATGACGCTGCTCGAGCAGGAAGGCTTCCTGCGCATGGTGCCGCGGCGTGGCATCTACATCGTGCGCAAGAGCAAACGCGAAATCGTCGAGATGATCCAGATGTGGGCCGCGCTCGAAAGCATGGCCGCGCGGCTCGCCACGCTGCATGCGACCGACGAGGAAATCGGCCGCTTGCGCCATATGTTCGACAATTTCCGCGACACGATGCCGGCCGAGCATATCGCCGAGTATTCGGACGCGAACATCGCGTTTCATCAGGCGATCGTCGAGCTGTCGAAGTCGCAGATCATTCTCGACACGATCAAGAACATCTTCATCCACGTGCGCGCGATCCGGCGCATGACCATCTCGCAGAGCGACCGGGCCGCGCGCTCCATCGTCGATCATCTGCGCATCATCGAGGCGCTCGAAAAGCGCGACACCGAACTCGCCGAGCGGCTCACGCGCCAGCATTCGCTCGATCTCGCGGCGTTCGTCGAAGCCAATTGCGATTTCCTCGATTGATGGCGGCGTAGACGCTGCCTGGCTGCTGATTGCGAAAAGCCCGCGTGTGCAAGCACCGCGGGCTTTTTTGCGTGCGCGCACTTCGAGCGATGCACAGGTCGCGCGGCGGCGAACGGCAAACAAAACGAGGTCGCCGCCGCGCTGCGGGATAACCTTGCTTGACGGTCTTAAAAATATGGTATGTGATATATCAACAAGGACCGGTGTAACGCACGACCTGGTGTTTTCCCTTTAAATGACTGCCGCAGAGCCTTGTAGATTCGGCGCAAAGCTGCGGCTGGCAAGCTCGAGCAGCACAAACTTCGCGCCGTCTATGTCTCGAAATTGGCCTTGAAGAAATGTGATATATCACATACGGTCTCTTCGAAGCCGTGAGACGTCGGTGCAACCGGACGTATATCGAAGCGGACGCATCCGTCGATAACCGTTGCACATCCGATTGATGAGGAGATGACCATGTCTGCAGTTGTTTCATCCCTGAGTCCGGCCACGGCCACCACGACCGCCGACGACACGCTCAAGCAGAAGACCCGCGACGCGGGCGTCGTGTCGGGCGGCCATCTGGTCGCAAAGGCGCTGAAAAACGAGGGGGTCGACACGATCTTCACGCTGTGCGGCGGCCACATCATCGATATCTACGACGGCTGCGTCGACGAAGGCATCCGCATCATCGACGTGCGCCACGAGCAGGTCGCCGCGCACGCGGCCGACGGCTACGCGCGCCAGACCGGCAAGCTCGGCTGCGTGGTGACGACCGCCGGCCCCGGCTGCACGAACGCGGTGACCGGCATCGCGACCGCGTTCCGCTCGGAAAGCCCGATCCTGCACATCGGCGGGCAGGGTGCGCTGACGCAGCACAAGATGGGCTCGCTGCAGGACCTGCCGCACGTCGACATCATGGCGCCGATCACGAAGTTCGCCGCGAGCGTGTCGAGCACCGAGCGCGTCGCGGACATGATCTCGATGGCCGCGCGCGAATGCTTCAACGGCGCGCCCGGTCCCGCCTACCTGGAAATTCCGCGCGACGTGCTCGACCGCGAAGTCGACGCGTCGCGCGCGATCGTGCCGCGGCCGGGCCGCTATCGCGCGTCGACGAAATCGATCGGTGACCCGCGCGACATCGAGAAACTGGCGGACATTCTCGTCGATGCGGAACGCCCCGCGATCCTGTACGGCCAGCAGGTGTGGACCGCGCGCGGTCACGAGGAAGCGATCGCGCTGCTGCGCGGCATCGAGATTCCCGGCTATTTCAATGGCGCGAGCCGCGGGCTGCTGCCGCCGGGCGATCCGCATCATTTCGATCGCACGCGTTCGCAGGCGTTTGCGAATGCCGACGTGCTGATCGTGGTCGGCACGCCGTTCGATTTCCGCATGGGTTACGGCCGACGCATCAACAAGGAATTGACGCTGGTGCAGATCGATATGGACTATCGAACCGTCGGCAAGAATCGCGATATCGATCTGGGTCTGGTCGGCGATCCGGGCGCGATTCTCGCCGCGGTGCTGCAGGCCGCGAGCGGTCGTATCAAGGACGACAAGCGTCAGGCGCGCCGCCAATGGATGGCGCAGTTGCGCGACGCCGAAGCGAGCGCAACCGAAAAACTGATGCCGCTGTTCCGCTCGAACAGTACGCCGATTCATCCGTATCGTGTCGCGTACGAACTCAACGAGTTCCTGTCCGACGACACCGTTTATATCGGCGACGGCGGCGACGTCGTGACGATCTCCGCGCAAGCGGTGCGCCCGCGCCGCCCCGGCCAGTGGATGGACCCCGGCGCGCTCGGCTCGCTCGGCGTCGGCACTGGCTTCGCGCTCGCGGCGAAGCTCGCGCACCCGCACAAGGAAGTGCTCTGCTATTACGGCGACGGCTCGTTCGGCATGACCGCGTTCGACATGGAAACCGCGAACCGCTTCGGCGCACCGTATCTCGCGGTGATCGGCAACAACTCGGCGATGAACCAGATCCGCTACGGCCAGCTTGCCAAATACGGCGAAGAACGCGGCAACGTCGGCAATCTGCTCGGCGACGTGCCGTTCAGCAAATTCGCCGAAATGCTCGGCGGCTATGGCGAGGAAGTGCGCGATCCCGCGCAGATCGCGAGCGCGCTACAGCGTGCGCGCGAAGCGATTCATCGCACCGGCCGCTCGGCGGTGGTCAACATCTGGGTCGACCCGCGCGAGTACGCACCGGGCACGAAGAACCAGACCATGTACAAATAACCCTCATCGTTCAGGAGATACGACATGGCCAAGGCACTCGACGGTGTGCGCATCCTCGATTTCACGCATGTGCAATCGGGTCCGACCTGCACGCAATTGCTCGCATGGTTCGGCGCGGACGTGATCAAGGTGGAACGGGCAGGCGCGGGCGACATCACGCGCGAGCAACTGCGCGATATTCCCGACGTGGATAGCCTGTACTTCACGATGCTCAATCACAACAAGCGCTCGGTTACGATCGACACCAAGCATCCGGAAGGCAAGCAGGTGCTCGAAGCGCTGATCCAGAAATGCGACGTACTGGTCGAAAACTTCGCACCGGGCGCGCTCGACCGGATGGGCTTTACGTGGGAGCGGATTCAGGAATTGAATCCGCGCATGATCGTCGCCTCGGTGAAGGGCTTCGGTCCCGGTCCTTACGAGGACTGCAAAGTCTATGAAAACGTCGCGCAATGCGCGGGCGGCGCGGCGTCGACCACCGGCTTCGACGACGGGCCGCCGGTCGTGACCGGCGCGCAGATCGGCGACAGCGGCACGGGGCTGCATCTCGCGCTCGGCATCGTCACTGCGCTCTATCAACGCACGCATACCGGACGCGGCCAGCGCGTGCTCGCGGCCATGCAGGACGGCGTGCTCAATCTGTGCCGCGTCAAACTGCGAGACCAGCAGCGGCTCGACCGTACCGGCGTGATGAAGGAGTATCCGCAATATCCGAACGGCACGTTCGGCGAAGCGGTGCCGCGCGCGGGCAATGCGTCGGGCGGCGGCCAGCCGGGCTGGATTCTGAAATGCAAAGGGTGGGAGACGGACCCCAACGCCTATATCTACTTCATCACGCAGGCGCCCGTGTGGGCGAAGATCTGCAACGTGATCGGCAAGGAGGAGTGGGCCACGGACCCCGACTACGCGACGGCGCCCGCGCGCCTGCCGCGCTTGAAGGAGATCTTCGCCGAAATCGAACGCTGGACGATGACGAAGACCAAGTTCGAGGCGATGCAGATCCTGAACGAATACGACATTCCGTGCGGCCCGATCCTGTCGATGAAGGAAATTGCCGAGGAGCCGTCGCTGCGCAAAACCGGCACGATCGTCGAAGTCGATCATCCGAAGCGTGGCAAGTATCTGACAGTGGGCAATCCCATCAAGCTGTCCGACAGCCCGACCGACGTCGAACGCTCGCCGCTGCTTGGCGAACATACCGATGAAGTGATGGCCGAGCTCGGTTATTCGGCCGAGCAGATCACGGCGCTGCGCACGGCGGGCGCCATCTAGGAGCGAGGCATGCAGACGTGGATGCGGTTCATGTCGGGCGATGGCGGCATCGTGTTCGGCCGTGTCGAAGGCGCCTATCTGCACGAGTACGAAAGTCTCGCGCAGCCGGTGCCGACCGGCGCAGTACTGTCGCTGCGCGCATTGACGCCGTTGGCGCCGTGCGCGCCCGGCAAGATCGTCGCGCTGTGGAATAACTATCACGCGCTCGCGGCGAAGCTCGACAAACCCGTGCCCACGCATCCGCTGTTTCTGCTGAAGCCGGCGGCGTCGGTGATCGGCGCGGGCGAGCCGATCCGCCGGCCGCGTCACTACGCGGGCAAGATCGTCTACGAAGGCGAACTCGGCATCGTGATCGGCCAGCGTTGCCGCGACGTAGATGCGCAGCAGGCGGAGGCGGCGATCTTCGGCTACACGCTCGTCAACGACGTCACCGCCGCCGATCTGCTTAACGAGAATCCGCATTTTCCGCAGTGGTGTCGCGCGAAGAGCTTCGATACCTTCTGTTGCCTGGGTCCGGCCATCGTCTCCGGTTTCGACTGGCGGGCGGCGCGCCTCCTGACCGCGCTCGACGGCGCCGAGCGTCAGAACTATCCGCTCGCCGATATGGTCTTTTCGCCGGCCGAGCAGGTGAGTCTGATATCGCAGGATCTGACGCTCGAACCCGGCGACGTGATTGCGTGCGGCACCTCGGTGGGCGTGGGGTCGATCAAGGACGGTGCAACGGTCTCGATCACGATCGATGGAATAGGCACGCTGACCAATACCTTGAGCGCGGCGCAGCGCGACGAGCCACGGCGATCGGGCGATACCGCGAACGTCGGTTGACGAGGGCCGGACCTCGCGGCTCTTGCCTTTTCATCGCATCACGGAGGATCACGCATGCCGCAAGCCTGTGGAAGTGCCGTGTGGATGGACCTGTTGCTGCTGCTCGCCGCGACTGTCATCGCTGCGTTGGTTGCGGTGCTGATGGTGGCGTTGGCCGCGCTCTCGCGACGACAGTTCGGCCGACGTTCGGCGCAGCGGCATTCATGCGTGCGCGAACGCGATCTGACTCGCAGGCCCCGGATGCTTGCATTGCTTGGCAGCGGGATCGGTTTGGCGGTCGCGTCGACAGGCTTTACGCGCTACCTGTTGGCGGCGGCGCGCGAGAACAGCGAACGCATCGAACTGTTTGCAGCCGTGTTGATCGGCGCGCTGCTCTTTGCGATCTCGGCGATTGCGTTCTGCAAGCTGCGCGGCGCATTGCAACTCGAGGCGGTCGCGCGGCCGGGACATCACGTCGTCAGTCTGTTTGCACTGTTTTTATGCGGATGGCTCGGTTACGGCTTCGTCACTGAACAGGCACAGCCATTCGGACTCGCGGCATTGCTCGCGACGGGCGCGCTGGCGTTGGCAATGGGCGTGCATCTGATGCTGAGCCGCGAGTACTCGGGCGATCCCGCTCACGCGGCGAATCGCGTCAGTTGCGCAGCGCGCATGTATGCCTTCGCCGCGCGTAGCGATGGCCTGGCGATCGGCAAGCCGGGCCTGCTCGCGAACATCGAGTGGCATGGCGGGGAAGAGCAGGCGTGGGCGCTTCGCGATGTCACGCCGGCGATGATGCGCGTGAGCGCCTGTGCAGATAGTCGGGATGGGCGTGATGGTAGACGCGGCAACGGCCGCCAGCGCGACTGTGCACGCCAATGCGCGCACGAGCGGCCGGTTCATTTCACTACACGTCGCTGATCAATGATGCATGCGCCGCCAGGAGACCTGATTGCCAATAGCGAAGACGGCGGGACGATGATCCCGCCGCCCGAGTCTTTTTCGATGCTTCTAGTCGCCCACGGTCGCGGCGAATTCGCTGTAGTACTGCGTCTTCCTATGCAGAATCAGTTGCGCGAGAAAATCGGCATCGTACGCCCGATGCAGGTGGCTGTGATAGCGATCGATATAAGCGGTGATTCGCGCCAACTCGCCATTGAACTCTTTCAGCATGTCGAGCGTCGCACGGTCCCAGCGAAACCGCAGCCCAAGATCGCTGAACGCGGCATTGTAGGCGCTCAGATGCGCATCGTCGGGTTGGTCTTCGTGTTCCGCCGCCGCTGTGCGAGCGTTGCGTGTACTGATATGGGATTCAACCGGAGCGTGGTTCATGATCGGCCTCCTCGGCTCGCAAGTGAAAGAACTCGCTTGCAGCATAGAAGTCGCGATCGATTTGCAATAGTTAAAGTTTTATTGGCTTTCCATAGCCTACGGCTTATGCACGCTCAGTTCCTTCACGCGGGTGATCTTTTCGATCAGATTGGCGCCTTCCTCCATCAGGAAGCGTTTGAAGGCGACGGCAACCGGTGGCAGACGCTTGTTCTTCCGATGCACGACATACCAGTTGAGCATGACCGGAAAGGTTTCGACGTCGAGCACGACCAGATGACCCAGTTGCAATTCGAGGCTGATCGTATGGGCGGACAGAAACGCGATGCCCATGCCGGCGATGACCGCCTGCTTGATCGTCTCGGTGCTCTTGATCTCCATCGCAATCTTCAGATTGGACAGCCGGCCGGCAAAACCTTCTTCCATCGAATTCCACGTGTCCGAGCCGCGTTCGCGCACGATGAACGCTTCGTTCGCGAGTTGACTGAAGCGGATATTGCGCTTGTGCGCAAGCGGATGAGTGGGCGCCGCGACGATCACGTACGGGTGCGGCGCGAACGGTTCATTGGTCGCGTCGGTTTCGTGCGGCGGACGCACCATGACCGCGAGGTCGGTCTGATTGGTCGCCAGTTGATGAAGCAGTTCTTCGCGGTTGTGTACCGCGAGATTGAGATCCACACCCGAATAGCGACGCGTGAATTCGGCGAGAAGGCGCGGAAAGAAATAGTCGCCCGCGCTAATCACCGCAACATTCAGTTTGCCGCCGGAGACGCCCTTCAACTGGCTCATCGCTTCGTCGACTTCATGGAACTGCTGCATGATCGCGCGGCTGTAGTGGAGCATTTCCGTGCCGGCCGGCGTCAGATAGATCTTCTTGCCGAGTTGCTCGAACAGAGGCAGCCCCGCATGTTCCTCGAGTTGCCGGACCTGGGTGGAAACGGCCGGCTGAGTCAGATGCAATTCCTCCGCGGCGCGCGAAAAACTCAGGTGGCGCGCTACCGTTTCAAAGACCTTCAGTTGCCGCAGAGTTGCATTGCGCATCGTCATGGTCGATGTATAAGGAAACGTGAATCAACATAATAACAAACTTTAATTATGAGTAATTCAGCAATGACCCTAGCATGAAACGTATAAGAAGCCGAATAGCCGCTGTAATACGCGGGTTAACGCATAGATATGTGGTGTGGCGGACTCAATAGCGGGGAATAACCTGTAATGCTTACCGGCTGAAGCGTGGTTCTGGTCGGAATAAAGCAAGAATTTTATAGAAGACGAGTTCGGGATCTGCGGAAACACAAAAAGCGTCAATTGAGATTTTTCCCGAATAGCGAGGTTATCGGGCCATAACGATAAGGCGGGACACATCCAGCGCGGCGCGTAAGCCGGCTGCACTAAATAAATAGTGGAGACAAGGCTCATGAACGATATCACCCAGCAATCGACGACCCGTATGTCCTGGCGTAACCGATGGTGGCAACTCGTCATCGGCATGGTATGCATGGCGCTGGTGGCGAATCTGCAATATGCGTGGACGTTATTTGTGGCCCCTATGCATGCGCGGCATCACTGGAGCGAGGCGTCGATCCAGCTCGCGTTCTCGATCTTCATTCTGACGGAGACGTGGCTCGTGCCGTTCGAGGGCTGGCTCGTCGATCGATTCGGGCCGCGCCCGGTGGTGGCAGCCGGCGCGGTATGCGCGGGTTTGTCGTGGATTCTCAATTCGCATGCGACCACGCTCGGCATGTTGTATTTCGCCGCGGTGATTGGCGGGATAGGCGCGGGCGGTGTGTATGGAACATGCGTCGGCAACGCGCTCAAATGGTTTCCCGACCGGCGCGGTCTCGCCGCGGGTTTGACGGCCGCGGGCTTTGGCGCAGGCGCGGCGCTGACGGTGATTCCGATTGCGAACATGATTACGCGCCGCGGCTATGAAGAGGCGTTCCTGTTCTTCGGCATCGTGCAAGGCGTCAGCATTCTGCTGCTCGCGATGCTCCTGACGCGGCCGATCTTGCGTCAGCCAGGGGTACGTAAGAGCCGCTTCGCGGTGTCGAAGGTCGATTTCACCTCGCGCCAGATGATCAGAACGCCCGTATTCTGGGTGATCTACGCGTCGTTCGTCGCGGTCGCGGCGGGCGGCTTGATGGCGACCGCGCAGATCGGCCCGATCGCGAAAGACTGGGGCATAGCGCGCATTCCGATGACGGTCTTCGGCGCGACGTTGCCGCTGCTGACCCTCACGCTGTCGATCGACAATATCTTCAACGGCTTGACGCGTCCGCTGTCCGGCTTCATCTCCGACAAGATCGGCCGTGAAAACACGATGTTCGTGGTCTTCATCGGCGAGGGGCTCGCGTTGCTCGGCATGATGCAGTTCGGCAGCAATCCGTATGCGTTCATGGTCTTTGCCGCGCTGATCTTCCTGTTCTGGGGCGAGATCTTCTCGATCTTCCCGGCGACTTGCGCCGATACGTTCGGCAGCAAGTACGCGGCCGCCAATGCCGGCACGTTGTACACCGCGAAGGGCACGGCCTCGTTGCTGGTGCCGATCGCGTCCATACTCGCGGCGACGGGCGGCTGGAGCCTTGTCTTCGTCTTTGCCGCCGTCATCACGATCGCAGCCGGCATTTCCGCGAAGTTCATCCTCAAGCCGATGCGCGCGCGTTGGATCGAATCGCACAACGAACCACCTCAGGGCGCGCTGGCCGTCGCGGGTCATGGCAATGGCAATGCGTCGCGAATGAGTCACTGGCCCGAACAGTCTGGCGAATAACGTGAGCGTCGCGCGCCCGGAACCGACGCCATGAATGTTTCGCTGCAGCAGCTCAAGGTATTCGTCGCGGTCGCGCGCGAGCGCAGTTTCACGCGCGCGGCGCGCGAGTTCGATCTGACGCAGTCGGCCGTGAGCCGTTGCGTGCGCGAACTGGAAGACGCGGTCGAATTGAAGCTGTTCGATCGCACGACACGCCAGGTCGAACTGACGAATGCGGGTGCGAGTCTCGAGAGAAGAATTGGCCGGCTGCTCGACGAAATCGAGTTGACGCTTCTCGAAGAGCGCGCTGCTTATGACGGACACACGGGCGTCGTCTTATTCGCGAGTAATCCGGTGTTGTCATCGGGCTGGGTGCCGCAGGCTTTGGCGCAGTGCGCGTCGGTTTTTCCCGAGCTGGTCGTATCGGTCAAGGATCAGCCTCAAAGCAGCGTACTGGCCAGTGTCGAGCAGGGCGAGGTGGATTTCGGCGCGGTCTGTGTGACTGTACCTGTCGATAGTCCTCTACTGCACGCGCAGGTACTTTTCACTACGCCACTGCATGCGGTGCTTCCATCCGCGCATCCGCTAGCGCGGCAAGACAGCATCGGATGGCACGCGTTGCGCGAATGTCCGCTGATAACGCTGAATGCCGATACTGGCGTGCGTGCCGCGCTCGCCCCGGTACTCGCCGCGAACGGATCGAAGCGCCGGCCGTTGCAGGAACTCGGACACGTTGCGACGGTAGCGCGCATGGTCGAATTGGGACTGGGTGTCGGCGTATTGCCCGTCGATGCGCATTGGCCTTCGCCGGGCGCTTCGTTGGTGAGTCGTCCGCTCGTCCCCGAAACGGCATTGACGACGGTACTCGTGCACCGCAGAAATCGCTCGCTTCGTCCCAATGCGGCTGCTGCGTGGGCGCAGTTCGTTGCGTCGACGACTGATCATTCGCCGATCGCGAACGAAGCGCCTGCCGCAGCCGCGACGCCAAGCTTCAACTGGCGGTCCGTGCGGCAAAGCCTGTTGCCGGAACCTTAGACAGGGGCCGACCAAAAAGCTTGCGCGACGCGCGGCATTCGATCGATGCGCCGTCAGTCAACCACATAACGTCCTACTCAAGGAGCTTCATGATGGAAATCCAGACCGATCTCAGGCACCATGATCTGCTGATCGACGGCAAGCGCATGCCGTCAGGCACCGGGGAATATTCCGTCGACATCAACCCCGCGACCGAAGAGCCGATCGCACTGGTGGCGCAAGGCAGCGCCGCCGACGTCGATGCCGCGGTGCGCGCCGCGCGCGGCGCATTGAAAGTATGGAATTCGATTCGGGCCGCCGAACGCGGGCGCATCCTGCAACGTCTCGCGGGCCTGATGCGCGAGAACATGGAAGAACTCGCCGCGCTCGAAAGTCTCGACGGCGGCAAGCCGATTGCCGCGGTGATGCGTCAGGACGTGCCCGCCGCGATCGATACCGTCGAATACTACGCAGGCTGGTGCGACAAGATCAACGGCCAGGTGGTGCCGACGCGTCCCGATGCATTGACCTATACGTTGCGCGAACCTGTCGGCGTGGTCGCCGCAATCGTGCCGTGGAATTTTCCGCTGATGATTGGCATGTGGAAGATCGCGCCCGCGCTTGCATGCGGTTGCACGCTGATCGTCAAGCCTGCCGAGATCACGCCGCTCACCGCGTTGCGCATCGGCGAGCTGGCACTCGAAGCGGGAGTGCCGCCGGGCGTGCTCAACATCGTCACCGGCAAAGGCAGTGTGGTGGGCGACGCGATGGTCTCGCATCCCGGTATCGACAAGGTCACGTTCACCGGTTCGCCTTCGGTCGGACGAGGCATCCTGCAGGGCGCGGCGGGCAACTTCAAACGCGTGACGCTGGAACTCGGCGGCAAGTCGGCCAACGTGATTTTTGCCGACGCGAATCTCGACAATGCGGTGCGAGCCGCGGCGTCGGGCGTGTTCTTCAATACGGGGCAAGTGTGCTCCGCCGGGTCGCGGATACTCGCGCATCGCGACGTGTATGACGAAGTGGTCGAGCGTCTGGCCACGCGCGCGAAGTCGATCAAGGTCGGCGACCCGTCGCTGCGCGAAACGTCGATGGGACCGCTGATTTCGGCCGCGCAGATGAAGACCGTATTGAGCTATGTCGACACGGGACGCTCGGAAGGCGCATCGCTCGTGACGGGTGGCGCGCGCGTCGGCAATCGCGGATTTTTCGTCGAGCCAACCGTGTTCGCGAATGTCGAGCACGAAATGCGCATTTCGCAGGAAGAAATCTTCGGGCCCGTGGCGAGCGTGATCCGTTTCAACGACGAAGCGGACGCGATCCGAATCGCCAATGGCACGTCGTACAGTCTCGCGGCAGGCGTGTGGAGCGCTGACTTGAGCCGCGTGCATCGCGTGGCGCGCGACCTGAAGGCGGGCACGGTGTGGATCAATACCTACGGTTATACGGACGTGCGTTTGCCGTGGGGCGGTGCTGGCGATTCGGGCTTCGGTCGCGAGCATGGCGATGTCGCGATCGAGAACTTCACGGAACCGAAAGCGGTGTGGGTGGCGATCGATCAATAACGTCCAATGTGAAAAAAGGATCGGATGCGTGGCATCCGATCCTTCAGGTCGTGTTGCAAGACGAAAAGGAATTGACGAGTACTCGGTCAATTGCCCTGTAAAGCCATCTTCTCGCGCAATTTGATCAGTGCGAGCACGACGTCGATAGTGGGTGTCGGTTCGGCAACGAGTCGCCCCATTTCCTGCACGACGGTCAATAAAGGATCGATTTCCATCGGCCTGCGGTGCTCGAGATCGACGAGCGTTGATGTCTTGTGCGCACCGACCGCACCCGCGCCATCAATACGCCTTTCCACATCGACGCGAAAGTGCACGCCGAACTGATCCGCGATTCGCTTCGCTTCGAGCATCATCGTGCGTGAGACCGCGCGCGTGCCCGGGTCACTCGTGAGCACATCGAGCGTTGCATGCGTCAATGCGCTAATCGGGTTGAAGCACAGATTACCCCATAGCTTGAGCCAGATTTCGTCGCGAATGTTGTCGCGAATCGGCGCTTCGAAGCCGGCCGCCTGCATGATCTCGTGCAATTGCTGAATGCGCGGGGTGCGCTCGCCACTGGGTTCGCCGATGGGAAACTTCTTGCCGTACACGTGTTTGATCACCCCCGGTTCGACGATCTCCGCCGCCGGATAGAGTACGCAGCCAATCGCGCGCTCGGGTCCGAGCCTGGTCCATTGCGAACCGTCGGGGTCGACGCTCGTCAGCCGAGTGCCGGCAAAGCGCCCGCCGTGCTGATAGAAGTACCAATATGGAATACCGTTCACGCCGGTAACGATCGCCGTGTGCTTGCCGAGTAGCGGTTGCATGGAATCGACCACGCCAGGCAGCGAATGCGCCTTCAGCGTCACGATGACGAAGTCCTGGACGCCGAGTTCGCCTGGATCGGACGTGCAGCGCACCGGCGCGCTGAACGTTTCGCCATCCATGATGAGGCGCGCGCCGTGTTCACGCATCGCGGCCAGATGCGGGCCGCGCGCAATGAAGCTGACGTCCGCGCCGGCGCGTGCCAATTGCACGCCCATTAAACCGCCAATCGCTCCCGCTCCGAAGATGCAGATCTTCATGATGTCGCTCCGTGACGATGAAAAAGCCGTTCGCCCAATGCCGCATTGCAGTCATTCGCGGCCGGTCACGATTCGAGCATAAGGTGGCGCGACGAATGCTGATAGTTAAAGTTTCTCCGTCGATGTATTAGTTATTCGTTATGAAAAGACCGCGATGTGAATGCTGCTTCGACTGTCGGAGAGCCTAGGGCCTGTTCACGCTAATAGCGGGCTTGCGAACGTGCCTTTCCGCGCGTAGTGCAAGGAGAGAGGAGCGCCGTTTGGCCGAGCCAAACAAGCGACGACCGACGCCGCAATACGGGCGGAAAGGCACGTTCCCCTGTTTTAAAAAAACCTTCCAGGGGCTGGCCGCCAGAAGGGCCGATCGCCGCGTCATGCTCCTTGCGAATACGTCGAGTATTCGCTGCGTCGCAATCCTTGCGCTCGGCCCTTCTGGCGGCCAGCGCAAGCCCGTTATTAGCGTGAACAGGCCCTCGATACCTCAGCCGCGCCGAACCAGCAGAAAACTCACGCCGATCGCCGCGAGAAATCCGCCGCAGCAGCGATTGAACCAGCGGCGGATCTGCGCGCGCATCAGCCATTTGCCGAGATACATGCCGGCCCACGAATACAATGCAATCGCCACCCATTCGAGTACCAGAAAGCTCGCGCCGAGCGCGGCGAATTGCGGCAGTATCGGCTGCGCGACGTCGACGAATTGCGGCAGGAACGCGGTAAAAACCAGAATCGCCTTCGGATTGCCCGCCGCCACGAAAAACTCGTGCCGTGCGATGCGCGAGAGCGCGGCCTCCTGGGGGTGCGACGTATCGATTGCGGGTGCGTCGCTGCGCCACAACTGGATCGCGAGCCAGATCAGATAAGCGGCGCCCGCGAGTTTGATCGCCAGAAAGATCCACTCGGACGCATGCAGCACGACCGCGAGACCGGTCGCGGCGAGTGCGAGCATCATCGCGAAGGCGAGCAGCCGGCCGCTTCCGCCGACGAACGCTTTCATGAAGCCATGACGCGCGGCCACGTTGATCGAAAGCAGGTTGTTGGGCCCGGGTGCGAGGTTGATGGCGAAGCAGGCGGGTAAAAAGAATAGCCAGGCGGTAAGGGACATGACGGCTCGCATTCCGAACGGGAGATCACGATGCATCGCGCGGAGGATCGCGCGCGATGCGTTACCGGGATTGTAGCGAAACCGCGCCGCGCCTCGGCTGGCCGCGTGCTCAGTTCACCGCCTTGATAAAGCCTGGATCGCCAATCAATGTATCGACGCTGAGCTTGACCGTGTCTTCGATCGCGATCGTGTTGCTGGTGAATTTCGGCGACTTCTGCTTCACGGTGCGCGTGGTCGTGTACATGACTTTTTGGGTCGCCGCATCGATAACCACGTAGTGCATCTTCAGCGTCCACAGCGCCGGCGAGCGCGTATCGTCCACCGTGAAGGTTTCGATGCTGCCGCTGAGCACGCGTTTGTTGTCGTCGATACGAAAACCGGCCACTCGCAGGCTATTCGCGACGCCATTGCGCACCACGAGGCTGACGTCGTCCTTCAGCACGAGCCCGGTCATCCCGGTATTTTCGATGCGGTTCGGCGAGATATGACCGTCGCGCGCGGGCAGATACGCGAAGTCGCGTGCAGGGGCGATGCTGAGCGAGCCGGTGCCGTGGGTCTTCGTGTGCGTTGCGCTGGCGCTGCTGTTCAGGCCGAACCATGACCACGAGCACGCGGACAGCAGCGTGGGCAGCAGTATGGCGCCGCAGCCCTTGAGCACGACGGATCTCAACGGCGAACGCGCAGCAGCCATGCGGGAGAAAGCGGCGGTCGAAGTCAGAGGAGTTGCCCTTTTCAGTGGAGTCATCCCGGTGAAGAACAGCATGGTAGCAGCGAACCGGACCGTCGAACCTTCAAACGGGCTCCGGGCGCTCCTTGCCGATCCGGGCAGCAAGCCTCGCATCGGGGCTGGCAGCCCGCCCATCATAACGGGCCGCGTTAGCGATGGACGTCGAGGCCACGCCCGAAGCGCTTTCGAGATGTTTTCGGAATTGCCCGCGTCAGGCCTGGACCTGAGCCGTTCAAAAAAAGCCCGCCTTTCCTTGCGTGATATCGATCAGCGTTGCCTTGGCGTCGTCGAGTGCGTTGGCGGGCACGCGCATCGTCATTTTCACCAGCATGCCGTAGGCGCTGTCCACGAGCGCATAGCCTTCGGCGTCCATCCATCGACGGACTTTGGCTTCGTCGGCATAACTCACTTCGACGCCCAGCAACACCTGGGCAATCCTCTCGACGCGCGGCGCGTCGAGCAGCGCGGACGCGATCGCATCGGTGTACGCGCGCACCAGACCGCCCGCGCCGAGCTTCACACCGCCGTAATAGCGCACGACCGCCGCAAGCACGCCATCCAGATCGTGATGCCGCAGTACTTCGAGAATCGGCCGACCGGCGGTACCGGACGGTTCGCCGTCGTCGGACATGCCGGACTGGCCGCCCGCGAGCAGCGCCCAGCACACATGCGTCGCGGCAGGATGTTCGTCGCGCAGACGCTGCAATTCGGCCATCGCGGCATCGCGATCGGCGACCGGGATCGCATGCGCGATGAAGCGGCTCTTGCGAATCTCGAGTTCCGCGCTCAGTGGCGCGGGCAGGGTATAGGTGGGCAAGGCGGAAACGTCGGTGGATGAAAAGAAGCACGCGGTAGGCGGCGCGATGTCCGTCATGGTAACGGATCGTCGGTGCCAGCGAGGCGCAAGGGCCGCTTCGCGGCTTCGCCTACAATGGTCCGCTGAACGCGCGCCCATCATTTCGACCCCGCGCGTCGCAAGGAGACGACATGCTTGACCTATCCACGTTGGGGACGTTCGTTGCCGTCGTGCTCGGGCTCTTTCTGATTCCAGGCCCGGCCGTGCTGCTAGTTTTGACGCGCACCATGCACGGCGGACGTAAAGCCGGCATTCTGACCGGTCTCGGTATCGCAGCTGGTGATTTCGTGCATACGCTGGGCGCCGCGGTTGGCCTCTCCGCGCTGCTGATGACGTCCGCGCTGGCCTTCAATGCGGTGAAATTCGTCGGTGCCGCGTATCTCGTCTATCTGGGCATTCGCGCGTTGCGCGAAAAGCAGGCGCGTGCGCACCTGCCGGTCGTCGCGCCGGTGTCGGGTTCGAAAGCGTTCTTGCAGGCGATTCCCGCCGAAGTGCTGAACCCGAAGACCGCGCTGTTTTTCCTTGCGTTTCTGCCGCAATTCGTGCGCCCCGAACATGGCTCGACGTTTCTGCAGTTCGCGACACTCGGGCTGATTTTCGTTGCCATGAGCGCGCTTTATACGACGCTGATCGTCCTGACGATGCGGCCGCTGGGCAAACTCGTGAAGCGTTTGACGTGGTTGACGCGCTGGCAGAACAAGCTCATCGGTGTGCTGTTCATTTCGCTCGGCCTGCGCGTGGCAGTGCAAACACGCTGAGTCCGGAAGCGCGCGTTCAGGACGGCGCCAGCAGCATCAGCGACTCAACGACGCGACTGTTAAGCATTGCAAGGCCACGATGCCATGGCACGCGCGATTCAGGAGACAGCGATGAATGAAGACGCAACTTCGACGGCGCGCGCAATCGAGTTCTGGTTCGACTTCGGCAGCAACTACAGCTATCTGAGCATGATGCGGATCGAAGCGTTGGCGGCCGCGCGCAACGTGACGATCGTCTGGCGGCCGTTTCTGCTCGGTCCGGTATTTCGCCAGCTCGGTTTCGACAACTCGCCCTTCGTGCTGCAGAAAGAAAAAGGCGCGTACGTGTGGAAAGACATGGAGCGTCAATGCCGCAAATACGGCATTGCGCTCACGCGCCCCAGCACGTTTCCGCGCGCTGCGCTTCTCGCGATGCGTGTCGCGCTGCTGGGTGCGAACGAGCCGTGGATCGGTGCCTGGTGCCGCAAGATCATGCAGTTGAATTTCGTCGACGACCGCGACATCGGTTCAATCGATGTCGTCAGTCACGCGCTCGACTCGCTTGGCTTACCGGCGCAGAGCGTGATCGACGCCGCGCAAAGCGACGCGAACAAGCTCCGCTTGCGCGAGCAGACCGAACGGGCCATCAACAAGGGGATTTTCGGTGCGCCGACGTTTTTTGTCGGCGGGGAGATGTTCTGGGGCAATGACAGGCTGGAGGACGCGTTGGACCACTGCGACGCGATCGCGGCGCGTCATTGAACGTCAGCGGGAGCGCTTAATCAGCCTGCTGGCAGAAGCGCCGACCCGGCACGTGAGAGACCACGGCCTGGGCGATTTCGAGCGGAGTACTTTCGGCGGGAACGACGCGACGGCTCGATTCGGGCGCGTGCTTCATCGTCCATTCGACGAGCCGGTATGAACGGCCCCAGGGCGGTTGCAGCGGATCGGAGACCTTGCAGGAGTGAATCTGGCGAGTCCATTCATGGCCGGGCATCGCACGCAGGTGTTCGACTACCATCTCTTCAACCATGATTTACCTCCTTCTTGTGCGCGTAACCGTTTCGGTCGCACTTCTGGCACCCCTCAAGAAAAAGCGCCGCCGATGTTCTGGCGGCTCAACAGGGGATGTGCCACATACTTGCAGGGAACAATTAAGCGAAACTTAAGAACCGCAATCATTACGCAAACGGATCTCATTGCGTGTAAGCGAGTGCAAGTGAATGCAAGCGGGAGCTGACAACAGTGGGCATGAACGCTGGCAGGCCGGCCGACACGTCGCGAGCCTGCCCTCAAGACCCCGGCGGATCGGCCGTTATCAGTAGAGTTGGGGCGTCGACCCCGCTTCGCCTTCAGGGCCGCCTTACTGATACCGTGACGAATCTCGCCCAAACGCCGCTTTCCGAGCGCCTTCGCTCGCTCGTCGACACCGTGCAGCACAACGAGCGCACGTTGCGCCGCTTCCAGAACGTCGAGTTGCGGTTGATCGGCGCGCAGGATTTCGCATCGTTTCTCGATACGTTGTTCAGCCATCTGCCGCGGGAGTTCTCGCTCGCGAGCGTGGTGCTGTGGCTCGATGAGCGCGTGCCAATGCTGCTCGAACTGCTCGAGCCGGGCAACCTGCGCGCGCTCGATCATGCGCAGCTGAAGACGTCGCGCGAGGGCGGTCTCGTCGCGAAATCCTTGTGCGAAGGCGATCGGCCGTGGCTCGGCCGCCCTGGCGAACTCGACGACGACACGCGCCGCGCGTTCTTCGGTGCCGCGCCAGCTCACGTGCCGGCCAGCGCGATCCTGCTGCCGCTCGCCGCGGGCACGAGCGTCAGCGGCTATCTATGCCTCGGCAGCGACGACCCCGCGCGCTTCGGCGCGGGCATGGCCACCGACATTCTCGAGCGCTTCGCGAGCATCGTCACCGCGAGTCTCGACAACGTCGCGCATCGCGAGCGGCTCAGGCAGCTCGGCATGACCGATTCGCTGACCGGCCTCGCGAATCGCCGCTATTTCGACGAACGGCTGCGCGAGGAGTTGATGCGCGCGGCCCGTTATCGCATGCCGGTCGCATGTCTTTTCATCGATATCGACGGTTTCAAGCGCATCAACGATAGCCACGGCCATCAGACCGGCGACCGCGCGCTCGCGGCGGTCGCCGCCTGCGTGCGACAGCAGGTGCGGCTTGGCGACACCGTCGCGCGCTACGGCGGCGAGGAGTTCGCCGCGCTGCTGCAAGGCGATCGCAGCGACGCGTTGACCGTCGCGGAACGCGTGCGGCGTGCGGTCGAGAATCTCGACGTGCGCGACGAGCACGGCGAGCTCATTGCATTGACCGTGTCGATCGGCGTGGCCGGGCGCGTGGTCGCCGGCAGCCCGGCCGAGGCGATGTCGCTCGGTCAGGCGATGATGGACGAGGCCGATCGCGCGATGTATCAGGCCAAGCGCAACGGCCGCAATCGTATCGAGGCGCAGGTCGATGCGCTCGATGAGCAGGGCTGATCGACCGTAACTAACACTAACTACGCGTCACACTCCTGCCGCATCCGGCGGCACCCCGAGCAGCTGCAACGCGCCGCCCATCACGCCGCTGAACACCGGTCCAGCGACCGTGCCGCCATAGAACGCCTTGCCAGCCGGATCGTCGATCATCACGGCGACGATCAGGCGCGGATCGCTCATCGGCGCCATGCCGACGAACAGCGCGCGGTAGCGGTTCTTCGCGTAGCCCGCGCCGATCTGCTTGCGCGCGGTGCCGGTCTTGCCGCCGACGCGATAACCCGCCACGGTCGCGGCGCGTCCGGTGCCGCCGTGGCCCGTGGCCATTTCGAGCATGTTGCGGATCGCGCGCGCGGTGCCGGGCGTCGTGACCGATTCGCCGCGGTCGGCGAACGACGCGGGGCCGTCCGCGTCGAGCGGCTCGCGCAGCAGGCTCACGCGCCTCAGCGCGCCGTCGCCCGCATAGGCGGTGTAGACCTGCGCGATTTGCAGCAGCGATACCGACAGCCCGTAGCCATACGCCATCGTGGCCTGTTCGATCGGGCGCCAGCGTTTATATGGCCGCAGCTTGCCGGCGGCCACGCCAGGGAAGGGCAGCTCGGGCTTCAGACCGAGTCCGTATTGCCGATACTTGGTCCAGATCGTCTCGGCCGGCAGATTCAGCGCGAGCTTTGCCAGCGCGATATTGCTCGACTTCTGCACCGCCTCGGCGACCGTCATCGCGCCATGATTCGACGTGTCGTGAATCACGGCCGGGCCGATCCGATACCAGCCGGGCGCGGTATCGATGATGCTCTGCGGCCGCACCTTGCCTTCGTCGATCGACAGTGCGACGACCAGCGGCTTGATCGTCGAACCCGGTTCGAACGTGTCGATCACCGCGCGGTTGCGCAGCTGCCGGCCGGACAGGTGCGTGCGGTCGTTCGGATCGAAGCTCGGGTAGTTGGCGAGCGCGAGGATCTCGCCGTTGCGCGCATCGAGCACGACCACGCTGCCCGCTTCGGCGCGGTGCTGCGCGATCGCGGCTTTGAGTTGTGTGTATGCGAGTTGCTGGATGCGCCGGTCGATCGTCAGCTGGATCGTGGCGCCGTTGCGCGCGGGCACGAGCGGCCGCGTCTCCGAGATCACGCGGCCGAGCCGGTCGCGGATCACCTCGCGGTGGCCGGGCACGCCTTGCAACTGCGCATCGGCGGCGAGTTCGACGCCTTCCTGGCCGTTGTCCTCGATGTCGGTGAAGCCGACCACGTGCGCGGCCGACTCGCCCTCGGGATAAAAGCGTTTGGTGTCGGCGATCTGCGTGATCCCGGCGAGCCCGAGGCGCGACAGATGCTCGGCAGTGTCCGCATCGACCTGGCGCTTGAGCAGCACGAAGCTGCGCTCGCCGTTCAGACGCCGACGCAGTTCCGCGAGCGGCAGATCGAGCAGCTTTGCCAGCGGCGCGAACGCGCTTTCGTCGACGAGCTTCGGCGTGGCCCAGATTTCGTATGTGGCGAGACTGACCGCGAGCATCGAATCATTGCGATCGACGATCCGGCCGCGCGTCGCGTCGAGTTCGAGCACGCGCTGATAGCGCTTCTGCCCTTGGTCGACGTAGAAGTCCTGATTCACGACCTGCACCCAGAACGCGCGGAGCGCGAGCGTCGCGAACGCGCCGAACACGAGCAGCACGACGAACTTCGAGCGCCACGCGGGTAGTCGCGCATCGAGCAGCGGGTTCTTCGCGGCTAAGGCATAGGGATCGGACGACGGCGGTTTTTTCTGGCGGATCATGGCGGCGGGCAGCGGACCTCACGTACTTTCGATTGAACGAGGCCGCCAAAGCCACGAGGCCTGGCGGCAAGGACTGTCGCCGGGCCGATTGTAAATAAAACGTAATTTAAATGCGAGGAATGTGAAAGGAGGCGCGTTCGAGCTGGAGCAAAGGCGAGCCGAAGCTTGATCACGAAAAGCCGCGCGGACTTGCAAAATCCGCGCGGCTGATTCGTTCGATTGATGCGTCGACTCCGACGCGGCGTGTTGAATAGGCGCTCCCTGCCTGTGGGGCGCCTTCTTTTTTCGCGCCCGTTGCGGACGCGGCGGGGCAAGCTCAAGCCGGCAACGCGAAACTCGCAATCGCGTCGCGCAACACGCCGACCTGGTCCTTCAGCGAATGCGCGGCGGCCGCGGCCTGTTCGACCAGTGCCGCATTCTGCTGCGTGACCTGATCCATCTCGCCGACCGCGCGATTGACCTGTTCGATGCCCGCGCTCTGCTCGCGCGACGCGTGGCTGATTTCTTCGAGGATCTCGTTGACCCGCCGCACCGACTGCACGATCTCGCCCATCGTCGCGCCCGCGTTGGCGACCAGTGACGAGCCGGTCTCGACGGTATCGGTCGAAGTTTCGATCAGCGCCTTGATCTCCTTGGCGGCCGTCGCCGAGCGCTGCGCGAGGCTGCGCACTTCGGCCGCGACCACCGCGAAGCCACGGCCCTGTTCGCCGGCGCGAGCCGCCTCGACGGCGGCATTCAGCGCGAGGATATTGGTTTGGAACGCGATGCCGTCGATCACGCCGATGATGTCGCCGATCTGCCGCGAGCTCGCGGTGATCTCGCCCATCGTGCGCACCACGTCGTCGACCACGCGGCTGCCGCGTGTCGCGACGTTCGCTGCGTCGCTCGCGAGTTGCGCGGCCTGGGTCGCGCTGTCCGCGTTCTGCTTCACGTTCACCGTCATCTGATCCATGCTCGACGCGGTTTGCACGAGCGCCGCCGCCTGCTCCTCGGTGCGCTGCGACAGGTCGGTGTTGCCCGCTGCGATTTCGGTCGCGCCGACGTTGATGTTCTCGGTGCCCTGGCGCACTCGCGAGACCGTGTCGACGAGTCCCGCCTGCATCGTGCGCAGCGCATGCAGCAGGCTGCCGCTGTCGTGCGGCTCGACCGGCACCGGCGTCGCGAGGTTGCCTTGCGCCATCAACCGGGCGTGCTCGACGGCCACTTCGAGTTCGCCGCCGAGCGAGCGGCGGATGCTGCGCAGCACGACCAGCATCACGACCGTAGAGAGCGCACCGAGCGTGACGGTGATCGCGAGCCAGCGCAGCAGGCTGCGGTAGAACGCGCTTTGCACGTCGTCCATGTACATGCCGGTCACGAGGTACCAGTCCCACGGCGCGAAGTGCATCGAGTAGCTGGTCTTCGCGACGGGCTGCTCGCTGCCGGGCTTGGCCCACAAATAATCGACGAAGCCGCCGCCGTCGTGATCGCCCGAGTTGACGATATCGACGAACAGATGATTGCCGGCCGGATCGGTGAACTGCGCGAGGTTCTTGCCGATCAGTTCGGGCTTGATCGGATGCATCAGCATGACCGGCTGCGAGTCGTTGATCGACAAATAGCCGTCCTTGCCGTAGCGCATCGCGCCGAGCGTCGCGAGCGCCTGCTTTTTCGCGTCGTCCTCGGACAGCGCATGCTGCTGGGCGAGCGAGTAGTAGTGGCCGACGACGTGGTTTGCCTCTTCGATCAACGAGCGCAATTGCTCGCGTCGGTCCGAGATCATCGATGCGCGGTTCTGCCACGCGCCGAACGCGCCGATCAGGATCAGGCCGACCCACAGAACGGCGATCATGGACGCCAGTTTTCGGTTCAGAGTCATAGCGATGGGAATAGGCGTTTTGGCCAGTAAGGTCCATTGAATTGCGGTCGGATACCGCTCGCTGTGTTTACGGCGCGAAATGGCATTGATCGAGGCAGGGAAAACCCGCTGTTCGACATCGCTATTCGTCCGATTAATGGGTGGATTTATTGAATGTTTTAGCGGCGTTCCATGCGCGCAATTCGAAAAAGACTTTTTGTGCATATTCAAGAATCTGAATTAACTGGCGATTATCGGTAAATCGCAGCGATTGAAAAATGCGCGAGAAAATCGATATGAAAGATGCCGGCGCTGGTCTACGTAAAACCTGCTGAGCCCAATCCAGGAAGGCTCGCACCAACCTCCCACAAAATGCCAATCAAATCCAAAAAATCCCGTTAAATGGTCACGCATGCAAAAAACAACACATTTTTCCACTTAAGCGCAACCACGAAAGACCGCTGAGACCTTCAAAGACTCGTCATAAAAAATTCCGCTATAGTCGCCCTTTTCCGATTGCCAGCCAGGCATCGAAGAACGCCAATAAGCCCGCCACCAGGAGTCCCGAAGAATGAATGCACGCGATCCCGCTTTCGTTTCCCAGTCCCGCAGCGCGCGCCTGCGCCAGATGCTCGTCAGCAGCGAACTCGAATTCATGATGGAGGCGCATAACGGCCTGTCCGCGCGCATCGTTCGCGAAGCTGGGTTCAAGGCGATCTGGGGCTCGGGCCTCGCGATCTCCGCGCAGTTCGGCGTGCGCGACAACAACGAGGCGAGCTGGACGCAGGTGGTCGATACGCTCGAATTCATGGCCGACGCGAGCGATCTGCCAATCCTGCTCGACGGCGACACCGGCTACGGCAACTTCAACAACGTGCGCCGCCTCGTGCGCAAGCTCGAACAGCGCGGCATCTCCGGCGTGTGCATCGAGGACAAGCAGTTTCCGAAGACCAACAGCTTCATCAACGGCGAGGCGCAGCCGCTTGCCGATATCGACGAATTCTGCGGCAAGATCAAGGCGGGCAAGGACTCGCAGAACGACGAGCATTTCTCGATCGTCGCGCGCGTCGAGGCGCTGATCGCGGGCTGGGGCATGGACGAAGCGCTGCGCCGCGCGCAAGCGTACGCCCAAGCTGGTGCCGATGCGATCCTGATTCACAGCAAGCTGTCGCGCCCCGACGAGATTCTCGAATTCGCGCGCGAATGGGCCGGGCGCGCGCCGCTCGTGATCGTGCCGACCAAGTACTACAGCACGCCGACCGAGGTGTTCCGCGAAGCGGGCATCAGCACCGTGATCTGGGCGAACCATCTGATCCGCGCGGCGACCTCGGCGATGCAGGCCGTCGCGAAGGAAATCCATTCGAGCCAGACGCTCGTCAACGTCGAGGACAGCATCGCGGCCGTCAACGAAATCTTCCGTTTGCAGAACGCCGACGAATATTCGGAAGCCGAAGACCGCTATCTGTCGAGCGGCCGCGCGGCCGGCTCGGCCGTCGTGCTCGCCGCGAGCCGCGGCAAAGGCCTTGAAGCGGTGACCGGGGACCGTCCGAAGGTGATGCTGCCGATCGCCGGCAAACCGCTGCTGCGCTGGCTCGTCGACGCGTTCAAGAAGCAGGGCGTCAACGACATCACCGTGGTCGGCGGCTATCGCGCCGACGCGATCGATACCGCGGGCATCCGCCTCGTGGTCAACGAGCAGCACGCGCAGACCGGCGAGCTTGCCTCGCTCGCGTGCGCACTCGACCACCTGACCGGCGACACGGTCATTTCGTACGGCGACCTGCTGTTTCGCAGCTACATCCTGCGCGATCTGGTGGAAAGCGAGGCCGCGTTCAGCGTAGTCGTCGATTCGTCGCAGACCGATGCGGAGAACGCGAGCGTGCGCGATTTCGCGTGGTGCTCGGCCGCCGACGACCGCGGTCTGTTCGGCAACAAGATCGTGCTGCGGCATGTCGCGAGCGGGCGGGAGCAGTCGTCGGCGGCGGGCGTCGCCCCAGTGCCGCATGGCCGCTGGGTGGGTCTGCTGAACGTGCGCGGCGCGGGTCGCGAGCGCCTGCGGGCGGTCATGCGCGAGTTGCGCACGCGCGACGATTTCGCGTCGCTCGACATGCCCGCGCTGCTGAACGCGTTGATCGAAGCGGGCGAGTCGATCGAGGTGCAATACGTGCACGGGCACTGGCGCGGCGTCAACGATCTCGACGATTTCCGCCGCGCGGGCGACTTCGCGCACGCGCAGGCGCCGTTCGCGACGGCCGTCGGCGGCGGGGCGACGACGAACGATGCACACGGAGGCGCGCAATGATCGAAGCAGCACAGTTCGTCGAGGCGGCGCGCGAGCGCGGTTTCGACTGGTACGCGGGCGTGCCGTGCTCGTATCTGACGCCGTTCATCAACTACGTGCTGCAGGACGAATCGCTGCACTACGTGTCGGCGGCCAACGAGGGCGACGCGGTCGCGCTGATCGCCGGCGTTACGCTCGGCGCGAAAAACGGCCGGCGCGGCATCACGATGATGCAGAACTCCGGGCTCGGCAACGCGGTCAGCCCGCTGACGTCGCTGACGTGGACCTTCCGCCTGCCGCAACTGCTGATCGTCACGTGGCGCGGCCAGCCCGGCGTCGCCGACGAGCCGCAGCACGCGCTGATGGGCCCGATCACGCCGGCGATGCTCGACACGATGGAAATTCCGTGGGAGACGTTCCCGACCGAGGCCGACGCGATCGGTCCGGCGCTCGATCGCGCGATCGCGCACATGGACGCAACCGGCCGTCCGTACGCGCTCGTGATGCAGAAGGGCAGCGTTGCGCCGTATGAACTGAGGGACGGCGGCGCGCCCAGGCGGCGCACGCCGGTCGAGCCTCGCGCGCGGTTTCGCGACAGCGCCGCGAACGAACTCGCGACGCGCCACGACGCGCTGCAAAAGGTGATCGCGCATACGCCGCTCGACTCCACGGTGGTGCTCGCGTCGACCGGTTTTTGCGGCCGCGAACTCTATGCGATCGACGATCGCGCGAACCAGCTATACATGGTCGGCTCGATGGGCTGCGTGACGCCGCTCGCGCTCGGCCTCGCGCTCGCGCGCCCCGATCTGCGCGTGGTCGCGCTCGACGGCGACGGCGCCGCACTGATGCGCATGGGCGTGTTCGCGACGCTCGGCGCGTACGGCCCGTCGAACCTCACGCACGTGCTGCTCGATAACGGCGCGCACGACTCGACCGGCGGCCAGGCGACGGTATCGTCGCAGGTGTCGTTCGCGGGCGTGGCGGCCGCGTGCGGTTACGCGTCGGCGCTCGAGAGCGACGATCCCGCGATCATCGACGAACTGTTCGCGGCGCCGCCGCTCGACGGGCCGTGCTTCGCGCGCCTGACGATCCGCCGCGGCACGCCCGACGGCCTGCCGCGCCCGACCATTACGCCGCCCGATGTGAAGACGCGCCTGATGCGCCACATCGGCGCGATCTGAACCCAACGCCAACAGGAGCGCCCATGCTGCTGCTCAACCCCGGCCCGGTGACGCTCACCGAACGTGTCCGCAACAGCCTGTTGCAGACGGATCTGTGCCATCGCGAGAGCGAGTTTTTCGATCTCCAGGAAGAGGCGCGCACGCGTCTCGTCGACGTGTACGGGCTCGACCCAAACGAATGGCAGGCAGTACTGATGACCGGCTCCGGCACGGCCGCGGTCGAAAGCATGACGGCCGCGCTGGTGCCGCACAACGGCAAACTGCTGGTCGTCGAAAACGGTGTGTACGGCGAGCGTATCGCGCAGATCGCCGCGCAATACGGCATCGCGCACGAAGCGCTGAAGCACGACTGGATGGACGCGCCCGATCTGGCGAAGATCGCCGAACGGCTCGACGCCGACAAGTCGTTCACGCACGTCGCGGTGATTCATCATGAAACGACCACCGGCCGTCTGAACGACATCGCGGCGCTCGGCGCCGTGTGTCGCGAGCGCGGCCTGCGTCTGCTGGTGGACGGTGTCAGCAGCTTCGGCGCCGAAACGATTGATTTCGCGGACGCGAGCCTCGACGCGCTCGCGGCGACCGCCAACAAGTGCCTGCATGGCGTGCCGGGCGCGTCGTTCGTGCTGGTGCGGCGCGCGGCGCTCGCACGCGCGGCGAGCCGCACGTACTACCTCGATCTCGCGCGGCTCGCGCGTTTGCAGGATCAGCGCAACACGCCGTTTACGCCGTCGGTGCACGCGTATTACGCGCTGGTCGAGGCGCTGCGTGAGCTGGCCGACGAAGGCGGCTGGCGCGCGCGTCACGCGCGCTATGCGGCGCTTGCCGAGCAGGTGCGCGCTGGGCTGGCGGCGCGCGGCATCGACAGTGTGTTGCCGGCCGGGCAGTCGTCGGTGGTGTTGCGCGCGTACCGCTTGCCCAACGGTATCGCGTATCCGCAACTGCACGACGCGCTGAAGGCGCGCGGCTTCGTGATCTATGCGGGCCAGGGCGGGCTGTCGGCCGAGCTGTTCCGCATCTCGACGATGGGCAACATTCACGCGGCCGATATCGACCGCCTGCTGCAGGGCTTCAGCGACTTGATGCGCTGACGCTGCGCCGAGCGGCGCGCCGCGACCGCGCCGCTCACGGCTCCCTTACACTGGATCCTTGTCCGGCGGCCCGTCAGGCCGCTGCGGCTCCTCGACATGATGCCCCGGCGACGGCGGCACGAGCGGGTCGGCTTCCGGGTCGCGGTTCGGATCGGCGTTCGGGTCGGGAATCGGGCTGGTGTGCATGTCGTAGCTCATTGCGTCACCCTTGCGGTTGAAATGCGCGGGTCCGGCCGAAGCGGCTTGATACCGCCGATGTGTGCCGCCGCGTCGGCTATCTGTCTTCAAGCGTAGGCGCTCGCCGCGCTTCCTGCTCGCTCCTTTTTGCTATTTCTTCGCGCGTTTGCGGCCGGCGCTGAGCTGCCAGTAGCGCTCGATCGCGAACACGTCGTCGTAGTTGCCGGCGCCGAACGCCCGCAACTGGCTCGCGTACGCGTTGACCGCTTCGCGTTTCAGATGCGCGCGGCGCTGCACGTCGATCGTGTGGCCCGCGCTCGGCGTTGCCGGCGTCGCGACGATGCCGCGCTGCGCGAGATCGGCGAGCCGCGCCTGCACCGCGCCCGGCGTGAGCCGGTGAATCGCTTCCTCGTAACCGAACCAGTCCAGATGCGTGAGCCGCGGCAGGATCTCGCAGCACGCTTCGAATACCCGCGCGTGATCGTCGTGATGCAGGCCAAGCGGCATCAGCAGCGTGTTCACGGTCGTGCGGTAAATCGTTTCCTCCAGCGCCGCGGCCATCTGGCTGATCGACGGCGAGTCGGCGTACTGGCTGTCGCGAAACGGCATGCGCAGCGGGATCGCGTCGAGCACTTCGAGCGCGCGGTTGTCTTCGATCGTGCGTTCGCGGACCGCTTCATGGGCGTTCGCGAAGCCCGCTTTTAAGTCCCACTCCGTGTGCATGTCGTGTTCGGGCGGCGCGGCGAACACGGTGCAGACAGCGGCGTCAGGATGGGCGGCGAGCAAGGCGCCGCAACTGAAGACGGCGTCGTCGAAATGGGGCGAGACGATGAAAAGGCGTGGAGTGGTTTCGCTCATGGGCTTGCGTGTGGGGATTCGAGGCGGCACGGATGAGGCATCGAGGCTGCCGGTCGTCAAGGCGCCGCGTGCGCAAAAAACGTGACGTCACCTCAGCTTAGGCGCAATTGGCGCGGCTTGCGCGCGAAACTTGCGGGGCGCAAAGCGCGTGCCTGAAAGACCGCGGATCGAACTTTCGATCCGTCCATCCAGTGATGGTCGTGGCTTTCCGGCTAGTCGCGCGCCGCCGTCAAGGGCCCTTGAAGCGCACGTTTTTTGTGTACTTCGCGAATTCTCCGAACACGAGTCCTTATAGCGACGCTCGCTCCAGAAACTTTCTGATCTCGAGAGAGTAGGCGCCCGGGTGCGAAAACCTGAACATGTGACCGGTGCGCGGCATGACGACTTCCTGCGAACCCTTGATGCCGTTCAGCAGGACCCCCGCGGCTTCTTTGCCGATCAGCTTGTCTTCCTCGGGAGTCAGGATCAGCGTGGGGACGTCGATCCTCTTGAGCAAGGCCGTATAGTCCGTCTTCCCGATCGAGCGGATGCGATTGACGTAGGCCTTATGCGACGTCTCCCTGATGAAGAAGTCGCGGCTCTTTCTGGTTGACCAGGGTATCTCTCCCTCCGCGTCAAACGACGAAGCCAACTGCGCTGCGTGGAATGAAAGAGTTAGCTGTCGATAAAAGGGCCCGGGGAAGAACGGTGCAAGCGCCGCCAGCGTCTTGAGCAAGGGCGAAGCGATCGGGCTCCTGGCAAAACCACCAGAGAGCACGAGGCCTTTCAGGCCCTTCGGCTGCCGCGTCGCAACCGCGATCGAGGAGACCGCGCCATACGAATCGCCAACCAACACATAGCTCTCGAGGTCCTTCACCTGGTCAGCGATGAAGTCAGCCAACGTTTCCAGCTCGCACACGTCGTCCGGCAAACGAAGTGTACGCATCGGGCGACCCTGCAAGCAGGTCAACTGGTTGAGCTGCCACGGCGCTCCTGCGAAGCAAGGGATCATGACCAGGGTGGGGTCTGTTCTCATGGGGTACTCCGAGCGGTTGAATAATCGACAACCGAACTCTATGTGGCCCGAGGTATTCGATCCAATGGCATTTACACAGCATGTCGATGCACGAGATTCATGGCCCCCTTGTCGCTGCAACCGCGGCAAGCCCCTGCCGATGTTCAGTGGGCGATCATCATGTTGGTAATCCACTGAACGGCGGGTTCGTTGGCGCGCCCTCGGGCTCGAATCACAAGCACCTCCCAGCTCGGTAACGCCAGGGGGAGCTCGAAAAGGCTCAGTTGCGCGGGATCCTGCATCCGGAGTGCGACCCGCTCGGCGATAACCGCAATCGATTGCGAAGCGCCAACCATGAAAGGAGCAGCCAGAAAGCTGGGGCAGGTCGCGCTCACCTTGCGGGTACGACCGACGGCCTCCAGCGCATCGTCGACAGCGCCTCGCGTATCGCCGCGCGGCGAGACCAGAATGTGCGGCAGCCGAGCGAAGTCATCCAGTTCCATGTGCAGCTTCTTGCCTCGCTTGACCAGAGCCGGGTGCCCCTTGCGCGCAATGCCGACGAAACGCTCCTTGTGGACAAGCTGGCAATCGAAACGCTGCGGGATCTGGGCAAAGGAGCCGGACCCTAGCACGATGTCGAGATCGCCGGCGTCCAACATGCGCAGCGCGGATTCGCTATCGGCCGGCCTGAGCCTCAGCACGACACCCGGCGCAGCGGCCTGGACCCCGGCCAGAACGGGGGCGATGACGGTCAATATGGCGTGATCAGTGGCTGCCACTGAGAGCATCGCTTGCACGCGAGCTGGATCGAACGGGCCACGTGGACTGGCGACGAGCCTGACCGACTCGAGCACCGCCGCCACTCGCGGCATTAATTCGATGGCCAGCGGCGTCGGCTCGATCCCGCGGGGGTGACGAATGAACAGCTGATCAGCAAAGGCAGTACGCAGCCTCGATAAGGCGTGGCTGGTGGCGGACTGGGACAAATGCAGTCGTTCGGCGGCGCGGCCGACGTGCCTTTCGGTCCAAAGTGCCTCAAGTACAACCAGCAGGTTGAGATCGAAACGCGTCAAATCTAGGGGCTTCATGCCGTATCAGTGTTCCTTTCCTTGTCCGGCAAGATTCTCGATGTCGACCGGCTGCGGGCAGCCAGTCTCGGCGAGGCTGATGTTGGCGGCTAGAGCGTGCGCAAATCGTCCGGCGTGTCCACGTCGCGCAGAATGCCGGGATCGTCGACGTCGATGCGCGTCAGCGCGTGTGACCTGAGCAGTGCTTTCGCGCCGGTGTCGCCGTCCAGCGCGAGTAGCGCGTCGCGATGCTCGCTGCCGAAGCCGACCGGATGGCCGCGCTGGCCGTCATAGAACGGCGCGACGAGCGGCGCGCCGTTGTCGAGCGCGCGGGCTACCGCTTCGATCGTCGGAACCGCAATGCGCGGCATATCGGCGAGCGCGACGATCCAGCCCTCGGCGTCGTCGCTCGCTTCGATACCGGCGGCGAGGCTCGCGCCCATGCCGCGCTCGGCGCTCGCCGCAAACACGACATCACAGCCGGCATCGTTCAGCGCGCGGGCGAGCGCGTCGGAGCCCGGCCGCACGACAGCGAGCACCCGCGTCACGACCCGCAGCAGCCGATGCGCGGCTTCATGCGCAACCGGCGTGCCGTCGGGCATACGTGCGAGCAGTTTGTTGTGCAGCCCGTGCGGATCGAAGCGCGAGCCGAGACCGGCGGCGAGCAACACACCAGTGGCGAGCGAGGCGTAGGCCATCGGCGGATACCGGTAGACAGGAATGCCCCCGATTGTGCGATGCAACGGGGCGCGAAGCAAGCGACAAGGCACGCCCGATGCAAGCCGCCCGCCGCTTTCGCTTTCACTCCAATTCCGGCACTGCCGCCGGTTCAGGTCCGCACCACCTTGTCCAGCGTGATCGGCAGATCGCGCACCCGCACGCCGGTCGCGTTGTACACCGCGTTCGCGATCGCGGCCACCACGGCCGTGATGCCGATCTCGCCGATACCGCGCACGCCGAGCGAGTTGATATGAGGATCGGGCCGGTCGATGAAGGTGATGTCGAGCGTGCCGATATCGGCATTCACCGGCACGTGATACTCGGCGAGGTTCGCGTTCGTGAAGCGTCCGAAGCGCGCATCGAGCGTGCTTTCCTCCTGCAGCGCCGCGCCGATGCCCCATACGATGCCGCCCATCATCTGGCTGCGCGCGGTCTTCTGGTTCAGCACGCGGCCCACGTCGTACACCGCGACCACGCGCGGCACGCGGATCGTGCCGAGCTCGGCGTCGACGTGGACCTCGACGAACACCGCGCCGAACGAGTGGAACGAGTACTTCTGCTTCTCGTCGCCGGGCTTCACGGTCGCGCTCGCCTCGATCGGCTTGCCGCCCGCGCGCGCGATGATCGCCGCGGCCGGATCGCGCTTGCCCGGTTGCGAGCGGCTCACGACCCAGCCGCTTGCGACGGTGACGTCATCGAGCGGCAGGCCGTGCACGGGCGACGCCGCATCGGCAAGCGCCAGCGCGATCAGCTGGCTGCGCGCCTGGCTCGCCGCGTCGCGCACCGCGGGCGACACGCTGGCCGCCGACTGCGAGCCGCCCGAGACCGGCGCGCGCGGCAGCGACGAATCGCCGAGCGCGAAGTGGATCTGCTCGGGTGTGAAGCCGAGCGCATCGGCGGCGACCTGGGTCATCACCGTGTAGGTGCCGGTGCCGATGTCCTGCGTGCCCGATGCGACCACCGCGGTGCCGTCCGGCAGAATCCGCGCAAGCGCCGACGCCTCGCTGCGGTTGGCCGGATAGGTTGCGGTCGCCATGCCCATGCCGATCAGCGTGTTGCCGTCGCGTCTCGAACGTGGCGCGTGCGGGCGGCGCGACCAGCCGAACTTCTCGGCGCCGATCTGATAGCACTCGCGCAGCGACTTGCCCGACCACGGCTTGTGCTCCTGCGGATCGCTGTCCGCGTAGTTCTTCAGACGCAGCGCGAGCGGGTCCATCTTCAGCGCGACGGCGAGTTCGTCCATCGCCGATTCGAGCGCGAACGAGCCGGTGGTTTCTCCGGGTGCGCGCATGAAGGTCGGCGTGCCGACATTGAGTTGCACGAGCCGGTGCGTCGTTATCTGGTTGGGCACCGCGTACAGCATGCGCGTGACCATGCAGCAGGTCTCGGTCCAGTCTTCGATCATCGACGTGTTCGAGATGCTGTCGTGACGCATCGCGCTCAGCGTGCCGTCATGCCGCGCGGCGATCACGAAGTGCTGCTCGGTGCGCGGCCGCGCGCCGACCGGGCCGAACATCTGCGGGCGTTCGAGCGCGAGCCGCACGGGCCGCCCGGTTTGCCGCGCGGCCATCGCGCACAGCGACACGTGCGACCACGACGAGCCCTTGCAGCCGAAGCCGCCGCCGATCAGCGGCGAGATCACGCGCACGTCGGACACAGGGATGGCGAACGTCTTCGCGAGCACCTGCGCGGCGCCGCTCACGCCCTGCGTCGAGTCGTAGACCGTCAACTGCGGGCCGTCCCATTGCGCCATCGTCGCGTGGGGCTCCATCGGGTTGTGGTGCTCGATCGGCGTCGTATAGGTCGCTTCGATATGCACGTCGCCGCTTTGCATGCCGTCCTCGAAGCTGCCGCGCTGCGTGTCGGTCTGGCGGCCCTGCGGCTTGTCCGGCGCATGCGCGTGCGCCTTCGCCTGCTCGAAGTCGAGCGCCGCGGCGCCCGGCTGATAGGCGATGCGCAACTGGCGAGCGGCATCGGCCGCATGTTCGAGCGTATCGGCGACGACCACCGCGACCGGCTCGTTGCTGTAGTGCACTTCGTTATCCTGCAGAAGCGACAGATGCCGGCCGGCCGGCGGCGCGAGCGCGGGCCGGCCGCCATTCGGCAGGCGCGGCGCGTTCTGGTAGGTCATCACGAGCAGCACGCCGGGCACGGCCTCGGCGCGGCTCGCATCGATCGACGCGATCGTGCCGGCCGCGATCGTGCTCGTCACGAGCACCGCATGCGCGAGGCGCGCCCCAGGGAATTCGGCTGCATAACGCGCGTCGCCGGTCACCTTCAGCAGTCCGTCGACGCGATCAAGCGGTTGTCCGATCAGATTCATGCGACACCTCCCGCGTTGCCGGCTGCCTGATTGACCGCACGCACGATCGCGCGCTGCGCGAGCTGCACCTTGAACGCGTTGTCGTGGCGCGGCTGCGCGCCGCTCAACGCGGCCGCGGCGGCGTTCTTCAGCGTGGCCTGGCTGAGCGGCTGGCCGCTCAGCATCTGCTCGGCCACGTTCGCGCGCCATGGTTTGTGCGCGACGCCGCCGAGCGCGATGCGCGCGCTCTGAACACGCTCGCCGTCCATCTGCAACGCGGCCGCGACCGATACGAGCGCGAACGCGTAGCTGGCGCGGTCACGCACCTTCAGATAGTGCGAATGCGCGCTGAACAGCGGCGGCGGCAGATCGACCGCGGTGATCAGCTCACCGGGCTGCAAGGTGGTATCGACATCGGGCCGGTCGCCCGGCAGCCGATGGAAATCGGCGAACGCGATCGTGCGCTCGCCGCTGGGGCCGCTCACGCGCACCAGCGCATCGAGCGCGGCCAGCGCGACGCTCATATCCGACGGGTTGACCGCAATGCATTGCGGGCTCGCGCCGAGGATCGCATGCGCGCGGTTATGGCCGTCGAGCGCCGCGCAGCCGCTGCCGGGCAGGCGCTTGTTGCACTGCGTGAACGCGGTGTCGTAGAAGTAGCCGCAGCGGGTGCGTTGCAGCAGATTGCCGCCGACCGTCGCCATGTTGCGCAACTGCGCCGACGCGCCCGCGAGCAGCGCTTGCGACAGCAGCGGGTACTGCTCGCGCACCAGCGCGTGATTGGCCGCGTCGCTGTTGCGCACCAGCGCGCCGATGCGGATGCCGCCGCCGGGCAGCGTCGTCACCGAGTCGAGGCCGCCGATGTGCGTGATATCGATCAGCCGCACCGGCCGCGCGACGCCGCCCTTCATCAGATCGAGCAGATTCGTGCCGCCGCCGATGAATACCGCGCCCGGCTGTTGCGCGGCGCGCACCGCGCTGGCGATGTCGCCGGCGCGTTCGTAGGAGATCGCATCCATGTCGGTCTCCGTCAGGCGTTGTCGTGCGCGGCGCGGACCGCGGCGACGATGTTCACGTACGCCCCGCAGCGGCAGATGTTGCCGCTCATGCGTTCGCGGATTTCGTCGTCGGTGAGCGCGGCGGGACGCGCGCGCACGTCGGCGGTCACGGTGCTCGCCGTGCCGTTGCGGAATTCGCTGAGCAGGGCGGTCGCCGAGCACAACTGCCCGGGCGTACAGTAGCCGCACTGGAACGCATCGTGTTCGATGAACGCGGCCTGCACCGGACTCAACGCGCCGTTGCTCGCGAGTCCTTCGACGGTCGTGATGTTCTCGCCTGCGTGCATGACCGCGAGCGTCAGACACGAGTTGATGCGGCGGCCGTCGACGAGCACCGTGCAGGCGCCGCATTGACCGCGGTCGCAGCCTTTCTTCGTGCCCATCAGACCCGCGTATTCGCGCAACGCGTCGAGCAGCGTCACGCGCGGTTCGAGCTGCAGCGTGTACGCGCGGCCGTTGACGGTCAACGTGATGGGGCGCGGCGGCACCACGGGGTTGCCTGGCGGCGCGGGTGAGGCGGGCGCCGACGCTTGCGTTTGCGCGCGCAGATGCGGCGCCGCACCGATCGTCGCGGCGGCCGCCGCCGATTGCAGGAAGCGACGTCGTGACGGTTGGGAAGGCGTGGTGGTGGTGGGCTCGGCGGTGGACTCTGATGCGGGGGCGTCCCCGCAATGCTGACATTCTGTAGGCGTGGTCATGACGACTGTTGACTCCACTGAAAGGTCAATGCAGGCTGACGACGCGTCGATGTCCAACGCATCGCGTTGAAACAAAACTATTGCGCAGCAATTTGAATGCCGTTGCAGCTAACACGGTATTAAAAACTCGCTGCAAGCGCAAAGCCGATCTGCGCAATAAAGGCAGGCCAATATGCGCAATGACCGCGATGGAGCCCGGCTGGAGCCGCGCAAACACGGGCAAAAGTTGCACGTTGCAACGGGGAAAATGCGAAATCGACCTCCGGGCTCAACGCGCCCGGCAGGCTGCGAGGATGCCTCGCAGCAAATCGATCGGCGGCGGACATCCGGGAATCGTCAGACTTACGGGTAGCTTCACCGCAGATGTCGACAGGTTTGAACTGGATGGAAAATGTCCGCTTTGCGGGTGATAAATTTGGAACGGGCCAACCGGGCCAAAATGGAGTCGGTGCTATGAGCAAAACCGATCGGGGACAACACCCTGATGGCCGCGCGCGTTCGCGGGCGACCGGGTATCGCGACGTCGCGGAGCAATAGGCGAGGGAGGGATGATCATGGCGAAGCTGCGCATTGCGACGTTCAACATCAACGGTATCCGCTCGCGGCAGGCGGCGCTATTGCAATGGCTCGAGCGCGAGGCGCCGGACGTCGTGTGCCTGCAGGAACTGAAGGCGGTGGATAGCGCATTTCCAGTCGACGCATTGCGCGACGCCGGTTATGGCGCCGTGTGGCAAGGCCAGAGCGCATGGAACGGTGTGGCGATTCTGGCCAAAGGCGACGCACCGCTCGAACGTCGGCGCGGTCTGCCCGGTTTCGAAGACGACACGCATAGCCGTTACATCGAGGCCGCGGTCGGCGGCGTGCTGATCGTGTGTTTGTACCTGCCGAACGGCAATCCGCAGCCCGGCCCCAAGTTCGACTACAAGCTCGCGTGGTTCGATCATCTGATCGCGCATGCGGCGCAGCTCTACCAGAGCGGCCACCCGGTCGTAATCGCTGGGGACTTCAACGTCGTGCCGACCGACGAAGACATCTACAACCCGCGCTCGTGGCTAAAGGACGCGCTGCTGCAGCCGGAGAGCCGCGAGCGTTATCGCAGGCTGCTCGCGCAAGGCTGGACCGATGCGCTGCGCACGCATTTCGGCGACGAACGCGTGTACACGTTCTGGGATTATTTCCGCCGTCATTGGGATACGAATTCGGGGCTGCGCATCGATCATCTGCTGCTGAGCGCCGACCTCGCGCCGCGCCTGCGCGATGCGGGCGTCGACCGTTGGGTGCGCGGCGAACCGCATGCCAGCGACCACGCGCCGACGTGGATCGACCTGGAAATGGGCGCCGGCCGCAAGAAGAAGAGCGGCTAGGGTCTGTTTACATATGGAACGCACGTGCGTTGCCGCGAGAAGGGCCGCTCGCTGCGTCATGCTCCTTGCGAATACGTCGAGTATTCGCGGCGTCGCAATCCTTGCGAGCGGCCCTTCTCGCGGCAACCCCAGTTCTGAATTCCATTCCAGGGGAATGCCCGCTATCGGCCGCATGGCGGCGTCGTGCGTCGCTCACGTGGCGCGGCCACGCAGCGCTCCTTACTCCTTGCCCTGCGCCCCGAAGGAAGTCCCCTTGGGGGACGGCCGAT
>NZ_VZQO01000056.1:0-50985 GCF_014397665.1 Paraburkholderia sp. UCT2
GGTTGTCCTCGCGCTTCAGATAGACCGGGTTGCGCAGCCGCGCCGACAGGTTCGGCGCGCGTTCGAGTTCGGTCTCGCGCGCCACGTCGTAGACGCGCGCGGTCAGGGTCTTTTTCAGGTAGTCGTGAGACGGCGCGACGCGCCCGGCCGCTGCGGCGGCCTGTTCGAGTTCGTTTAACAGCACGGCGAGCTCCTGGGTGGCAACATTCGATGCAACAACGCATCAACGGCGATCGACATCGAACGATAGCAATCGCGGCATGTTCGCCAGGAGGCAGGCAGAGAATGAACCTGAAAGCGGACATAAAAAAACCCGCCTCGTTTGGCGGGTTATGTGTGACTGCAAGTCGACGCGCGCTAACCCACCATTCGATGAATGATGCTAATAATCAGCGCAATACGGATGTCGAGGCAGTTCATGTCGGCGATCTTCGTCGACTCGGCAAGCTTTGTCAATCTCCGCGCAGTGCGGCAGTGCCACACAAGAAAAACGGGGCGCACCGGCAAGCGCGCCCCGCTGAGACGACCAACACCGACATCAATCGCGCACGCCGCTCTGCTTATTGAACGCCGCGAGAATGCGTTGCTCGAGCGCGTTGTAATCGCGGCCAAAGTGATGATCGCCGGTCGTGCGGATGACTTCGACGCCGGTCTTGTCGAGCGCCGGACACAGCGTGTCGGTCTCGCTCTCGCCATAGAAGCATTGAACGATCGACGGCGGCACATGCGTCAACTCGGGGCGCACGTTCAGCGCCTTGTCGCTCGCGGGCATGCCGAGCCAGCCGCCGACGCGGATCTGGAAATCGGCGTCGGGCGCGAAGCCTAGCAGCGAAATCAGCGACACCTTATCGCGCTGCGCCTGCGGCAGACGGTTATACGCGAACGGCAGCACGTCGGCGCCGAACGAATAGCCGATCAGCGCGATATGCTGCGCGTGCCAGCGCTCGCCATAGGTTTGCATCACCCGCGCGAGATCGCGGCTCGTTTGCGCGGGCGGCTTCTCGCTCCAGAAATAACGCAGGCTGTCCCAGCCGACCACCGACACCCCATCTTTCTGCAGTGCCTGCGCGATCGTCTTGTCGAGATCGCGCCAGCCGCCATCGCCGGAAATCACGATCGCCATCAAGCCGTTCGGATGCGCGGCCGGCAACTCGATCAGCGGCAGGTCGGACACGTCGTCGGCGCTGATCGAGACCGGCTGCAGATGCGGCGTCAGCAATGCAACGAGACGCGCGCGATCGGCATTTCCCGTGCTCGCCTTTTCGACGAAGCCCGGTACCTTGTCGCGAATCACGGTCGGGTCCGGCGGACACGGTTCGAAGCGCGCGTCGAGCGTGTGATCGGCGTCGACCGACACCGCGCCCGCGATCGTATTGGACGGCGCCTGCTCGAGCACGTGCATCGCGAGCGTCGCGCCCTGCCCCGTACCCGCGACGATCGGCGCGAAGTAGCGGCTCGACTGCGATTGCCGTTCGAGCTGATGGCTCAGCGCCTCGGCATCGCCCACCAACTGATGACAGGTTTCCTTTTTCGCGGCAAGGTTGGCCGCGTAGTGCGCGGTATCGACGCCGACCGTCATCGCGCCCGCTTTCGCGAGCGCATCGGCGCTCTGCTGATCGGCTGCGCTCCAGCCGCTTGCCTGCGAATACAGCACGACGAAGCCGCGCAGCGGCCCCTCGGGCTGCGTCACGCGCACGTCGCCATAGCGGCCGCCGGGCACGGTGGTGGTGGCCGCGTGCGCGAGCGCGCCGCAACTCAGAACGCTCGCCGCGACGGCGAGCCGGAACAACGGATGCAATGTCATGAACGCCGGCCTCCTGCCAGCAGCGACAGGTCCGCGAGCGTGAAGAACACGCCCGAACCGGATGCCGCGAGATAACGCGGCTCCCAGCGCGGCTGGAACTTGCTCTTGAAAGCACGCAGTCCGCGGAAGTTATAGAAGCGGCCGCCGAAGCGCCACACGATGCCGGCCAGCCGATGCCAGCGTGACGCGAGCGGCGTCGGCTGCACACCGGAGAGCGGCGCAATGCCGAGACTGAGCGAGCGGAAACCCGCCTGTTTCAGATGCAGCGCGAGTTGCGTGAACAGATATTCCATCGCATACGGCGACGCGCTTTCGACGTGACGCATCACGCCGACGGTCGCCTCGGTATTCATATCGGTCGTCATGAAGGTCACGAATGCGACCGGCTCGCTGTTCTGGCGCACCAGCATCACCGACTGCGCGGCCAGGTATTCGTCATGGAAAGCCGCGACCGAGAAGCTCTTCTCGCGCGCGTCGCGGCTGTCGAGCCAACCGTCGGAAATGCCGCGTAGCGTTTCGAGCGAGGCCGGCACATGGGCCTGATCGATCACTTCGACGCTAAAGCCGTCGCGCTCGCCGCGCTTGAGCGCATAGCGCAGATGCGCGCGATGCGAGCCCTTCAGATCGAAGTCGTCGAGCACGACGTGCGCTTCCTCGCCGAGCTTCATCAGCGTGAGGCCAGCGTCGAGATACAGCGGCAGCGCATTCGCGCGCACCTGGTAGAACGCGGCGCGGCCGCCATGTGCATGCGCGAGCGCGACGAACTTGCTGATGAGACCCGCCCACTCTTCGCGCGGCCCCACCGGATCGTGCAACGCGGCCCACGTGCGGCCGTATTTCGCGTACATCAGGAACGCCTCGCGCGACTCCGAAAACAGGAAGCTCTTGTCGCCCATCAACGCGAGACCGGCATCGCTGCGCTCCTGCGCGCGCACGATGCGCGCGGCGTCGTGCAGATCTTCGGGCGCCGGCTTCACGAAGCGGCCCGGCGCCGGACGCAGCAATTGCCAGAACGAGAAGGTCGCGGCGAATACGCTCGCGGCGAGCGTCGCGCGCAGCGCGCGCGGCGCGCGCTCGTCGAACGCGAATTGCCACCACAGATCGCCCGTGTACGGCACGTCACGGAAAGCGAACAGCATGACCCACGTCGCGAGCATCAGCACCATCGCGACCGACACGAGCCAGCCGGCCGTGAAACGCTCCGCGAACAGCGACGAATGACGGTTGAAGCGCTTGCGCGTCGCGAGCAGCAGCACGATCAGCATGCCGAGCACACCGGCTTCGACGAACGCGAGACCCTTGGTCAGCGACAGCGCGAGGCTCAGCAACGCGAGCGCGAGCGTCATCCACCATGCCGCATCGAGCCGCCGCAGCAGGCCGCGCGCGACGAACAGCAGCAGCACGCCGAGCACGCTGCATAGCATCTGCGAGCTTTCGAGCACCCACAGCGGCACCAGGTCGCGCAGCATATGAATGCGCTGCCAGAACGCCGGCGTCGCGCTCGAAATGACCAGCATGCCGCCGACCACGAACGTGACGAGGCTCAGAAACAGCGGCGCGAGTTCCGACACGCGCTCCGCCTGCAACATCGACAGACGATTCTTCAGCGCGCGCCCCTCGAAGCCCGCGAGCAGCGCCGCGGAGACGATCAGCGGCACGCCGAAATAGATCGCGCGATACGCGAGCAGCGCGGCGACCATTTGATGCATCGGCACGCTGCCGCTCAGCGTGAACACCATCGCCGCTTCGAACACGCCGACGCCGCCTGGCGTATGGCCAATCAGGCCGAGCAGCATCGCGGCCGCGTAGACGGTGATGAAGCCGACGAAGCTCACGTTCGCATGCGGCAGCAATGCCCACAACGCGAGGCCCGCGGCGACCACGTCGAGCACCGCCAGCGCAACCTGCGCGAGCAGATCGCGGCGCGCGGGAATATCGAACGAGAGCCACTGCCAGCGCGTGCGGATCGGCCGGGTTTGCCGACGGCACGCGGCCGCGGCGAGCGCCAGCGCGAGCAGCAGCGCAGCGCCGCTCCAGCGCAGCGCGACTGGCGACAGATGCAGCATCGGCGCGAGCTGGCCCGCCATGCAGACCATGCCCAGCGCGGTCATCAAGACGAGGGCGAGCGCGAGCGACACGCTCGTAAACACCGTCATGCGGCCGATCTGCGCGGGCGTGATGTTCGCGACGCCATACACGCGCGCCCGCACCGCTCCGCCCGTCAGCGCGCCGAAACCGGTCGCATTGCCGAGCGCCGAACCGGCCGTCGCGCCGACCCACAGCGCCGCGCGCGGCACGCTCGCGCCGAGATAGCGCAGGCCGACCGCGTCGCGCCCGACCAACGCGACGTAGCTGAGCGCGGTCGCGCCGAGCGCACCGATCCACTCGCGCGCCGACAACTGGCGCAGTTCGCGGATCACCGAACGGTAATTCACTGCCTCGGACAGATGCTGCAGCACGACCAGCAGCAACCCGCAAATGACGAGCGCGAGCACGGGCGACAGAAGGCCCCGGCTGCCAAGCGCTTTCGATGCACGGCCGAGCAGCGCGGGGAGGCGCTCGAAGCTGTGTTGAAGTCGGTGGAACATGGTCAATGCGGGCCTTGCGAGGAGCGGTCGCGGCGACGGGTCGTCACGCGCGGTATCGCCTGTGGCGGCGATTACAAAGTGATAACGGCAAAACGTGCAAAAGGTTGACAGCATTAGCAATTTTGCCGTCAGTTCACTTGCGCGTCGCGTGTCAAAAGCGCGCGATTGTAATGCTTCCTCGCGTGATATGAGGCGTCGGGCCGGCGCAACCGCGGCATCAAGATCGCGGCTGGGCGTGCCGTAATCAGGGGCGGAAGCACGATATCAGGAAGGGAAACGGCGATGGCAGCCCGGAATTGGCTAACGGCGGGCGTCTATCTGGTGGGACTGGGGAGCCGACTCGCTGAACGTGCTCCGCTTGACGGGGCCAGAAAGCACAATGCCCGCTACTCGAGCGGGCATTGACACGACAGCTGGGGCTTGCGGGGCCCGCGCGGGAAACTCGCGCTTAGTTCGGGCGACGGTACGCTTCGGCGATCACTGCGCAGTTCTGCAGATGCAGGTTCAGCGCATGCAGCGCCAGCGCGCGCAGCTTGCCGAAGAACGTGTTGGCAGCGGGGGTGGAACGGACGACATTCGATGCGGTATTCATGGCGGCTCCTTATCAGGGTTTATACCTACGGAATAACCCCGATTATAGCGATCTCGTGCCGCAGCGCAACAAAACAATATTTTTTGGCGACGTCGCGAATGCCAACGTAGCGCACCGGATACGCAAAATTCGTAAAGGGGCCGCATCGGTCGTTCAGGTATTAACAATCCGCACCGTACAGGTGCAATAATGCCCCCTTTGCCTGCGACGCTTCGCCGCAGGCTCGCCGATATGACCGTTGCCCAGACCCAAAAAGCTCTGATTGCGCCTCTTATCGTCGCGTGCGCGATGTTCATGGAAAGCGTCGACGCCAACGTGATCGTCACCGCGCTGCCGGCCATGGCACGCGATTTCGGGCGCGATCCGGTCACGCTGAAGATCGCGGTGACAAGCTACGTGCTCGGGCTCGGCGTGTTCATCCCGGTATGCGGCTGGCTCGCCGACAAGTTCGGCGCGCGCACGGTATTCCGCACCGCGATCGGCGTCTTCGTGACGGGTTCGCTGTTGTGCGCCGCGTCGAACTCGCTTGCCACTTTCACGGTTGCGCGTTTCATCCAGGGCGTCGGCGGCGCGATGATGGTGCCCGTCGGGCGCATCATCATCTTTCGCGTGGTGGAGAAAGCCGACTTCATCCGCGCGATGAATTACCTGAGCGTGCCCGCCATGCTCGGCCCCGCCGCCGGTCCGCTGCTCGGCGGCTTCATCACCACGTATCTGCACTGGCGGCTGATCTTCTTCATCAACGTGCCGATCGGCATTCTCGGCATCTATCTGACCAATCGCTATATCGCCAATACGCGCGAGCCCGACCCCGGCCCGCTCGACTGGATCGGCTTCCTGCTGTCGGCGGCGGGCGCGGTGCTGCTGTTGCTCGGCTTGTCGCTGGTCGGCGGCGAACAGATTTCGAATACGGACGCGTTCGGCATGTGCGCGCTCGGCGCGGTGCTGCTCGCGATCTACGTCGCGTATGCGCAGCGCGTCGCACTGCCGCTTCTGGATTTGCGTTTTTTCAAGGTGCCGACTTTCCAGGCGAGCGTGCTCGGCGGCTCGCTATTTCGCATCGGTCTCGGCGCGTTGCCGTTCCTGCTGCCGCTGCTGCTGCAGGAAGGCCACGGCATGAGTGCGTTCCAATCGGGGCTGATCACCTGCGCGTCCGCGTTCGGCGGCATGTTCATGCGCACGATCGCCTCCACGGTGCTGCGCCGCTTCGGCTTTCGCCAGGTGCTCGTGTTCAACGCCGCGCTATCGGGCATTTCGATCGCCGCGTGCGGGCTGTTTTTCCCGCACACGCCGACGTGGATCATCTGGATCGTCGTGTTGCTGGGCGGCTTCTTCCCCGCGTTGCAGTTCACGAGCCTCAACTCGCTGACCTACGCGGAGATCGCGAGCCGCGACGTCGGCCGCGCGACGAGCCTCGGCAGCGTCGTGCAGCAGATGTCGCTCGGCCTCGGCGTGACGGTCGGCGGCATCGTGCTGCAGATTTCGCGCGCGCTGCATGGGCATCCGAGCATCACCTGGTCGGATTTCTGGCCCGCGTTTCTCGTGGTCGGGCTATGCTCGTTCGCGTCGATTCCGGTCACGCTGCGCCTGCCGCGCGGCGCGGGCGCGGAGATTTCGCGAGGCGGGCGCGGCTGAGCCGGCTGCCGTGTCCCCGCGCAAGCGCCCCGCTCTTCACGGTTCGGGCGCTCACGCGCGCTTGCGAATCACGCTCACGTCGCCATTGCGTTCGAGAATCGCGGCGGCCACGTCGTCCATCGAGCGCGAACCGGTTTTCTGCCGCACGCTTTCCTCGATGTCGGTGCGCGTGACGAGCGCCGCGTGCATTTCGTTCGCGTGGAACTTGCCGTCGCTGAACACCTCGCGCTCGGCGCCGCCCACCAGCAGCTCGAAGCGGCGCGAGCGTATGAACGACCACGCGAGCACCCGGTGACACACGACGATCGCGAACGACGCGACCACGGTCGCGATAAACGGCGACGCACCGACGATCGCTCGGCTCAGCGTCGCGCCGAGCAGAATCACGACGACCGAATCGAACGGCGAGCGCTGCCCGAATGAACGGCGCCCCGATACACGGATCAGCGCGAGCGCGATCACGAACACGGCGATCGAGCGCATACCCATCTGCAACGGATCGAGCTCCCTGCCTTGGCCGAATAGAACGAAAAACGCGTCCATCATGTTCGTCCTCCCCGCGGCGTATTGCCGTGCGAATGTTCTGGTGTCCGGATAGTTGCGAGCGAGACGAGCCCGCGACGCGTCGCCGTCGCTCAGGCCAGCGCGCCATCGGTCGCCCATGAGATGAGCGTATCGCCGAATCCGCCGCGCACGCGGGCCACGGTGCGCGCGCTCGTGGTCACGCGCGGCGCGGCGCTCCACGCGATGCGCGCGCCAGTCTCGATCAGGCGATCGACGAGCGCGGCATCCTCGCTGCACTTGAGCGGCGGAAAGCCGCCTGCGCGCCGATAGGCGTCCGCGGAAACGCCGAGATTCGCGCCGTGCACATGACGATGTCCGTCGGCGTCGACATACGTCTTGCGAAAATATTCGCGCACGCTGTGCGGATGCGCGCTCCAGTCGTCGACGGCGATCGAGCCGCACACCGCATCGGCGCCGAGCGCCAGTTGCGCGGCCAGCCAACCGGGCGACACGCGGCTGTCGGCATCGGTAAACGCCAGCCAGCGCGCGCCGTGCGCAAGCAGCAGCGACGCGCCGAGCGCCCGCGCGACGCCGACGTTGCGCGCCTTCAGCGTCAGCGTCTGCACGCCGTAAGCGCGCGCGATCGCTCCGCTGAAATCGCTGCACGCGTCGAGCGCGACGACGATCCGCACCTCCTCGCCGGCGAGCGCTTCGTGTCGCGACGCTTCGAGCAAGGCCGCGAGGCACCGTGCGAGCAACGTCTCTTCGTTATGCGCCGGAACGATCACGCCGATCATAGAAGCCCCTCGTGCTGCGCGACCGAACGTGCGTCGCGCGACCACACGTCGATCAGCAAGTCGGCTTCGTCGTGATGCGCGAGACGCGCGAGACCGCAGCGCGCATCGAATAGCGCGTGCGCATGGTCGGCGGATTCGCGCGCTTCGGCGAACGGCCGGCGCCAATGGCAGGCGAGCAGCGTGCCGTCCGGCGTCAGCGACCCGCCGATGCGCGCGGCCAGCGTTTCGAGCTCGGCCGCGTCGAGGTAGTACGCGAACTCGCTGATCACGATCAGATCGAACGGCCCGTGCTCCGTCGGCCAGTCGCGCGGCACCCTGCGCTGCTCGATCCGCACGTTCGATGCGCCCGCCACGCGTTCACACGCAAGCTCGACGGCGCGCGCGTGCAGATCGGCGGCGAGCAGCGCGTCGCAGCGCGTCGCGAGCCCGGCCGTCAACTCGCCGTTCGCGCAGCCCGGCTCGAACGCGTTGCGATAGCGCGGCCGCGGCAGCAGCGCGAGCGTCAGCGAACGCTTGCGGCGTTCGTACCAGCCTTCGCGCAAACGCCACGGATCGTCGCTGCGTCGGTAGAGTTCATCGAAGTACGGCGCCGTCGAGCTCATCTCAGCGATCCTCTCAAGGCAGGGGGGAAAAAGTCATAGCGTCCACGGCGCGAGTGTTTGCGAAGACGCCTGATGCGATGCCGGCGCGGCAGTCGTGTCAGCGGCCTCGACGAGCCGTTCGCCGAGCAATGCGAGGTCGCGTTCCGCGTGGCTCTGCCGCAGAAACACCGGCAGGTCGGCAAGCGCCCGCGCGAAGCGCGCGTCGCGGCACAACGGGCCCGCGCCGAGCGCGCGCGTCGCGTGCTCGATCACGGCGCTCACGGCCTGCTCGACGGCCAGACGCGCGCGCAACACGCGCGTCGCTGCATCGGCCGACGGCTGCGCGTCGATCCACGCGGCGGTTTCGCGCAGCAGCGCGGCGGCCGACTGCAAGGCGACATCGGTCGCACCGAGATGAGCGAGCCGATGCGCGTCCGCGTGCCGGGCGCACGCGTCGCGCAGCGTGCGCGCGATTTGCGCGGCCGCGCCGTACCAGCACGCGGCGATACCGGCGCCGCCATGCCAGAAGCCCGCGCGGCGCAGATACGCATGCGGCGCGCCGACGAGCGTCGCCACGGTGTCTTTGAACGTGACATCCGCGCTCGCGGTCGCCTGCATGCCGACGGCCTGCCACTTCGATGTATCGATCGAGATCGAGCTCTGGTCGAGCGCGAGCGCCGCGAGCACGGGCTCGTCGTCGCGCCATGCGCTCACGAGCGCATGGGTGAGCACCTGCGCGCCGGAGCACCAGGCTTTGGTGCCGGACAGGCGCACCTGCGCGCCCTCGCCGGCAACGGTCTGGATTCCTTCGTCGATGGCACGCACCCGCGCGTGCGGCGCTTCGGCGGCCCACACGCCCCAGCGGCTTGCCGCGGGCGGCAGCGGACCATTGAGCTCGGCGAGAATCGCGAGCGCATCGGTATGGCCTTCGAACAGTTTGACGAGGCCGAGGTCGCATGCGGCGACGGCGGCCAGCGCGCGCCAGCGCACCAGCGTCTCCCCATGCCCCGGCCATGGCAAGGTCGGCGCGCGATCGTAGCCGCGCTCGATCAGATCAGCGAGCAGTGCTCCGAGGGCAGCGGGATCGTTCGCATCGAAACGCGCGTCGCGCAGAAAATCGTCGAGCGAGATAGCAGGCTTGCCGGGCTGCGGCGCGCGGGCGCTCGCGCGTAGTGCGCGGCCACCGTCTTGATTTGAGACCTGCCGTGACTGGGCCTTGAAGCTGGCCGCGTGGTCGCGCGTGTCGAACATCGTGCCTCCCTGCACCGGTTAGATCCGCGGCCCGCCGAGCGGCGGCGGACTGGAACGTATGCAGAGTCGCAGCAAACACCGTGCCCCGGCCGGCGAGGCAGCCGCGCAGCGAAACAGCGGCTACGTCCCGCCGCTTCCGCTCAGACGTCCATCCGCCTTCGCGAGCAACGCGTCGAGGACCACCATCTCGACCGGCTTCACGAGGTGCGCATGGAAACCCGCGCTGCGAGTTCGATCGAGATCGCTCGCATGGCCGAAACCCGTCATCGCCGCGTACATCGTGCGCGACATCTCGGGCAGCGCGCGCATCGCCGCGAGCGTCGCATAGCCATCCATCTTCGGCATCGCGAGGTCGATCAGCGCGAGATGCGGCGAGAAGCGTGGCGAGATCTGCAGCGCCTGCTCGCCCTCGTAGGCGATACGCACCTCGTGGCCCTTCAGTTCGAGCAGCATCGCGAGGCTGTCGGCCGAATCGCGATTGTCGTCGACGAGGAGAATGCGCAGCGGCTGCACGTGGGGCGCGGCATTGATCGTGCCGCTCTCCGCGGTGTCGGACTGCGCGGAGGCGAGCGGCAGACTCAGCGTGAACGTGCTGCCGAGTCCCGGTCCTTCGCTGCTCGCGACGATGCTGCCGCCATGCATTTCGACGAGCGACTTGCACAGCGTCAGGCCGATCCCAAGGCCGCCCTCGCCGAAACTTTGCCCTTCCTTCTCCTGCGCGAACAGTTCGAAGATCTTGTCGAGCGAGCGCACCGGAATACCGCAGCCGGGGTCGCGCACTTCGAGCACCGCCATGCGAAAGTCGACACGTCCCTGCAGCTCGATCGCGCTGCCGTTCGGCGAAAACTTCGACGCGTTGTGCAGCAGGTTTTGCAGGACCTGCACGAGCCTCGTCATGTCGCCGCGAATCATCACGGGAGCGTCGGGTACATGCGCGACCACGCGCTGCTCGCGCGAGTCGGTGAACGGCCGCGCCGCTTCGATCGCGCGCGTGACGAGCTCGGCGAGATCGACGCGCGCAATACGCAGTTCGACCTTGTCGGACATGATCCGGCCGATATCGAGCAGATCGTCGACGAGTCGCGTCAGGTGCGTGACCTGGCGATCGATCAGATCGCGCGCCCGCGCGATCACCGGGCTCAGATCGGTTTCCATCTGCATCGTGCCGATCGCGTTGCGCACCGGCGCGAGCGGATTGCGCAGTTCGTGCGCGAGCGTCGCCAGAAATTCGCGCATGCGCTCCCCGGAGCGCTCCAGTTCCTCGCGCCGGCGCCGCTCGGTCAAATCGCGCGTGACCTTGGCGAAGCCGCGCAAGCGTCGCGATTCGTCATAGACGGCCGTGATGATCACGTTGGCCCAGAACGTCGAACCGTCCTTGCGCATGCGCCAGCCTTCGTCTTCGACGGTGCCGATCTGGCGCGCGATCGCGAGCTCGCGCGCGGGCTTGCCGGCCGCGGCCTCCTCGGGCACATAGAACTGCGAGAAGTGCCGGCCGACGATTTCGTCGTGCGTATAGCCCTTGATGCGCGCGGCGCCCGAATTCCAGCTGACGACGAAGCCTTGCGGATCGAGCATGAAGATCGCGTAGTCCTTCACGCTATCGACCAGCAGACGGAAGCGCTCCTCGCTCTGGCGCAGCGCTTCGAGGTATTCGCGCTGCGCGGTCAGGTCGCGCGTGATCTTCGCGAAGCCCGTGACCTCGCCCTTCCCGTTGCGTATCGCGGTGATCACGACGTTCGCCCAGAACGTCGTGCCGTCCTTGCGCACGCGCCAGCCTTCATCTTCGAAACGGCCGGTCAGCGCCGCCTGTTCCAGCTCGTAGGTCGGCCAGCCGCGCGCAACGGCTTCCTCGGTATAGAAGCGCGAGAAATGCTGGCCGACGATCTCGCTCTGCGCATAGCCCTTCAGCTTCTGCGCGCCGACATTCCAACTGACGATGTTGCCTTTCGCATCGAGCAGAAAGATCGCGTAGTCCGAAATCGCCTGCACGAGCGACAAATAATCGACGCCGACGGGCGCTGACGGCGCGGCCTCGGCCTGTACTGGAGCGGGCCCGCCGTAGTCGCGGGAAGAAGAAGCATCGAGCTGGGTCATGGCGGACACGTCATTGGAATTTTCGTCTTAAGCAAACCTCGCGCCTGGCCGGCGGCGAAGCCGTCGCGCAAGCGGTTGCGCGGTCCACGGAGGGGCCGGGATGCGTCGCCAAGGGCGCTCGCGCGCCGGCTGATAAGGCGCCAAGCTTATAACGACGAGCCCCGCGACAGCTAGCGGGTCATGACGGAAAACGTCGCCGCGCTGCGGTTTCGGCTTTCCGTTTTGCCCTTCGTTGGCAAAAACAGGCGTGTCAATTGAAAAAGGTATTCACGACGCGGCGGGCTGCGCGATCGGCCACCATGAGGCCAGCAAGAAAGACAAGGCCGCGAGTCGACCCGCTGGAAAATACTGCCTGCCGCGAGGAACCCGAGCAGATAACAGCGGGCCGACCGTCGCGTGAGGCCAACGGCCGGCCCGGCGCGACATCGCTGCAAATCGGCACGCGTCGCGAGTCGAAACTGCTGCTGCGCTGGCGCGCCCGTCAAGCCGCCGCGCCGATCTTTTCCGCGAGCTTCGCGTCGTAACTCGAATGGACATGCACGCGTTTCCTGTCGGGATACGCGTATGCATACGCCTTGCGCAGCGCGAGCGACGCCTCGTGAAAGCCCGACAGGATCAGCTTCTGCTTGTTCGGATAGTTTGCGATGTCGCCGACGGCGAAAATGCCCGGCCGCGAGCTTTCGTAGTTCGAAGTATCAACGTCGACGCGCCCGCCATGAATCGTCAGTCCCCATTGCGCGATCGGTCCGAGATCGGCGACGAGTCCATACAGCGCGATCAGATGGTCGGCTTCGAGCTGTGTCTCGCCGTTGACCTGCCGCAGCGTCAGCGAACGCAGCGCGCCGTCTTCCACATCGAGCGCCGCGATCCCGCCGACGACGAAGTCCATCTCGCCAGCGTCGACCGCGCGCCGCATCAGCTCGACGCTCGAATCGGCCGCGCTGAAGCCGGCGCGCCGATGCACGAGGGTCACGCGCCGCGCGACCTTGCGTAGTGCCAGCGCCCAGTCGAGCGCCGAATCGCCACCGCCCGCAACGACCACGTTTTTGTCGGCGAAATCGGCGAGGCGCGGCACGCTGTAGTGCACGTAGCGCCTTTCCAGCGGCACGGCCTCGGGGAGCGTGAGCTTTTGCGGGACGAACGCGCCGTTGCCGGCGGCGAGCAGGATCGCCGCGACGTCGAACACGAGGCCGCGCTGCGTGCGCACGGTCCAGCGTCCGTCGTCGCGCTGCTCGAGCGTGTCGACGCGCTGTTCCAGATGAATCGGCACATCGAACGGCCTGCACTGCGCGACCAGTCGCTCGACCAGTTCGCGTGCGGTGCACGACGGAATCGCGGGAATATCGTAGATCGGCTTGTCGGGATACAGCTCGATGCACTGGCCGCCGACCCGTCCGAGTATGTCGACGATCTGACAGGTGAGGCCGATCACGCCGGCCTCGAATGCCGCGAACAGAGCCACGGGACCGGCGCCGACGATCAGGACATCGGTGCGGATCGGCGAGGCGGGCATAGCGGACGGATCGGTGGCAACGGTCATGGGGCAGGTCTCCGGATCACGGTGAAAGGCGCAATGGAAGCGTCGATGACCCACCATACCGAATCGGCCCGCACGCGGCAACGATGCCATCGTCGACGGTAAGGGTGCTAGGCGTGCCCGCTCAACGCCCGAAAGTGGCTACCTGAAAATACCTGGAATCAATACCTGGAATCGGCCATTCTACAAAGCCAATCCCGCCGCGATCAAATCGCTGCTCGGCGTCGAAGAGCGCATCGGCAAATCGTCGCTCGAAAAATCGCTGACCGAACTGGTGCGGCTGCGCGCGTCGCAGATCAACGGCTGCGCGTATTGCGTCGATATGCATACGGCGGCCGCGCGCAAGGGCGGCGAAACCGAGCGGCGTCTCGCGACCGTCGTCGTGTGGCGCGAAACGCCGTTCTTCACGGACCGCGAACGCGCGGCGCTCGAGTGGACCGAAGCGCTCACGCTGGTGTCGCACGATCATGTGCCCGACGCGGTATGGCAGGCGGTGCGGCCGCATTTCAGCGACGAGGAACTGGTCGACCTGACGCTGCTCGTCTCGGCAATCAATGCATGGAACCGCTTCGCGATCTCGTTCCGGAAGATGCCGGCCTGAGCGGCGGCATGACGGCAGCATGAGGCGACGCACTGCCCGCCTCACTCCCCGATCCACGACCCGCGCAGATCGCTGTCATGCAGCAACTGCAACAGCGTGCCCGCCGGGCGACTCAAGCGCTTCGCCGCCAGCGCGATGAATTCCACCGACGGCAGCGTCGGCAGTCCGGCCGCATTCAACGGCGGCGCGAGGCCGCGCGCGGCCAGATACTGCGGCCGCACGGTGATGCCGAGTCCGCCGCGCGCGGCCGCGATACAGCCGGAATGACTGCTGCTCGTGCAGACGATCTGCCAGCTCGCGCCGGCTTCGGCGAGCGCATCGAGCACGACCGCGCGCGTCACGCTCGGCTCGGCGACCAGAATCAGCGGCAGCGGCTGACTCAGATCGACGAGCGTGCCGGTGCGCGCGAGCCATTCGAGGCGCCCGGTGAAAAGCGGCACGCCGCGCCGGTCACCGAGCCGGCGCTTGCCGACCAGCAGATCGATTGCGCCCGCGTCGAGCAACTCGTAGAGCCTGCCCGTCATGCCGATCGTGATTTCCAGTTCGACGTCGGGATGCGCGTTGCGAAACGCCGCGAGCACGGTGGGGAGCGGGCCGAGCGCGATGTCGTCCGATGAGCCGAGCCGCACGCGCCCCTTCAGACGCGGCGCGCGAAACTGCGATTCCGCGCGTGACAGCGCCTGCAGGATCACGCTCGCATGCGCGAGCATCGCTTCGCCGTCGGGTGTCATCGCGAGCGAATGGGTGTCGCGCACGAACAGGCGCCGGCCCACGCTCTGTTCGAGGCGCCGGATATGTTCGCTGACGCTCGACTGTGTCAGGTCGAGCCGCCGCCCCGCTTCGGTGAAGCTATGGCAAGCCGCGACGGTCGAGAAGGTCTTGAGCCAGATTGGATTGAGCATGCGTGATTGTCGCGCTGCTTATCGGCATTGTCGATAACAGTCAGCGGGCTTAGTGGGGTTCCCGATTGATGAGGATGTCAATAAGATGACGGAATTCCGCCTGGCCCCGCTCTGGCGGCGCTTTGCCGCCGCCGCGCCCGCTGTCGAAAACATGACCAAGGACTCCTCTCAAACCGCCCTACTATGGATCGTCGCCGCCGGCTTCTTCATGCAGTCGCTGGACACGACGATCGTCAACACCGCGCTGCCGTCGATCGCGAACAGCCTGCGCGTCGCGCCGCTCGCGATGCAACCGGTCGTCGTCGCCTACACGCTGACGATGGCGATGCTGACGCCCGCCTCCGGCTGGCTTGCCGACCGCTTCGGCACCCGCCGCGTCTATTTCGCCGCCATTCTCGTGTTCGTGCTCGGCTCGATCTGCTGCTCGAGCGCGCACACGCTCGGCCAGCTCGTGATGGCGCGCGTGCTGCAAGGCCTCGGCGGCTCGATGCTGCTGCCGATCGGACGCCTCGCGGTGCTGCGCAGCGTGTCGGGCGAGCAATACGTGTCGGCGCTCGCGTTCATATCGATCGCGGGGCAGCTCGGCCCGATCGCCGGGCCAACGCTCGGCGGCTGGTTCGTGCAGGCGATCACGTGGCACTGGATCTTTCTGATCAACGTGCCGATCGGCGCGCTCGGTCTGTACGCGGTGCACCGCTTTCTGCCGTCGCATGACGAGGCGCAGGCGCCGCCGTTCGATGTGATCGGCTGCGCCCTGCTGTCGTCGTGCATGATCGCGTTTTCGCTCGCGATCGACGCGCCGGTCCCCTCGCATCGCGCGGCGTGGTCGGCGGGGCTGTTTGCGTTGGCCGTCGCCAGCGCGCTCGCCTACATTCCGTACGCCAGAAACCGCCGCGATGCGCTGTTCAAGCTGTCGCTGTTCGGCGAGCCGAACTTCAGCGTCGGCCTGATCGGCAACCTCGTATGCCGGGTCGGTTCGAGCGCGGTGCCGTTCCTCGTGCCGCTGCTGCTGCAATTGCAGCTCGGCTACTCGCCGCTGCACTCGGGTCTGATGATGCTGCCCGCGGCGCTCGCCGGCACGCTCGCGAAACGCTGGATCGCGCCGCTCGTGCGCCGCTACGGCTACGACACGTTCCTGCTCGTCAACACGATCATCGTCGGCTCGGCGATCGTCGCGTTCTCGCTGATTTCGCTCGGCACACCGCTCGTGATCGAAATCGCGATCCTCGCGGTGTTCGGCGCGGCCAACTCGATGCAATTCGCGGCGATGAACAGTGTCACGCTCAAGGACCTGTCGCACGAAGACGCCGGCATGGGCAATAGCCTGTTCTCGATGGTGCAGATGCTTGCGATCGGGCTTGGCGTGTCGATCGGCGGCGGGCTCGTCAATCTGTTCGCGGCGCAATGGTCGGCGGCGCTCGGCTTCCGGCTCGCATTCGTGTGCGTCGGCGCGATCACGCTCGTGTCCGCGTGGATCTTCCGCCACCTCGACGACCCGTCGGGCACGCGCGTGATTCGCGGCCAGGCTGCGCCGAGCGCGGGGCGTTGAGACGTGACGCGTTTCATCGCGTGCCGGCGCATGCATTCGAAAGGTCTTAGCGTTAGCATGTCGGGCATCCATGGCTACCAGGCAGGGAGCCCCGATGCCATTCGATGAGCGCGTGCTGAACGGCATGGGCGTCCTGACTGCGATCGTCGATTGCGGCAGTTTCGCGGCCGCCGGTGAAGCGCTCGACATGTCGCAATCGGGCGTAAGCCGCTCGGTCGCCCGGCTCGAAGCACGCCTCGGCATTCGTCTGTTCGACCGCACCACGCGCTCGGTCACGCTGACCGACGAAGGCCGGCGTTTCTACGAGCAGATCGTGCCGCTGCTCGGCGGACTCGAGGAAGCGGCCGCCTCCGCCGCGCAGGGCGCGACCGCGGTGCGGGGGCGTCTGCGCGTCAACATGGACCCGTTCTTTTCGCGGCTCGTGCTCGGGCCGCGCCTCGGCGGCTTCATCGACAAACATCCGGACCTGCAGCTCGAACTCGTCACGCGCGACCAGTTGGGCGACATGGTCGGGGACGGCTTCGATGTCGCGATCCGCTTCGGCGACCCGCCGGTGTCGACGCTCGTCGCCCGCAAGCTGCTCGATACGCGCATCCTGACCGTCGCGGCGCCGTCGTATCTGAAGAAGCATGGCAAGCCGGCGAGTCCGGGCGAGCTCGAAGACGGCCGGCATATCTGCATCAAGTTTCGCGATCCGCTCACCGGTTATCCGTTCAGCTGGGAATTCCATCGCGGCCGCAAGCAGCTCGCGCTGACGCCGCAGGGGCGGCTGACCGTCAACGATGTCGGCACGCTGCATAGCGTATGCATCGCGGGGCAGGGCATCGCGCAGATTCTCGCGCTCGGCGCGGAGTCGCTGCTCGCGAGCGGCAAGCTGATCGAGCTCTTTCCGGATTGGGGCGACGAGGTGTACCCGCTGTATGCGCTGTATCCGTCGCGGCACCATCCGCCGGCCAAGGTGCGCGTGTTTCTCGACTTCATCATGTCGCTGACGGGCGGCAGGCCGCGCCACGCGGCTGCCTGAGCGCGGAACGTCTGTTTGCTCCCGCCCGGGTCCGCGTCTTGCTGCCGGAGGCTTGTCTTCCCTCCAGGAGAGCAGCGATGAGCAAGACGACGGAAAAATCCCAAGGCGAAGCAAAAAGCACGGCCGACAACGAATCGAAAAGCGAGGCCAGCGCCCAGACCGAGGATTTCGCGCATCCGCACCGCGCCGTGCATAGCGACAACGCGAAGAGCAAGATGCCCGAGCGCCACGACGAAGGTCACAAGCAGTCTCCGGCGGACCGTCCGGGCAAAAAGCCCGGCGAGGGCGAACCGTCCGTCGGTTGAAAATAGAACCCTATATCAGAGCGGCCCTGGCTGCGTCGTGCACCCGGGCCGCATCACTTTTTCCTTCCAGCGCCTTTCTGTAAGCAAACATTTCTTCCTCATTTTTACCGAATATTTTTTTGACGCCTTGGACTATTTTGCTGCTTGCAGCAAGGTGTGCGCCCTGCGAACCGGCTGCCGCTTTCCGCCGGTTTTTGCCGCTTCCGATCGATAAAAGGCGTCATCATGTCCAACGCGTCAAGTCCTCCCCTCGCCCGTGCGGCGCTCGCCCATGTGTCCATCTGCGTGCCCACCTGCAATCGTCCCGACCTGCTGATCGAATGCGTCGACTCGTGCCTCGCGCAAAGCTATCCGCATGTCGAAATCGTGATTGGCGACGATTCGACGGACGCGCGCTCGCGGCAACTGATCTTGCAGCGTTACCGCGACGAGCCGCGCGTGCGCTACGAGAAGCACGAGCCGCCGCTTGGCCAGGCGCGCAATGTGTCGAGCCTGTTCGAGCGGGCGCGCGGCGACAAGATCCTGCTGATCCACGACGACGATCTGCTGACGAGCGACGCCGTCGACAAACTCGTGTCGTTATGGCAGCGCTATCCGCGGCTCGATGCGGCATTCGGTGCGCAATACGAAGCGGATCACGACGGCGCGATCGATCTCGCCGCGAGCGCGCGCCTGAACGAGGCGTTCCGGCGCACTGAGGCCCGCGAGGGTCTCCAGCCGCTCGCGGGCCGCACCGGCCTGATCCAGATGTTTCCGAACAACGGCTGGATGGCCGACGCGCGGCTCGTCAAGCGGGTCGGCTACGACGCGCGGTATGGCGTCTGCTGCGACTACGTTTTCGGCACCGAGCTATGCCTGGCCGCGCGCGAGGTGTTTTATCTGCACGACTATGTGTCGGTGTATCGGAAGACCGCGACGTCGGTCTCGCACAGCACGCGCGGCACGAGCATGGCCGCAACGTTGAGCGCCTATGCGTTCGTGAAGTCGCTGCGTCTGCCGGCGCCGCTCGAACCGTCGCGGCGGCAGGCGCTGCGGCGGCTCGTGCCGATCGCGGTATCGATTCACGCGAGAAACGGCGAGGCGCGCGCGGGCTGGCGGATCGCGCGCGCGCATCTGTTCGCCTACAACTACGGCTTTAGCGCGCGGCTTTACTACCATCTGCTGATGCTGGCGCGCGCGGCCTGGCGTGGCCGTCTGCCGATGCCGCGCGCGGCGGCCGATGCCGTCGCCGGCGTAGCGGCGACGCCTTCGATGGCGACGGTCGCGGCCGTTGGCGCGGCCACGGTGAATGAGGCCGCGAGGGTCGATGAGTTCGTCGACAATGGGCCGAAGCCGGTATGAGCTGCGACAGGCGCGTCGCGACCGGCGCGAGCGCGTGCAAGGCGATTTTCTGCCAGGCATTCCCTGCCTGGCAAACGCGTATTCGTTACCTGGTCCCGCCCGCGCCGCTGATTACGATGAGCACGACCCGTCTTCGCAGCAGAGGCAGATTCATCTGCGCAGCGGCGCGAGGATGGAACAGGCCGATAGCCTGCGCGACCTGCTGCATGCGTGGGGGACACGGATCGTCGTCAGTTGAGCGAAGCGCGCTGCTCCTCGCTTGCGGATTGACGCACAAACGTCGATGCCATGAAAAACGGCGGCCCGGTTGCCCTGGACCGCCGCTTGAGCGCTGCCATCGCGGCACGACGTTTCGCCGTGCCCGACTAGCGGTTCACGGCTCGTGCCGCAGATACCCTTCCGACGACGGATCGCGCATGCGCAGCGACACGATACCCGCGAGTGCACACAGCGCCGTCACGTACCAGAAGAACATCGTCTCGACACCGGCGGACTTCAGCCACAGCGCGACATATTCCGCCGAGCCGCCGAAGATCGCATTGGCGACCGCATACGACAGCCCTACGCCAAGCGCACGCACTTGCGGTGGAAACATTTCGGCCTTGATCAGGCCGCTGATCGACGTATAGAAGCTGACGATCGCGAGCGCCACTACGACCAACGCGAAGGCCGCATACGGGCTCGTCACGTCTTTCAGCGCATGCAGCAGCGGCACCGTGCCGAGCGTCGCGAACAGGCCGAAACACAGCATCGAGCGGCGCCGCCCGATGCGGTCCGACAACGCGCCGAACGCCGGCTGCATCAGCATGTAGACGAACAGCGCGGCGGTCATCACCGAGCTCGCGGTCTTCGCGTGCATGCCGGCCGTGTTGACCAGGTACTTTTGCATGTAGGTGGTGAACGTATAGAAGATCAGCGAGCCGCCGGCCGTGAAGCCGAGCACCGTCATGAACGCGGTCTTGTGCTCCCACAGCCCGCGCAGCGTGCCCGCTTCCTTGCGCTGGCGCATCGCCGCGGTGGTGGTTTCATCAAGGGATTTACGCAGATAGAGCGCGATCAACGCGGCGATGGCGCCAATCACGAACGGCACACGCCAGCCCCACGCCTTCAGCTCTTCGGTCGTCAGCGTCTGTTGCAGGGTCACGAGCACGAGCAGCGCGCACAGTTGGCCGCCGATCAGCGTCACATACTGGAACGACGCGAAAAAGCCACGCCGGCCCTTCAACGCGACTTCGCTCATGTAGGTCGCGCTGGTGCCGTATTCGCCGCCCACCGACAGCCCCTGCAACAGCCGCGCGAGCAGCAGCAACGCCGGCGCGAGCGCGCCGATCTGCGCGTAGGTGGGCAGCATCGCGATCACCAGCGAGCCGCCGCACATCATGAATACCGACACCATCATCGCGGTGCGGCGACCACGTTTGTCGGCGAGCCGCCCGAAGAACCAGCCGCCAATCGGCCGCATCAGGAAGCCCGCGGCGAACACGCCGGCCGTGTTCAGCAACTGCGTGGTCGTGTTGCCGCTCGGGAAGAACGACGGCGCGAAGTAAAGCGCCGTGAACGAATACACATAGAAGTCGAACCACTCGACGAGATTGCCCGATGAAGCGCCAACGATTGCAAAAATGCGGCGCCGTGTGTCGTGCGCCGAGGCCACGACGTATTGTTCGGTTTGGTCGTTCATGCTGGTGTCTTTCCTTATTTAAACGAAGAGGACGGTCGTGGCGCCGCCTTGATGTCGCGCGCCCAGCCTGAGCGGCCGTCGCGGGTGCGCGAATTTTACATAAATGAAAGCACCAGAAGGTTTTTTGTCAGCGTGGCCTGATGAAAGCCCTGGGTCGGCCGGATTTGCGCACCAACAGAACGAAGCCCCTGCCAGTTCGGGACTGGCAGGGGCTTGACGGGCGACACGGACCGCTCAGGCGGGAGTCAGGCGGCGCTCATATTCTCACGGACGGCGGCATATACCGGCAGTCGTGTCGTTTTCTGACGGTACCGTTTTCGTCGACGCTCTCGAGGTACACGTCGAACTGCCACAAGCGCGCCATGTGCTTGAGCACCTCGTCGCTATCCGACGACAGGTGCCGGTTGTCGCTCATGAAATGCCGCAACGTCAGGCTGCGATCGCCGCGTGTATTGACGGCCCACACCTGAATGTTCGGCTCGCGGTGATGCATGTCGTACTGCCGCGACAACGCCTGGCGCACGTACTGGTAGCCGCTATCGTCGTGAATCGCCGACACTTCGAGCGCGTCTCGCATGTCGTCGTCGAGCACCGAGAACAGGCGCATTTCGCGGATCAGATGCGGCGACAGATACTGCGCGATGAAGCTCTCGTCCTTGAAGTTGCGCATCGCGTAGTGCATCGCGGGCAGCCACGGACTGCCGGCCAGATTCGGAAACCACTTGCGGTCTTCGTCGGTCGGCGCTTCGCAGATGCGCCGGATATCGCTCATCATCGAAAAGCCCAGCGCATACGGATTGATGCCGCTGTAATACGGCTTCGTGACCGGCGGCTGATAGACGACGTTGCTGTGTGAATGGAGAAACTCCATCATGAAGCCGTCTTCGAGCTTGCCCTGGTTGTACATCGTATTGAGCAGCGTGTAGTGCCAGAACGTCGCCCAGCCTTCGTTCATCACCTGGGTCTGCCGCTGCGGATAGAAGTACTGACCGATCTTGCGCACGATCCGGATCACCTCGCGCTCCCACGCTTCGAGCAGCGGCGCGTTTTTCTCCGCGAAATACAGCAGGTTTTCCTGCGGCTCGGGCGGATAGCGCCCCTCGACCTCTTCGGGCAGCGGCGTATGGCGCGTGGGCAACGTGCGCCACAACTCGTTGACCTGCGACTGCAGATACGCCTCACGTTCGCGACGCGCGGCGAACTCCTTCTGGAGCGACAGCTTCTGCGGCCGCTTGTAGCGGTCCACGCCGTAATTCATCAGCGCGTGGCACGAGTCGAGCAATTCCTCGACGCGATCGAGCCCATAGCGCTCCTCGCATTCCGCGATGTAGTTTTTCGCGTAGACGAGGTAGTCGATGATCGCGTGCGCGTCCGTCCATAAGCCGAACAGATAGTTGCCCTTGAAGAACGAGTTGTGACCGTAGGCCGCATGCGCGATGACGAGCGCCTGCATCGTCATCGTGTTCTCTTCCATCAGATACGCGATGCAGGGATTCGAATTGATGACGATTTCGTACGCGAGCCCCATCTGGCCGCGGCGATAGCTTTTTTCGGTAGCAAGAAAATGTTTGCCGAACGACCAGTGACGGTAGTTCACCGGCATGCCGACGGACGCGTAGGCATCCATCATCTGTTCGGCGCTGATGAGTTCGAGCTGGATCGGATACACGTCGAGCTCGTATTGCTCCGCAACACGGGCAATATGCGAGTCGTACTCTTCGATCAATTCGAAGGTCCAGTCGGACGGGCACGGCAGAGGCCGTCTATCGGCTACGTTCATACGGACTTCCCTTTGCCCTCGTTGGGCGTTCCGGTGTGTCCCGTGCTGCAGCATCGCGGACTGCTCCGGCGTGAGCGGCTCCCGTGCTGGCCGCTCCTGCCTCGGCATGCCCCGACTGTCGCTGCGGCACGCCTTTGTTGCGCTGCGGCGCGGGCATACGGCGGGTTACCCTGGTCGTACGAATCGCCGCGCGCTTCGTCGTTCAGGCGCTTCGTGCGCCACCAGTATCCCATCAAGAAGTCGCCGCCTGCTTCTCGAACAACTCGCGAAACACCGGATAAATATCGGCCGCGGTTTCGACCTTCTTCATCGCCATGTGCGGTTGCGACAGCGCCAGTTGCGCGTATTCGAGCCACAAATTCTGCTCTTCGGGCGTCACCTGAATATACGCGAAATACCGCACCTTCTCCAGGATGTCATCCGAGAGTATCTTGCGGCACTTCGGCGAGTCGTCGGTCCAGTTGTCGCCGTCGGACGCCTGGGCGCCGTAAATGTTCCATTCAGTCGGCGAATAGCGCTCGTCCATCACCTTGCGCATCAGTTCGAGCGCGCTCGACACCACGGTGCCGCCGCTTTCGGTCGAGTGGAAAAACGTGTCTTCGTCGACTTCCTCGGCGCGCGTGTGGTGGCGGATGAACACGACTTCGATGCGCTCGTAGTTACGCTTCAGGAACAGGTACAGCAGGATGAAGAAGCGCTTCGCGAGATCCTTGCGCTGCTCGTCCATCGAACCGGACACGTCCATCAGACAGAACATCACCGCCTGGCTCGACGGCGTGGGCTGCTTCACGCGATTCACGTAGCGCAGATCGAACGGATCGATGAACGGGATCCGCCAGATGCGTCCTTTCAGATGGTGGATGTCGTCCTCGAGCAGCTTGATCTCGTCGCGGCGATCGGCGGGATCGGCCTTCAACTCTTCCAGTTGCCGCTCCATTTCGTGCAACTGGTTGACGAGCGGCGCGCCGAGCGCGATGCGCCGGCCGAGCGCGCTGCGCAACGAGCGCACCACGTCGATATTGTTTGGCGTGCCCTCCGCGGCCCAGCCCGCGCGGACGCTTTTCCACGTCGGCACGGCCATCAGATGGGTCTTGACGAGACGCGGCAGTTCGAGGTCGTCGAAGAAATACTGCATGAACTCTTCGCGGCTCAGCTCGAACACGAAGTCGTCCTGACCCTCGCCCTCGTTGCTGGCCTGACTGCCTCCGCCGCCGCCACCGCCGCCTTGCGGGCGCTGGATCTTGTCGCCGCGGATGTAGTCCGAGTTGCCGGGATGCACCATCTCGCGCCGGCCGCCCGGTCCATGACGGAACGACGGCTCCGCGATGTCCTTGCGCGGAATGGTGATGCTCTGGGTGTTCTGGATGTCCTTGATGCTGCGATCGCGCACCGCCTCCGAAACGGCACGACGAATATAGTTTTTGACGCGGCGCAAAAAGCGCTCACGGTTCGCAATACTCTTGTTCTTGCCTGCCAACCTGCGGTCGATGATTTGATGAAGCACGCCCGGTCTCCCGTCCATGCAACCGCGATTCCCTGCGGCCGCACTAATATTTCGGGTGCGCGAGACGCCCGCCGCGCAGTGCAATGCTATGCGGCTTGCGCCTCGCCGGTTGCCCGTACGGTCGGACCGTACGGGCGGCACACCATGAGTATCATGCGCGCATCATGACGACTTGCGCACGCGCAGATACCAGTCGCACAGCAAGCGCACCTGCTTCGGCGTATAGCCCTTCGCCACCATGCGATTGACGAAGTCTTCATGCTTGCGCTGCTCTTCGGCCGAGCCTTTCGCGTTGAACGAGATCACCGGCAACAGCTCTTCCGTGTTCGAGAACATCTTCTTTTCGATCACGACGCGCAGCTTCTCGTAGCTGATCCACGCGGGGTTCTTGCCCGCGTTCGCAGCCCGCGCACGCAGCACGAAATTCACGATCTCGTTGCGGAAGTCCTTCGGATTGCTGATGCCCGCGGGCTTCTCGATCTTCTCCAGCTCGGCGTTCAACGCGGCACGGTCGAAGCTCTCGCCGGTGTCGTGGTCGCGGAACTCCTGATCCTGGATCCAGAAGTCCGCATACGTGACATAGCGGTCGAAGATGTTCTGACCGTACTCGGAGTACGACTCCAGGTACGCGGTCTGAATCTCCTTGCCGATGAACTCCGCATAGCGCGACGCGAGCACGTCCTTGATGAAGGACAGATACTTCTGCTCGGTTTCCGGCGGGAACTGCTCGCGTTCGATCTGCTGTTCGAGCACGTACATCAGATGCACCGGATTGGCCGCGACCTCGGTCGAGTCGAAGTTGAACACGCGCGACAGAATCTTGAACGCGAAGCGGGTCGACACGCCGGTCATGCCTTCGTCGACGCCCGCGAAGTCGCGATACTCCTGATACGACTTCGCCTTCGGGTCCGTGTCCTTCAGATTCTCGCCGTCGTAGACCTGCATCTTTGAGAACAGGCTCGAGTTCTCCGGCTCGTGCAAACGCGTGAGCACGGACAACTGCCCCATCATCTTCAGCGTGCCCGGCGCGCACACCGCGTTGGCCAGCGACGAGTTGCGCAGCAGCTTCTCGTAGATTTTGACCTCTTCGCTATAGCGCAGGCAGTACGGCACCTTGACGACGAAGATCCGGTCGAGCAGTGCCTCGTTGTTACGGTTGTTGCGGAATGCCTTCCATTCCGATTCGTTCGAGTGAGCGAGGATGATGCCGTCGAACGGAATTGCGCCGAAGCCTTCCGTGCCCTTGAAGTTGCCTTCCTGGGTCGCCGTGAGCAGCGGGTGCAACACCTTGATCGGCGCCTTGAACATTTCGACGAATTCGAGCAGGCCCTGATTGGCGAGGCACAGGCCGCCCGAGTAGCTGTACGCGTCGGCATCGTCCTGCGCGTACTGTTCGAGCTTGCGGATGTCGACCTTGCCGACCAGCGACGAAATGTCCTGATTGTTCTCGTCGCCTGGTTCGGTCTTCGAGATAGCGATCTGGCGAAGGATCGACGGATAGCGGCGCACCACGCGGAACTTGCGGATGTCGCCGTTGTACTCGTGCAGGCGCTTGACCGCCCACGGACTCAGAATGCCTCGCAGGTAGCGACGAGGAATGCCATATTGCTCTTCGAGGATCGGACCGTCTTCCTCGTAGTCGAACAGACCGAGCGGCGATTCGTTGACGGGCGAGCCCTTGATCGCATAGAACGGCACGCGTTCCATCAGTTGCTTCAGACGTTCCGCGATCGACGACTTGCCGCCGCCGACCGGTCCTAACAGATACAGGATCTGCTTCTTTTCTTCGAGCCCCTGGGCCGAATGCCGGAAGTAGGCGACCACCTGCTCGATCACCTCTTCCATTCCGTAGAATTCACGGAATGCGGGGTATACCTTGATGACCTTGTTCGCGAAGATACGCGATAAACGCGGATCGTTGCGAGTGTCGATCTGTTCCGGTTCTCCGATTGCCGTCAACATGCGTTCGCCCGCAGTGGCGTACGCGGCGGGATTGTCTTTGCAGAGCGCGAGATACTCCTCGAGCGAGAGTTCGTCCTCCCGTGTTTTCTCGAAGCGGGTCGCGAAACTGCTGTAGATATCCATGCTACCTCCTCGCCGAAGTCTGGGGCGATGTCGTGCGCGGCGCGCTATTCGGAAACGACATCGCTCGAATTCATCCTAAACCCTTTTAAATTTTTTTTCACGGACTACGTTGCGAAAATCGCGCCGTAACCGCCACCCTACAATCCTCACCTGGAATCAGAGATTCGACCACCTACAATTTTTTTTACTCACGCAGCAACCAATCACGTCATCTGCTGCACCGCTGTATCGCTACTTTGTTCAGCACCGTATCGCTATTCAGTGCTCCTGCAGGACTTCGCCGGACCGCGGCATCGCGTCAAGTCACCGCGTTGCTATTGCACATCCCGTACCCGCACCGTCGACCCGCCACCAAAATGCGGCTGTCTGCGCACGCACACTTCGTCACAAAAAGCATGCACGTGACGAACTCGCGGCGCTCTCATAGGTGTATACGGAAGGACGCGGCAAAGTTGCAACAAATGCATTCGAACAGGTTGACGATTCAAAGACTGCCACCGTTTCAAATTCGCCAAAATAAAAACGGCTGCACGCGGGCAGCCGTTTGGAATCAAGCGTTGTAATTTGCGGTTACAAGCGCCGCAGCATCGATCAGGTCAGTTCAATTTCCACTTCACCCAATCCGTCGATATGACCACGCACGATGCCGGGTTCGTCGATCTTGTGCGCGCCGACGTATGAACCGGTGGTCAAGGTCCAGTTGCGCTCGATCGTGATGCCCATCGCCGCGCAATGGTTGACGAACCACACGAGCAGCTCGCGCGGATCGCCTGCCGGATTGCCGGTCACTTCCGGTATCAGCGAGCGGCCGTTGAAACTCAGCTCCAGTTCCGGCGACACGAAGTCGAAGCCGCGCGCGAGGCTCGCATAGACGGCCGGATGGCCGGTGATCAGCGCGCCGTTGTTCTGCGCGTCGGCCAACTGCGCGAGCGGCGCGACGTTCGGCCATTCGGCGAAGCGGCTGTCGACGATCTCGATGGCCGGCAGCACGGCGCCGAGCTTCGACAGTACCTCGTCGCGCGCATACGCCTGAGCGCGCGGCTCGATCGTCACGTCGAAGCGGAACGCGATCTCGAGCTCCACCAGCACGCGAAAGAAGCCGTCATGCGCGAGCCTCGCTGGCGACGGCATCACCAGCGAGGCCGGAATCGGTGCGCCCGACGCGGCGCCGCCCGGCGACTTCGCGCCGATCTTCCACGCGCCGGTCGACTCGCCGAGGCCCACGATCACCGCCTGCTGGATCGCGTAGGCGGTCGCCGCGTCGGGCGGCAGGCTGTCGGGTGCGGGCGCGTCGATCGGCCGGCGCTGCCGGCGTGCCTCGACGAGGCGTTGCGCAAGATCGTATCGCGTCATGTCGGTTCTTTGTGGCTGGCGCATGGCAGGGTTCGCAGGACGTAGCAATATGTGGGAACCACCTGTTGGAGGTGCGGGCAGCCGCGCGCCGCGCAAACGGATCGGGGCCGTGCCCGTCAATGTACCGGATCGCGACACGCGCCGGTGAAAGGCGGCGGCGCGCAAACGTTAATTCTTGCCGGAGCTGAAAAAAAACCGCGCATGGGGTGTCCAGGCGCGGCTTTTCGCGAAGCGATCGTCGCGGGTGCGACGCGGATGCCGGACAGCTAGCGAACGGGAACGGGAACGGGAACGGCTGTTGCGCCGCACGGCGCGTCTCGGCTCACCTGAGGCACGACAGCGCCGCCGCCCATGTACACCTGAATCCGAGCCAGCTCAGAAGGTCTCCCAATCCTGATCGCTGCCGGCCGTCGCCGCGGACCTGGCCGGCGCGCGCGTGGGCGTGGACGCGGCCGCTACCGGCGGCGCGACAGCGGCCGCGGCCGGGATCGATGCCTTCGCCGGCAACGCCGCCTGCGCGGTAGCCGGCGTGAGCTTGCGTGCGCGTGTAGCGACCGGGCTCGTGGACACCGGGCGCTTCGGCGCAGCAAGCGCCGACGCCGCTTCGTGACCGCCACGGCCGCTGTCGTCGACCTGGAACACCGCGACCGCGCTGCGCAGCCGCGTCGCCTGCTCCTCGAGCGACGACGCGGCAGCGGCCGCTTCCTCGACGAGCGCCGCATTCTGCTGCGTGACCTCGTCCATCTGCGTGACCGCGCGCGCGACCTGGTCGATGCCGCCGCTCTGCTCCTCCGACGCCGCCGCGATCTCGCCCATGATGTCGGTCACGCGCTGCACCGCGCCGATGATTTCGCTCATCGTGCGGCCGGCCTCGTCGACGAGCGCCGAGCCCGACTGCACGCGCTCGACCGACGTATCGATCAGCTCCTTGATCTCCTTGGCCGCCGCCGACGAACGCTGCGCGAGGCTGCGCACCTCGCCCGCGACGACCGCGAAGCCGCGCCCCTCCTCGCCGGCGCGCGCCGCCTCGACGGCTGCGTTCAACGCGAGGATGTTGGTCTGGAAGGCAATGCCTTCGATGATCGAGATGATGTCGGCGATCTTCGCCGAGCTCTGGTTGATGTCACCCATCGTGCCGACCACCTGGCCGACCACCGCGCTACCCTTGTTGGCGATCTCGGACGCGTTGGCCGCGAGCGCGCTCGCCTGGCGCGCGTTGTCGGCATTCTGCCGCACGGTGCCGGTCAGCTGCTCCATGCTCGAGGCGGTTTCCTGCAGCGCCGACGCCTGCTCCTCGGTCCGCGACGACAGGTCGATGTTGCCCGCCGCGATCTGGCGCGTCGCGGTCGCGATCGACTCGCTACCGCCGCGCACGCTGCGCACCGTTTCGGTGAGGCTGCGCTGCATTCTGGCGATTCCTTCGAGCAGTTGCCCCATTTCGTCGCGCGATGTCGCGATCACCGGACGACGCAGATCGCCGGCCGCGATGGCATCGAAGTGGCCGAGCGCTTCGTCGAGCGGACGCGCGATCGCGCGGCTCAGCGTCAGATACGACAGCGCCGCCGCCAGCACGCCGACCACCAGCGCACCGATGCTGACCACGCGGAACGTCTGGAAACTGCTCTGCGCGGAGTCGTAGCCCTGCCTGGCCGAATCGAACTGGTATTTGCGCAGCGCGTCGTCGGCGCCGACGAGGTCGTTGAAGACGACCTGCAGATTCTTCGCGTCCTCGACCAGCTTGCCCTGATCGTTCGCCGTGATCGTCGCCGCGAACGTTTCGAGTTGCTGATGCAGCGCGTTGCGCTTCGCGGCGACGTCCTGCGCAAGCCGGTCTTCGTCCGCGTTGCGTGGCAGATCGAGATATTTCTTCCACCACATGTCGGACGTGCCCCCGAGCATGCGCCCGCGCTCGATGGTGGTGGCCGCTTCCGGTGTGCCGACCAGGAACGCGGCGCGGTCGAGCGCGAGTCGTTCGCGCGCCGCGTAGATTTCCGCGTTGCCGATGTTCACCGCGCTCGGCATCGCGTTGGTGAACGTGTCCTCAAAGGCGTCGTTCGAACGGCTCATGCCGAACAGACCGAAAACGCCGATCGCAACCAGCAACGCGGCGAGGAACGCCATCGTGAGACCAATTCGCGCCTTGATCGTGATGCCTTTATTCAACATGCTTGGTCCTGTGTGCTGTACTCAATGAGAGGCTGCTGCCTACGCAGCGTGGGAGCGGCGTGTGTTGGGTCCGGCGCTTTTTTGAAAGAGCGCTCTAATTTCCGTTTACGGCAGCGCACTCATAGACTTGAAGCATTTAAAAGGTATGAACAAAGACGTTGTAAGACGTTGAAAGCAACTTGACTGGAAATGAGTGTGTTCGCGGCGCGCAGGGAAACGCGGCGATATTCGTCAAAGCACGATTTTTGACGGTTTGGCGGCGGGAATGGGTGGAGATGCGAGCCGTTCGGAGTCGCCCGAAGCGGTGGCGGGACAGTTCGATCAGGCAGCGTGCGCGGTGCCAATGCCGCCGCGGCATCAGTCCAATGCGTCGACCTCGGAGCGCGTCGGAATCGATGGCTGTGCGCCCGCGCGCGTCACCGATAGCGCGGCGGCGCGCTGCGCGAAGCGGATCGCCGCATCGACGCTCGCGCCCTGCGCGAGCTGCGCCGCGAAGCCGCCGATGAAGGTGTCGCCGGCCGCGGTCGTGTCGACCGCCTCGACGCGCGGCGCGTCGTACAGCGTCGCGGCCGCGCCTTCGAGCGACGCATGCACGCCGCGCGCACCGAGCGTGACCAGCACGTTGCGCGCGCCGGCCGCGCGCAATGCGGCGGCGGCCCGTGCGGCGTCCTCGGGCGAGTCGACGGGGAGACCGCTCAGCGCGGCGGCTTCGAGTTCGTTCGGAATCAGGTAGTCGATCAGCGGCAGCCAGTCGGCCGGCAACGGGCCGGTGGCGGGCGCCGGATTCAGGATCACGGTCTTACCGAGCCGCCGCGCCGCCGCCAGCGCCGCGCGCACCGATTCGGGCGGGGTTTCGAGTTGACAGATCACGACGGCGGCGGCGGCGAGCGTCGCTTCGTGTCGCGCGATGGTGGCCGGCGTGACCTCGCCGTTGCTGCCCGCGACGATCACGATCGTGTTCTGGCTCGCATCGTCGACGACGATCAGCGCCACACCGCTCGGCTCCCTGCCGGTTTCGAGCGCGGCGCAGTCGATGCGCTCCGCTTCGAGGCCCGCGCGCAGCTGCGCGCCGTTCGCATCGGCACCGACGCAGCCGAGCATCGACACCTGCGCGCCGAGCCGCGCGGCCGCGACCGCCTGGTTGCCGCCCTTGCCGCCCGCGACCTGCGCGAAGCCGCGGCCGGCCAGCGTCTCGCCCGGTTGGGGCAGGCGTGGCGAACGCACCACGAGGTCCATGTTCAGACTACCGACCACCGTGACGCGTGCGCGCGTTGGGTTGCTTGCCACTCGAGTGTCCTCCGTTGCGCGACGGGTCGCGTCGCCATTGCGCGCGCGTCCTTCGAGCGCCCCTCATGCGTCCTTGATCCGGCGCATCAGGCCGCCAGATCCCGCCGTTCCTCGCCCGCCCATGTCGCGGTGGACTCCCGCACGATCAGCCGCGGCGACACCACGCGGCGGCGCGCAGGCGCCCGCGCGGTGCTGTTCGACGACGCCTCGGCGATCCGGGCGATCAGCGTCTGCGCGGCCGTGTCGCCAAGCGCGCGCACCGACTGCCCGACCGTCGACAGCGACGGGAACGTGAAGCGGCCCAGCTCGATATCGTCGAAACCGATGATCGAGCAATCGCGCGGCACGCTGATATTGCGCTCCGCCGCCGCGCGCAACGCGCCGATGCCCATCATGTCGTTGCCCGCGAAAATCGCCGACGGCCTGATCGTATCGAACAGCTGCGCGGCCGCGCGATGTCCGCCCGTCCCCGAAAAATCGCTTTCGACGATCGCATCGGCCGGAATCTCGATGCCACGCTCGGCCATCGCGCGAATGAAGCCGTGCACCCGCATCGCGCTGACCGCGGTCTGCACCGGCCCCGTGATGCAACCGATCCGCACATGCCCGAGCTCGAGCAGATGACGGGTGGCCAGATACGCGCCCTTCTCGTGATCGATCTGCACGAGATCCGCGCTGACTCCCTCGATGTTGCGGTCCACCACCACGAGCGGCTCGCGCGCGTCGGCGAGCGCCTGCGCGAGCACGGCGTCGTCGCCGGCCGACGCGACGATCAACCCGTCGATGCGTTTTTCCTGCAGCACGCGCAGATAGTTGCGCTGTTTCGCGGGGTCATCGTCGGAGTTGCAGAAGAACACGCAGTAGCCATTGCGCGCGCAGCCGTCCTCGATGCCGCGCGCGAGCTCCGCGAAATACGGGTTCGTGCTGTTCGGCACCACCAGTCCGATCGTCGCGGTCGCGCGCGCCTTCAGCGAGCGCGCGACCGCCGACGGCACATAGTGCAGTTGACGGATCGCGTGCTCGACTTTCGCGCGCACATCGGCCGACACCGGCCGCGAGTTGTTCACGACGTGCGATACCGTCGTGAACGACACGCCCGCCACCGCCGCCACATCCTTGATCGTCGTCATAACCTGTTGCTCTCCTGTCGAACGGAGTTAGCGCTTTAGCGCTTACTCCGGTCCCATGCAGTTTCATCGCGGTCGAACGGAGTTAGCGCTTTAGCGCTTACTCCGATCCCATGCAGTTTCATCGCGGTCGAACGGAGTTAGCGCTTTAGCGCTTACTCCGGTCCCATGCAGTTTCATCGCGGTCGAACGGAGTTAGCGCTTTAGCGCTTACTCCGATCCCATGCAGTCAGTCATCGTTGCGCGGCGGCTCCCACCTCAGGCGCGTTTGCGACGGCTGCGGTACGTATCGAGCACCACCGCGATCACGATCACCGCGCCGGTGATCATGCGCTTGGTCGGCTCGTTCGCGCCGATCTGCGCGAGGCCCGCCGCCAGCACCGAAATGATCAGCACGCCAAAGAACGTGCTGATAACCGAACCACGCCCGCCCATCAGACTCGTGCCGCCGATCACGACCGCCGCGATCACCTGCAGCTCCAGGCCGACACCCGCATTCGGATCGGCCGCCTCGAGCCGCGAGATCTGGAACAGCGCCGCGAGTCCGGACAGCGCGCCCATCAGCGCGAACACGATCACCTTGTACGGCCGCGGATTGACGCCCGCGAGCCGTACCGCTTCCTCGTTGGTGCCGATCCCGACCAGATAGCGCCCGAACACCGTGCGCGTCAGCACCAGCTGCGCGATCACCATCACCGCGACCGCGATCAGAAAGGCCGGCGAGATGCCAAGCGCGATCGGGTTCGACAGAAAATCGAACGCATCGCCGATATACGCGGTGCGCGAATTGGTCATCTGATACGCCATGCCGCGCGCCGCCTCGAGCACGCCGAGCGACACGATGAACGACGGAATTCGCCAGCCCACCGTCACCGCGCCGGTCACGGTACCGGTCAGCGCCGCGACCGCGACCCCGAGCAGCGCGCCGGCAGCTGGCCCCCAGCCCCACTTCAGCGTCACCACGCTGACCACCGACGCCCCGAGCGCGAGCACCGAGCCCACCGACAGATCGATCCCCGCGATGATCAGCACGAAGGTCATGCCGACCGACATCACGACGAGATCCGGAATCTGGTTCGCGATCGTGCTGAACGTGTCGTAGGTCAGAAAGTGCGAACTCAGCAGCGAGAACAGCACGATCATCGCGAGCAGCGCGCCGGCGAGGCCCAGGTAGTTCGAAAAGCCGAGCCGCGTGCCGGCCGGCTTGCCGCTCGCGAGCGGCGCCGACGGATCGGCGGGCGGCGTCACGGCGGGCGCGTCCGGCGCACCGCCTTGCTTGCCGTCCTGCTGGCCGTCCAACTGGCCGTCCTGTTTGACACCCGCCGCCTCGCGCCACGATTGATCGGTCATCACAGACTCCCTGCTTCGTTGACGCCGTGCGTGTGCAGCAGCGCGTCACGGCCGCGGTAGCCGGCGAACGCAGCCGCGAGCAACGCATCCTGGCTCCAGCTCGCGCGCTCGAACACGCCTGTCATGCTGCCCGCCGACATCACGCCGATCCGGTCGCAGATCAGCATCAGTTCGCGCAGATCGCTCGACACCACGACGAGCGCGCGGCCGTCGCGAGCGAGCGCGCCCATCAGGCCGTAAATATCGAACTTCGCGCCGACGTCGATGCCGCGCGTCGGTTCGTCGAACAACAGCACGCGGCAGTCGCGCGCGAGCCAGCGGCCGATCACGACCTTCTGCTGGTTGCCGCCCGACAGCTCGCCGACAACCTGCGCGGGCCCCGAGCTGCGAATCCGCATCGCGGCGATCTGCTTGTGCGCCAGCGCGTTCTCGCGCTTCGCGTCGACGAGGCCGTGCCGCGCGACGCTGCCGAGATTGCCGAGCGACAGGTTGGCCGCGATCGGTTGCGGCAGCAGCAGGCCTTCGCCCTTGCGGTCTTCGGTGATCAGCGCGATACCCGCGCGTACCGCGTCCGCCGGCGAGTCGATTGGCACCGGCGCAGGCGGCGCGCCCGGCGTCGCGGCGAGCGACACGCTGCCGCCGTCCTTGCGGTCGGCGCCGTAGATGAGCCGCATCAGCTCGGTGCGGCCCGCGCCGATCAGTCCGCTCACACCGAAAATCTCGCCCGCGCGCACCTCGAACGACACGTCGCGCACGACCTTGCCGCGCGCGAGCCGCTCCACTTTCAGGAGCGGCGCGCCGATGTTGCGCTCACCGAGATCGATATGCTCGCCGAGCTCGCGGCCGACCATCCACGTGACGATCTGCTCGCTCGTCAGGTTCGCCATCGCGTCGACATGCACGAGGCGGCCGTCGCGCAGCACCGCGACCCGTTCGGCGACCCGCGCCAGCTCTTCGAGCCGGTGCGAGATATAGACGAGCGCGACGCCGCGAGCCTTGAGCCGCCCGATCTGCTCGAACAGCAGATCGACCTCGCGCGCGGTCAGCATTGCGGTCGGCTCGTCGAGGATCAGCACGCGGCAGTCGTCGATCAGGTTGCGGGCGATCTCGACCATCTGCTGATGACCGATGCCCAGTTCGCCGACCAGCGTGTCGGGATCGATCGCGTCGAGCCCGACCTGCGTCATCGCCTCGCGCGCGTTCTCGCGCAGCTTGCCGCGATCGATCCAGCCGAAGCTGAACGCGCCCGCACGCGGCAGCCGGTTCAGGAACAGATTCTCGGCGACCGACAGCGTAGGCAGCAGATTCAACTCCTGCATGACCATGCGCACGCCGAGCGCCTCGGCCTCGGTGCGGCTCGCGGGCGCGTACGGCGCGTCGGCAAGCCGCATCGTGCCCGCGCTCGCCTCGACCAGCCCGCCGATGATCTTCGACAGCGTGCTCTTGCCCGCGCCGTTCTCGCCGGTCAACGCCAATACCTCGCCCGCCCGCAGCGACAGCGATACGTCGGCGAGCACCGGTTCGGCATAGGTCTTGCCGATGCCGCTGACGCTCAGTACGACAGGCAAGGCGTCGTGGTCGGTCGAATCCATCGCGCTCCTGGTTGCATGGCGCTTCTGGCGCCTTCGTGGCGCCCCATTGCGCGGAATGCACAGCTGCTCACGGCCGCGCTCCCTCTCACCACGCGAGCCGCCGTCATGACGCTTATCTCTGGGATTAACGGCGGTGCGGCGGGATTCTTGAGCGTTCGTTGAAGAAAAGCGGATCACCGGGTGGTCGTTTGCCTCTAAAACACGCTATCCGCATAATTCGTGGCGATTTTTACCGCTTCTCGCGCACTTTTCCGGCAGCGCCCGGCTCGTGCTTCACGCCGGGCGCGGCGCGCTTACTTCAGGGTGTCCTTCGTCACCAGAACGACCGGCGTTTCGACGACGCCCGACAGCTGCGACTGCTTCTTGTTTTCGCTCAATGCCTTCAACGCGGTATCGATCCCGAACACGGCCTGCTTCGCCGCGAACTGGTCGGCGGTGGCGAGCACGCGGCCGTCCTTCAGCATCGGATGGATCGCGTTGATGTTGTCGTAGCCGACCACCAGCACCTTGCCCTGCTTGCCGGCCGCGCGCACGGCCGACACCGCGCCGATCGCCATGTTGTCGTTGCCGGCGAGCAGCGCCTTCAGGTTCGGATACTCGTTGAGCATGGCCGATGCGACCGCGTTGCCCTTGTCGATTTCCCACTCGCCCGACTGCACCGACACGACTTTCGCGCCGACTGCCTGCATCGCGTCCTTGAAGCCCGCGGTACGCTGCTGCGCGTTGGTGGTGGTCGACACGCCTTCGAGGATGCCGACCTCGTCGCCGGCCTTCAGGCGCTTCGCGAGGTAGTCACCGACGAGCCGCGCGCCCTTGCGATTGTCGGGGCCGACGAACGGCACGTTCAGGTCTTTCGACTTCAGCACGTCCGGATCGAGCCGGTTGTCGATGTTGACGACGATGATGCCCGCGTCGACCGCCTTCTTGACGACCGGCACCAGCGCCTTCGAATCGGCCGGCGCGAGCACGATCGCGTCGACCTTCGACACGATCATCTGCTCGACGATGCGGATCTGGTTGGCGGTGTCGGTTTCGTCCTTGATGCCGTTGGTGATCAGGTCGAACTTGCCGGGGTTCTGCTTCTGATAGTCTTTCGCCCCGGTCTCCATGGTCAGGAAGAATTCGTTGGCGAGCGACTTCATCACGAGCGCGACCTTCGGCTTATGAGCCGGGGCGTTCTGCGCGTGGGCGGCGGAAAAAGGCAGGACGGCGGAGGCGGTGGCGAGAACTGCGGCGGCAAGAATGCGACGACGGGTTCGATGGCTCATGCGTATCTCCAAGGTTGTCAGGCTCGCGGGCGAGCCGTATTTTTTGTGATGCGCAAACGTTTGCGAGGCCCATTCTCAGCGCAAGCTCTTCGGAATGTCAACGATTCGCGGTGTTGCAACGCACCGGCGCGCAACATCTGCGCCGCCGCAATGCGCTCGATCGATCCGGACAGCGTGTGGCAAGGTTCCCTCGCTCAGTTCGTGCAGTCGATGACGCCTGTGCGTCGCGTGCGGCGCGACCCACAGGCCGCTTATGCTGGCCTGGTATCGCGCGCGCCGCAAGTGAAACCCCGAGGAAATTAAACGGTGCACCGGCTACAGCCAGCCGGCCTTGCGAAAACGCCGGTACAGCACGAAGTCGATCGCCAGCATCACCGCCAGCACGACCGGATAGCCGAACTTGAAATGCAGCTCGGGAATGCGCTCGAAGTTCATCCCGTAGATGCCGGCGATCATGGTCGGCACCGCGAACAGCGCCGCGAACGAGCCGAGCCGCTTGGTGATTTCGCTCTCGGCGAGCGAGATCATGCCGAGGTTCACCTGCACCGCCGTGACGACGATTTCGCGGCGCCCCTCGATGGTTCTGACGATCCGGTCGAGGTGGTCGTAGACGTCGCGGAAGTACGCCTGCATGCCTGCGCAAACACTCGGAATGCGGCCGCCCGTCAGTTTGCCGACCGCTTCCTGCAGCGGCACGATATGGTGCTGGAGGATCACGAGCCGGCGCTTCATCGTGTACAGGTCCTGCACGATCGCGCGCGAGGCGGCCGAATCGTTCTTCTCGAAGATGCGGTCCTCGAGCATTTCGAGCTCGGTGCTGATCGCCTCCACGACCGGGAAATAACGGTCGACCACATCGTCGATCAGCGCGTACAGCACGAACGCCGAGCCCTCCTTCAACAGATGCGGCTCATGCTCGCAGCGCGCGCGCACGCTCTTGAAGCCGGTGCGCGTGCCGCGCCGCACCGACAGCACATAGTTGCTGCCGACGAACACGTCGACTTCGCCGATCACGAATTCGCCCTGCTCGTCCATCTCGACCGTGTGCATCACGGTGAACAGCGAATCGCCGTACTCCTCGATTTTCGGGCGCTGATGACCGTGTTGCGCGTCTTCGATCGCGAGCTCGTGCAGATTGAATTCGTCTTTCATGGCCGCGAGTTCCTCGGGCTCCGGATCTTTCAGCGCGACCCAGACGAAGCACTCGCGCCGCGCGACGTAGTCGCTGATGCTGTCGATATCGATGTCGGCGAGTTTCCGGCCGTCCTGATAGGCGGCGCAATTGATCAGCATGTTCGGATTACCTTGCATACAAAAGCAGACCTCGCCACCCTCTCACGTAAGCATTGCGTAAGACGGTCGACGGGTCTGCATGAACGGACAAGCACGCTTCCAGCCGGCTTGAATCAGCCGCCATGTTAAGACGCGCCGCGTGAGCCGCGCGTTTCCAATTGTTAATGCTCGACGACAGGCTACTGCGCGACCCGCTGCAGGCCGATGCGGTGATCGTCGTTGAACGTGACCGAGGCGCGGTTCGTGTAGCGCGGGTCGGCCGTCACGACGAAGTTCAGCTCGATGACCGGATCGAACTGCGTCGATACGCCGATCCGATGCGGGCCGGGCGGCAGATAGAACACCACGTGCTCGCCGTTCATCAGGTCGGTCACGCGCTCGCCGTCGATATAGACGAGCGCATCGCGGAACCGCACGATCACGTCGCGCGAACGCTCGCGCCGCACGTCCACCGCGACGAGGCCGGGGCCCGGCGCGGTATAGCCCTGTCTGACGATGCGCTCGGCAGGCACCGGTTTGAACGGTACCGGCTCGGCCGGCGTCGACGCGCAGCCGGCCAGCGTGAGCACGCTGAGCGCGACGCATGCGGCCAACGCGGCGCAGCGTGCGGACCCGGCCATCCGTGCGGCTCGGCAGCGGCAAGACAGGCGCATCGGCATGCTGGTTCTCCCGTGTGCTCTCGATTGTGGCCCGAGTTTCCGATTGCGCGGTGTGGGTCGTCGCTCCGTGTCCGCCGGTTCGGCGGACACGGTACGCTCGTACGCATGATCGTTGCGCATCATAGCAACGCGCGGACATTCCGCCAGCCACGGCGCACGGAGCTCGGGCGCCGCGCCTCTTGCATGGCGCGGCGTTCTTCTTCATGATCGGTGCAGGAGGCCGCGCTCGCGGCTGGCCATCGTCGGTTGCCGGCATGCCTGTCGATCCGCGACGCCGGACGCACGATCAAGGAGACTGCGATGTGGTATTTCACCTGGATTCTCGGCGTGGGTGTGGCGCTCGCCTTCGGCATCATCAACGTGATGTGGCTCGAGGCCAACGGCACGTTCGCGCGCGACCCGCGCCCCGATGCCGCCGCCGCGCCGCGTGAGGACAAGCCTGCGTGACTTCTCTGGTTTTCTTTTGCGGTCATGCGGGCACGGGCAAGACGACGCTGGCGAAAAAACTGCTCGGCCCGCTGATGAAAGTGAGCGGCACCCCCTTCTGCCTGCTCGACAAGGACACGCTGTACGGCGTCTATAGCGCGGCCGCGATGGCGATGCTGACCGGCAATCCGAACGATCGCGACAGCCCTCTTTTCCTGCAGCATCTGCGCGACCCCGAGTATCGCGGCCTCATCGATACGGCGCGCGACAATCTCGAACTCGGCATCAGCGCGTTGGTCGTCGGCCCGCTGTCTCGCGAGGTGCGCGAGCGGCGGCTGTTCGATCATGCGTGGCTCGGCGTCGCGCCGGACGTGAGGTTGTGTGTCGTGTGGGTGCGGACCTCGGAGGACGTGGCGCGGCAGCGGATCGTCGCGCGCGCGAATCCCAACGATGCGTACAAGCTCGCGCACTGGGACGCCTACCGGCGGCGGCGTTTCGAGCCGAGCGGCGCGAGCCGCGAGGGTCTGCTGATGTTCGACAATACCGCGCCCAGTTCGGCGGACCATGAAGCGCTCGTCGCGCAAATCGTGGCTGGATGACGGCCCTCCCTTCTGTCTGGCGAGTGCCGCGCTGGTCCGATTAGGGCTGAAAAACGGAAAATCCCCGTACGTCGGCGACGTACGGGGATTTTCATTCGACGCGAGCCATGCCGGCCTCAAACGGTCGCCATCGCCTCCAGCGACTGCCCTTCGTACAACTTGCCGAAGCGGTTCGCCAGAAAATCGCCGAGCGAGACCTGCTCCTGGCGCACGAAGCCCTTTTGCGGCAGCTTGCGCTCGCGGAACAGATCGAGCACCGCGCACATCGCGCCGGCGGTCGTGATCTGAATCGCGCTCATCGGTACGCCGCAGACAGTCTTCGCGAAGATCTTGCGCGTGAACACCTCCTGCACCAGCTGACCGTCGCGCATGCCGCTCACGGTGATGAACACCAGCACGACATCTTGCGCGGTCGACGGCACCGAGCGGCGCATGATGGTCTTCAGCGTATCGCGGTCGCTCGACAAACGCAGGTCTTCGAGCAGGAACTGCATCAGGTTGCGATGACCCGGATAGCGCACCGACTTGTAGTCGAGCGATTCGACGCGGCCCGCCAGCGTTTCGCACAGCGTGCCCAGCCCGCCCGACGTGTTGAACGCTTCGTACTCGGTGCCGTCGAGCGAGAAATGCTCGAGGCCTTCGAGCGGCTGCACCCATTGCGTGCGGCCATCGCGGATGGCCTCGCACGGCTGGCAGTACTCGTTGATCAGGCCGTCGACGCTCCACGTCAGGTTGTACTTCAGCGCATTGGTCGGAAACTCGGGCAGCGCGCCGACGCGCATCTTCACGTCGCGGATTTCCGTGAAGCGATTCGCGAGCTCGTGCGCGGCAATGCCGATGAAACCCGGCGCGAGACCGCACTGCGGCATGAATGCGTGATCGGCATCTTCGGCGATCGCGCGGATCGCGTGCGTCGCGCGTACGTCCTCGGTCAGGTCGAAATAATGGACATCCGCGCCCTTCGCGGCCGCTGCGACGTTGACCGCGAGGTAGTACGGCAGCGCGTTGATCAGCACGTCGAAGCCCTGGATCGCGGCGCGCAGCACGGCGGCGTCGGCGGAATCGATGCGGCGGGTGGGAATGCCCTGGGCGGCGAGCTTGTCGAGCGCGTGCTGATCGCGGTCGAACGCGACGACTTCGTAGTCGCCCGTCTCGCGCAGCATATGGGCAATGGTGTGACCGATCAGACCTGCGCCAACGATAGCTACTTTCATCTGCTTCTCCTTGTTATCCGTGTGCTGTCTCTGAGCTTGGGAAGTGCGCCGCGTGTTGCGCGCGGCGCCTGCGGGCCGAACCCTTGAATGACAGTGTAGGAAGAAGCAAAAACAGTTCATACGCGCAAAATGCTGCGGTATGACCATCCGGTTCGACGTTCTGACGAACCGGTCAAACGATTTGTCGAAACAGCATAAAAAAGGCGTCAACGATGGACTCTCGCAGCACTCGCGAAGAGGTTACGCCGCGCGCCGACTCACACCGTGCCGCGGTCGATCTTGCGCGCGAGAATGATCGACGTCGTGGTCCGCTCGACGCCCTCTAGCCCGCCGATCTGATCGAGCAGATCGTTGAGCCGCTCGGGCGAATCGGCGCGCAGCCATGCCACGTAGTCGAACTCGCCGCTGACCGCGCACAGCATCTGCACTTCGGGCATTTTGCCGAGGCGTTTCTGCACGGCCGGTCCGTGCTTCGGCGCGATGATGATGCCGACATACGCGACGATGCTCGAATCGAGCACATCCTGGCCAAGCCTCACGCTGTAGCCGGCGATCACGTTGCTGCGCTCGAGCCGCGCAATGCGCGCGATCACGGTCGTGCGCGCGACGCCGAGCTGCCGCGCAAGATTCGCGACGCTCTCGCGCGCGTTGGCTTGCAGCAGTGCAACGAGGTTGCGGTCGAGGTCGTCGAGCTGGTCGAGGCGCGGAGGTCTCATCGAAGGGGAAGGAAGTTGGTGTGGAATGTCGCGGATTATCGCGCGTCTGCACGCAGCGGCGCCATGTCACGCGGTACGGTCACAGATGCACGGCACACTGTGGGGCGGCCCGGGGCAGTATGTCGGCGCGATTGCCGCTCAGGCGCGAGCCGTTTCGCGTTCGTTTCGGTTGTAAGCGTTTGTCGCACACGCACCGTATTGTAGGGTTAACGTGTTACTAATAGCGGCGCCGGGCGAATGCGGCAGCCGCTTGCGGTGCGGCGCCATTCGCCGCTGGCGCGGGGCAAGACGCTCGCCGCGCGCCGTGTCTCAATAACGAACAGACATCAGGAGTTTCGATGAAAAAAGCACTGGTTATGCTGGCTACGGCCGTTTCGATGGGCGGCGCGTTCGCCCAAACCGCCGCGCCGGCCGCAGCGCCGGACACCATGGCCTCGGCCTCCGCGGCCAAGGCCGGCCACGAACGCAACGTCGAAGACCGCATCGCTTATCTGCACTCGCAACTGAAGATCACGCCCGCGCAGGAAACGCAATGGAAGGCGTTCGCCGACGTCATGCGCAGCAACGGCGAAACGATGGGCCGGCTGTTCGAGCAGCGCAAGGCGGCCACCAACGTGAGCGCGCTCGACGACATGAAACAGTACGCAACGATCGCGCAGGCGCATGCGGACGGCATGAAGAAGCTCGTCGATGCGTTCGATCCGCTGTATAGCAGCCTGTCGCCGGAGCAGAAGAAGCTCGCCGACGCGACGTTCCACCAGGGCGGCCCCGAGGGTCATCATCGCGGCCACCATGGCAAGGGCAAGGGCGGCAAGCCCGCGGCAGAAGCCGCGAGCGACGCGACAGTCAAGCCGTAATGGAAGAGCGCCCGCGGCGGGGGTTGCCCCGTCGCGGGCGCGGGTCCGTTCGGACGCGGTTGATTTCGGCAATTCCGATGGCGCCCGAACAGCGGCTTTCTCACCACGCCTCAGCCTTTCGCCTCCCCCCGCCCGACTCATGCATCTGGCATTATTCGGAGTCGCGCTGTCTGGGCCGGCTACCCGTCCCAGCGACTCGACGCACGATCGCCGCAAAGCGGCAAGTCTCGCCGCAACGCTCACCCCCTAATCTTCCACCCGCTTCATGACCGAACTCAGGAATCTCGATTTGCGTGACGATCCGCACGCCCAACGCGTCGTCAAGGACGAAACGGTAAGCGTCGAATTCGCCGCCGCCGAAGGCCAGTTGATGAGCCTCGAAGGCCCGAACCGCTATGTGCGCGGCGATGCGCTGATCACCGGCTCGACCGGCGAGCGCTGGGTCGTGTCGCGCGAGCGCTTCGATGCGAAGTACCTGCCCGCCGATGCCGCGCTCGCGCACGGCGAAGCCGGCGCCTACCGCAATCGCCCGGCGGTCGTACTCGCCCGCCGGATGGACGAGTCCTTCTCGCTCGCGCGCTCCGCGAGCGGCGGCGACGTGCTGCACGGCGCGGCCGGCGACTGGGTCATGCAGTACGCGCCCGGCGACTATGGCGTCGTGCAGGCCGCGCGTTTCGCGAAGGTCTATCGGCTCGCGGATTGAATCCGCTTCGCCCGCGCTTCATTCACGCTTCATTCGCGCTTCACGCGAACTCTTCGCCGAGCTCGACCGTGACTTCGCGCGGGACCGCCTGGCCGTTCGCGTACATTTCTTCGAGCGAGCCCAGGCTCGCTTCGACGTACGCGCGCAATACCGCAAAGCTGCGGCCACGCAACCGCGCCGGCATCGCGCGATAACGCGCGAGCGCCGCCGGCGCGATCGCGACCGTCATCACGATACGGCGCGCGGTGGAGCCGAAGCGCATTGCTACCCAGTGAACCGTCAGTGTGGGCGTGCCATCGTCGGCGGCACGCTCGATGAACTGCGTCTGCTCGGGAAACAGATCGCTGATGACGCGCGCGAGCTCGTCGAACTCCGGATGCGCGCAGTCGTATTGGTAAGCTTCCATGAAGGCTGCCGGGAAAAGAAGATCCTGAAACGTAGGCGCATTTTAGAGAAACACTGAAGGGATAGCGAGGTGCCTGCCGTCCAGCGGCTCATCCGCTCACGCCGCCGCCGGCCGCCGGTAAATCCGTATCAGCAGTCCCGCGACGAACACCGCCGCCACCACATAGATCGTATCGGCCGCCGCGAGCGGCAACAGCCGCGCCTGCGTCATTGCCGCAGGCACGTCGATCAGCGCGTGCACCCCGATCGCGAGCGGCAGGATGCCGCGCGAGCCGGCCCGCACGCCGCGCCACATCAGCACCGACAAGCCGATCTGGAACACCAGCGCCGCGACGCGTTCGAGCGCGAAAATGCCGGCCAGTTGCGGCGTCAGGCTCGCGAGAATCAGATGCACGCGCATCACCGCTTCGGCCGGCAGATTGCCGAGGTAATCGCCGAGCCGGCCACGGTTTTCGAGGACCGCTAACACGAGCCACTGGCACTGCACGAACACGCCGACCATCCACGCTTCTGCGCCGCCGTGGCCGAGGCCGTAGCTGAGCGCGGCGCCATCGTCGGCGCGCAATGCGGCGGTGCGCGTGTCGGCGGTGCTGGCGGCGGTCGTGCTGGCGGCGGAGCTCGCGCCCGCGCTTGCAGCGACGCCGGCGGGCGCGTCGACGTTCGCCTTCTTGCGCACCGCCGGCCGCGCCGCCGCGCGCTTCATGAGCAGCCGCATGCCGAAGAACCGCCCCACTTCCTCGCAAACGCCCGCGGCCAGCGCACCATAGACGACGAACGCGAGCGGCTGCGAAAGGAACGCCGCGGTCGTCTCGTTGCCGCGCAACAGATAGTCGTGCAGCGCACGCTCGATGACCATCGCGAACAGCGCGAACACCGCGACGCCGGCGATCGCGTCGCGCGGCCGAAGCGCGAGCGGACGGCGCAATTGTCGGTAAATCAGAAACGGTAAAGCGGCGATGACGAGCGTGGCGAGCGCGAGACTCGCGAGGGTAAGCGGTGGCACGACCATGAGTATCCTTGCGGGGTTCCTTGCAATCCCCGGCGCGCAACCGCTGCGCGCCGCAGCCCGCATCATCGCAGATTGGCCGGAAATCAGCGTGCGGTCGACGCACGCACGATCAGCTCGCCGGGCAGCAGGCAGTCGCGCGCGCCCGTCTGCGCGCCTTCGATGCGCTCGTGCAGGAATTCGACCGCGCGATAACCGATGTCGAAGGTCGGCTGGCGGATCGTCGTGATGCCGGCGAGCTCGGCCCAATCCGGATCGTCGATGGAAAGCAGCGCGACGCGGCTCTGCCAGTGCGCGCCGTAACGCGCGTTCAGATGCAGCGCGAGCCGCAACGCGACCGGTGCGTTGGCCGCGAACAGCGCGACGCGTGGGGAGGCGCCGGCGGGCTCGGCACCGGCCCCGCCTGGCGAGTCGATCGCACGATCCAGCTCCACGAGACCGCGCTCGAGCGCAGTTGCATCGGCGAGATCGAGCACCAGCGTACGACCGCGCGCGCGGCCATCGTCGCGCATCGCCCGATCGAATGCTTCGACGCGCAACTGCCGCGAGCTGACCTGCTCGAACGGCTGCACGACGAACCAGATGTGCTCGAAGCCCCGTTCGAGCAGATGCCGCGTACCGAGCGCGGCGGCCGCGCCATTGTCGAGACCGACCATGTCGGCGACCAGCCCCTCCACGCGCCGATCGACCAGCACCGCCGGAATCCCGCCGTCGCCGACCGGCCGCAACGTCTCCTCGCGCACGCCTAGCGCGTTGACGATCACACCTTCCACGCGATACGTGGTCAGCAGTTGCAGATAACGCCGCTCCATCTCGACTTCGTTCGCCGCGTGGCAAATCAGCGGCATCAAGCCGAGCGCGTGGCACGCGGCCTCGACGCCTTGCAGCACTTCGACGGAGTACGGATTGGTCAGGTCGGCGACCAGCATGCCGATCAGCCGGTTGCGGCCGCGCTTCAGGCCGCGCGCCATCTGGTTCGGCTGATAGTCGAGCCGCGCGATCGCGGCTTCGATGCGCGCGCGCAGCTCGGGCGACAGCGCGCTGAACTCGCCGTTCAGATAGCGCGAGATGCTGGTCTTGCCGGTGCCGGCTTCACGCGCGACATCGGTGATCGTCGCGCGTCGCGTCGGCGCGCTCGGGGCACCAGGCGGGATGCTGGCCGGGGGCGGGGTCGTGCTCATTCGCTCATCGCTCGTGCCGGTCCGAGGGCGGGAGCTTGCGCGCCGCCCTGCGAATCACTTCGCCAGGACGTCACGGTTGACGATGTTGGTCGTCAATGTGCCGTCGAGCGCGGCGACCAGGTTCTCCGCCGCGTTGAGCGCCATCGCGTGACGGGTCTCGTGCGTCGCCGAGCCGATATGCGGCAATGCGACCACGTTCGGCATGGCGAGCAACGGCGAGTCGGCAGGCAACGGTTCGGTGTCGAACACGTCGAGGCCCGCGCCGTGAATCGTGCCGTTGCGCAGCGCCTCGATCAGCGCCGGTTCGTCGACGGTCGCGCCGCGTGAAGCGTTGATCAGGATCGCGCTCTTCTTCATCGCGCGCAGTTCGGCGGCGCCGATCAGATGCCGCGTCTCTCGCGTGAGCGGCACCTGCAGACAGACGAAATCGGACTGCGCGAGCAATTGAGCGAGCTCGACGCGCCGCGCGCCATATGCCTGCTCCGCCTGGTGGTTCGCGCTGCGGTTCGTATACAGCACCTTCATGTTGAAGCCGAGCGCCGCGCGTCGCGCGACCGCGCCGCCGATGCGTCCAAGCCCGACGATGCCGATCGTCTTGCCCTGCACGTCGAGCCCGAACTGCGCGGGCCCGATGCTCGTGCGCCACTGCCCCGCCTTGACCCAGTCGGCCAACTCGACGACGCGCCGCGCGGACGCGAGGATCAGCGAGAACACGGTATCGGCGGTCGATTCGGTCAGCACGTCCGGCGTGTGCGCGAGCACGATGCCGCGGCGCGTGAGGTCGGCGACGTCGAACTGGTCGTAGCCGACCGAGATCGTCGACAGCGCCTTCAGCCGGCTCGCGCCTTCGAGCATCGCCGGCGCGATCTGCACGCTCGCGCCGATGCCGCCGTCGGCATCGCGCAGCGCGGCGACGAACGCATCATGCTGTGACGGATCGACCTGCACGACCTGCGCATGCTGTTGCAGATAGGCGAGCACATCCTCGGGCAGCGACTTCCAGGCGACGATCTTGTTCATCAGCTAATTTTCCTTGCGACGGTGGGACGAGCGGGGCCACGTTGTTCGGCCGCGGCCGGCTTGACGGCGAGCGTCAGGATCACCGCGGCGACGAGCGCCACGCTCATGAATGCATACGATGCCGCGGGCGAACCGGTCGCGCCGTTCAGATAGCCGACCACGTACGAGCCGACGAACGAACCGAGCGCGCCCATGCTGTTGATCAGCGCCATCGCGCCGCCCGCGACGTTCTTCGGCAGCAGCTCCGGCACGATCGCGAAGAACGGTCCATACGGCGCGTACATCGCCGCGCCCGCGATCACGAGCAGCGCATACGAAACCCAGAAATGCGCGGAGCCGAGCCCGTACGACGCCGCGAACGCAATCGCACCGATCAGCAGGAACGGCCACACGAACACCTTGCGGCGGTTGAGTTTATCCGATGCCCACGAAGCTGCAAGCATCGCGATCGTCGCGGCCAGATACGGCAGTGCCGACAGCCAGCCGGTTTCCACCATGCCGAACGACGAGCCGTTCTTCAGGATCGACGGCAACCACAGCACGAAGCCGTACACGCCGATGCTCCAGCAGAAATACTGCGCGCACAGCTTGATGACCGCGGGCGTGCGAAACGCCTCGCTGTAGTTGCGCACCGGCTTGATCGCGGCCTGCTCGGCGCGCAGCGTCTGCGCGAGCGCGTCCTTTTCCTGCTGCGTGAGCCACGACACCTGCTCGGGCTTGTCCTTGACGAGGAACCACCAGCAGATCGCCCAGATGATCGCGGGCGCGCCCTCGGCAATGAACATATGCCGCCAGCCGAACGAATGCACGAGATAGCCCGACACGACCGACATCCACAGCACCGTGACCGGATTGCCGAGGATCAGGAACGTGTTCGCGCGCGAGCGCTCGCTCTTCGTGAACCAGTTGCTGATGAAGATCAGCATCGCCGGCATCACCGCGGCTTCGACGACGCCGAGCAGGAAGCGGATCGCCATCAGCGACGGAATGTTGCTGACCATGCCGGTCAACGCCGCGCAGCCGCCCCACAGAACGAGGCTCCAGAACACCAGTTTCTTCACGCTGCGGCGCTCGGCATAGATCGCACCCGGAATCTGGAAGAAGAAATAGCCGAGGAAGAACAGCGCGCCGATCAGCGACGCGAGCCCCTTGCTGATGCCGAGATCCTGGTTGATGCCGGCCGCCGACGCGAAGCCGAAATTCGCGCGATCCAGATACGCGAGGCTGTAGGTGATGAACACGATCGGCATGATCGTCCACCAACGGCGAATCGCAAGCGATGAGGTCATGGAAGTCTCCTTGGACGGCGTCGTCCCGAATCAATGATGAAAAAATCTGGGCGCGCTGTGGGCGCTCTTGTTGTCGTCGATGCTGGTTGTGGATGCAGCGCTATCGATGCGGTCCGATCCGCGTCAGGCCGCGCTTGCGATGCCCGGTACCTCGGCCAGCTCCAGCGCGGCGAGTTCGGCGCGGCTCGGCAAACCTTCCGAATCGCCGATCACCTGGATCGCGAGCGCGCCGATGCGGTTGCCACGCGCGACCGCCTGCGCGAGCGTGCGGCCTTCGAGCAGCGCGCTGATCACGCCGACCGCGAAACCATCGCCCGCGCCGACCGTATCGACGACGTTCGCGACCGGCCGGCCGGCGATCGTCGCGGCATCGGTCGCGGTGCGGTAATACGCGCCCTGCGCGCCGAGCTTGACGATCACGCCGCGCGCGCCGCGCTCGAGATAGAACTTCGCGATGTCCTCCGGCTGCGTGTGGCCGGTCAGAATCTCACCCTCGCCGATGCCGGGCAGCACCCAGTCGGCGAGCGCGGCGAGCGCGTTCAAGCCTTCGACCATCGCCGCGCGCGAGGGCCATAGCGTCGGACGCAGGTTCGGGTCGAACGAGATCGTCCTGCCTGCAGCGCGCATTTCGCGGGCCAGGTGGAATGCGAGTTCGCGCGAGCTTGCCGAGATCGCCGGGGCGACGCCGGTCAGATGCAGATGACGCGCGGGCAGCACGTAATCGGCGAGGTAGTCGTCGAGCGACAGATGGCTCGCCGCCGAGCCCTTGCGGAAGTATTCGACCGCCGGGTCGCTGCCGTCGTCGCTCTTCGACTTCAGCTGGAAGCCGGTCGGATGGCGCGCGTCGGTGCTCACGCATTGCTGGTCGATGCCCTCTTTCGCCAGCGTGTCGCGCACGTACCGGCCGAACGAATCGTCGCCGACGCGGCTCATCCAGCCCACCCTGAAGCCGAGTCGGGACAAGCCGATCGCGACGTTCAGATCCGCGCCGGCGATGCGCTTCGTGAAGTGCCCGACGCCCGCGAGCGGGCCGGCTTCGGCGGCGACGAACATCGCCATCGCTTCGCCGTAGGTGATCACGTCGAGCGCGGGGTAAGGGTGCGTCATGCTGGGCTCCTGGTGGTGCTGCTGATGCGGTGATTCGTGTTGCGTGGAATGCGTTCTTTGCTGCCTGGGTTGCTGCCTGGGTTGCCGCCTCGTCTGCTATACGGCTTCGACCGAGGCGCTTCGTGATGCGGCGCCGCGCGTCTACACGCGCGCAAGCCAGCTCACATAACGCGCGGCATCCGCGTCGATTCGGCTCGGATCGAACGGAAACTCGATGCCGCGCGGCACATCGCGCGGCAGCCGGTCGAGAAGCGCGCAAAATGGCGCGTCATCGTCGGCCGGCGCGCTCGCAAAGCGCCGCGCGCCCTCGCCCGTGGTGGTCTTGCAATGGATGTACTCGACGTACGGCGCGAGCTGCGGCGCGATGGGTAGCGGCGCGACGTCGAGCCACGCCCAGTTGCCGGTATCGAAGGTCATGCCGAGCACGCCCGCGTGGCCTTCACGCGCGAGCGCATCGAACAGTCCGACGAACTGCGCGGGCGAGCCGCCCTGCGCCAGTTGCCCGTTTTCGACGACGAGCCGTGGCTTTGCACCGCCCGTGGTGCCCAAGCCGCTCGCGACGTGCGCGGCGATGGCCGCGCCGTGAGCCTTACCCGAGAAGCCGCCGAGTTGCAGCTTGACGAAGCGCGCGCCTAGCGCGGCCGACTGATCGAGCGCGACACGCAGTGCGTCGGTATCGAGCTGGCCGTCCGCCGCGTACAACGATGCCGGCGTCGAGAACACCGACCACAGCCCGAGATCGGCCAACGCCGCGCCGAGCGCGCGCAGCCGTTGCGCGTCCGCGTCCGCGTCGCTCGCGAACAGCTCCCGGCGCACTTCGAAACCCGCCGCGCCGGCGCACTTTGCCGCCTGCGCCCATTTCAGATGGCCGTCGGCGCGCACGGCGTTCACACCGAACGCGCTGGCGACGACCACGATCTCCACTGCATCAGCCATATCCAACTCACGCAATTCTGAAGCGAAACCGCTTTTGGAACCGGTTCCAACTAAACTTCGAAAAAAAGCGCCGAGGCGCTGCGATATGCGAATGGTGCTCGGGACAGCCATCGCGCACCATAGAGGAAATCCCCAGGCGCGGCCGGCATACGGCGAGCGTAAAGCGAGGCGCGCCGGCCACGGCAGCGCCCCGCACGGGTTCGCATTCGCGACCCCATACGCTGCCAGCGCGGAAGTCAGCCGCCCTCGTCCGCGACGCACATCGCCAGAAACTGCTCGACCACCCGCGACGGCGCGCTCGCATGCGGCACCAGAATCGACAGCCGCCGCGTCAGCGGCTGCGGGCTCAGCGACATGAGCCGCAGCGCACCGTTCTCATGCCGCATCGACATCGCCGACACGAAACCGACACCCATCCCCGCCCGCACCGCCTCCTTCACCCCTTCGACCCCCGCGATTTCGAGCGCCACGCGCATCGGCACGCCCGCGCGCGCGAACTCGCGCTCGACCGTCTGCCGCACGCCCGAGCCTTCCTCGCGCAGCACCAGCGGATACGCGCCGAACGCGGCCAGCTCGATGCGCCCGCCATTGTCCGCCTGCGCGAGCGGATGCGAGCGCGGCATGATCGCGACGATCTCGTCCTCGCGCCACGCATGGACGACCGTGTCCGGCGGCAGATCTGCGCCGGCGGGACCCTCGATCATCGCGATGTCGACCGAGCCGAGCGCACCGACGATCTCGGCCGTGTTGCCGTTGGCGGTGTGCACGCTCACGTGCGGATAGCGGCGATGGAATTCGGCGATCAGGTACGGCAGCAGGTAGCTCGCCGGCGTCGTGCTCGCGCCGATCCGCAAGGTGCCCTGTTCGAGACCGCGCAGCGCGTCGCGATAGGCATGCGCTTGCCGCCAGGTGTCGCGCAGCCGCGCCGCATAGGCGGCGAGCTGCTCGCCGGCTGGCGTCAGCCGCACCCCGCGGCCATCGCGCTGATACAGCGGCTCGCCGAACTCGTCCTGCAATTGCCTCAGCTGGCCGGACACCGCCGGCTGCGACAGATGCAGCGCCACCGCCGCCCGGCTGATGTTGCGATGCTCAGCGACGGCGGCGAACGTTATAAGTTGATCCGGGGTCATCTCGATTAAATATCCGTTGAGCCGATACTTCACATTCTAAATCACGATTTTTCATATCGATATATCTAATTTAGGATTAGCCCCATTGCTGCTTATGCAGTCCCATGCAAGTCCGTTACGAAGCCACCGATCATGTCCACACCCAC
>NZ_VZQO01000057.1:0-45371 GCF_014397665.1 Paraburkholderia sp. UCT2
CAATTTCCGCTTCGGCGAAGCCGATCTGCCTCTTCATCATCGTGAGTCTGTTCCGTGAGTTGCCTTCTATAACGTCCTCAGCTACGCCAACGATGACCACCGAGCTGAATAAATCAGCGCTTCCCTAAGCTTCATTGGTATAAAAGATCAATAAACCTGCCGCGGTTAGCAATGTGGCAGACGCATTTTTGACGCGGAGCCGATATGTACACACGCATCCTTGTAGCGGTCGACGGCAGCAATACCTCACGCCGTGCGTTTGAAGCGGCGCTCGATCTCGCCAAATCGAATGGCGCGGTGTTGCGGCCATTTTATGTCGTCGAAAACACGCCGATGTACTTCGAGGCGCCCGGCTACGACCCGTCGATCCTGCGCAACCGCCTGATCGAGGAAGGCCAGGAGCTGCGTGCCGAGTTTTCGAAAGTGATGGCCGAGCAAGGTGTGAAGGGCGACCCGGCGGTCTCCGAGGCTTCGTCGCTCGGCGATGTCGCCGAGATCGTGCTGCAGGCCGCCGCCGAATTCAACGCCGACCTGCTCGTGATGGGCACGCACGGCCGGCGTGGCTTTCAGCGGCTGATTCTCGGCAGCGTCGCTGAACGCTGCGTGCGCCAGGCCACTCTTCCGGTTCTGCTGGTACCGTCCGCCGCGGGCACCGACAAGGAACCCGCCTGACTCTTTCACCAGGCGCAGGGCGGCACGCCACGCCCTGCCTTGCCGGAATCGAGCCACGCTACCCGTCGACGGGCGACGTCGATATAGGCCGCGGCGGCTCACCTTCTCACCTTCGTCAGAGCACCGCCGTTGCTCGGACTGCCGAGCAGCGAACGCGTCACTTTGCCGCCAGTTGCGGGTCATAGCGGGTGGGACAATTTCACCACTACCAATAATCGAACATGCTGAATCCTACTGCTGTGACCCGTTCCTCGACCCGCTCCGCCGGCAACCGCGAGGCCGTGGCGGCACGCGCAGCCGCACGTACCGCCGCGCGCTGCTCCAGCTGTTCGATGCGTGAGATCTGCATGCCGCAGGGGCTGTCGGCGGAGGAACTGCCGAAGCTCGAAACGCTGATCTGTTCGGCGCGCTCGGTGCCGCGCGGCGAAGCGCTGTATCGCAGCGGCGACCGCTTCGACAATATCTACGCGGTGCGCTCCGGCTCGATGAAGACCGTGATGGTCCACCGCGACGGCCGCGAGCAGGTCACCGGGCTGCGTCTGGCCGGCGAGCCGCTCGGGCTCGACGGCATCAGCGCGGACCTCCATGCGTGCAGCGCCGTCGCGCTGGAAGACAGCACGGTGTGCATCGTTCCCTATAGCGCGCTGAAGCTGCTGTGTCGCGAAATCAGTTCGATCCAGGAGCGCATGCACAAGCTACTGGGCGCGCAGATCGTCAGCGAAGCCGCGCAGATGATGGTGCTCGGCTCGCTGTCCGCCGACGAACGCGTCGCCGCCTTCCTGCTGGACGTGTCACAGCGCAATGCGCAGCGCGGCTACTCGTGGTCGGAATTCAATCTGCGAATGACGCGCGAGGACATGGGCAGCTACCTCGGCATGACGCTCGAAACGGTCAGCCGTACCCTGTCAAGATTTCAAAAACGCGGCCTGATCGACACGCGGGGCAAGCACATTCACATCGTCGATCTCGAAGGCTTGCGGCAGATCTAGCGGCCAGAGCGGCATGGACGGTTGCGCTGTGAGTCTTGGCACGCCGCGTGCGAGCGGGTAGAGTTTTCAGACCGTCCCCCCCCACGGCAACCGTGTTGCATGGAGACCCGGCCCCAATGAATCGCGACCCTGTCCCGCATCATCCGCTCGTGCAGCGCCTGCTCGACGCGCGTCAAGTCACCGACGACCTGTTTGCGATCGTCAAACCCGACTACCTCTATGAACGGCCGATCCGCGAACGTCACCGCGTCGTGTTCTACATCGGCCATCTCGAAGCGTTCGATCGCAATCTGCTCGACCAGCGTCTGTTCGATCTGCCGGCTTTCGCGCCGGAACTCGACCAGTTGTTCGCCTTCGGCATCGATCCGGTAGACGGCGGCTTTCCCACCGATCAACCCGGCGATTGGCCGTCGCTCGCCGCCGTGCGCGAGTATGCGACGCGCGCGCGCCGGCAGATCGACACCGCGCTCGACGAACTCGGCAGCCCGGCGCACGACGAGGCGGCCGTGCAGCTGCTGAACGTCGCGATCGAGCATCGGTTGATGCATGCGGAAACGCTCGCGTACATGCTCCATCAGTTGCCTCTCGCGCAGAAGAACACCGCGTTGCGCGAGCCGGTGGTGACGAGCGATGAGCAGCGCGACGCGTTGTCGTCGATGGTCAGCGTGCCGGCCGGCACGGCCGTGCTCGGCATGCCGCGCGAGGCCGGCCGCTTCGGCTGGGATAATGAGTTCGGCGAAATGAGCGTGGACGTGCCCGCGTTCGAGATCGATCGATACATGGTCACGAACGGTGCGTTCCTCGAGTTCATCGAAGACGGCGGTTATCGCGAGCCGAAGTGGTGGTCGCCGAAGGACTGGGCATGGAAGGAAGCGGAGCGCATCGAGCATCCCGCTGGCTGGTCGCAACCCACGGCGCAAGACGGTCGCCCGGCATGGACGCTGCGCACGATGTTCGACGACGTGCCCTTGCCGCTCGACTGGCCCGTCTACGTGAGCCACGCCGAAGCGAGCGCCTACGCGCGCTGGGCCGGCAAAACCCTGCCGACCGAGGCGCAATGGCAACGCGCGGCGCACGGTGCGCCGCAAGCGGCGTCGGGGAACTTCGATTTCCGCAGTTGGGATCCACGGCCCGTCGACGCGCATCCGGACAACGTCAGCACGTTCGGCGCGGAAGGTCAGTTCGGCAACGGCTGGGAATGGACCTCGACGCTTTTCGAAGCGCTGCCGGGCTTCGAAGCGTTTCCGTTCTATCCCGGCTATTCGGCCAACTTCTTCGATGGGCAGCACTACGTGCTGAAGGGCGGCTCGGCGCGTACCGCGCTGTGCATGCTGCGGCCGGAATTTCGCAACTGGTTTCAGCCGCATTATCAGTACGTGTATGCCGGGTTTCGGTGTGTGCGGGGTTGAGGAATTAAGCAGAAGATGAAGTCAAAATCCAGCTTCCACTTTAATGCAAATTTTTTCACGAAATGCTTTATTGTTTCAGCAAACGCTTTAATTTATCCCTCACGACGACGCTTAGCTTCGTCATGCACTAAAAATAGTCTCGCACGAAATGGAACAGGCGGATCTCTGCATCGGATCGTGCCACGATGTTAACACATCGAAAAACGCTCACCGTTGTGAATCGGCGTCCGGCTTCGTCCAACCGACGCTTGGCAGTTCGGAGCTTCCGTGCGAATTGCAGATGGGCCTTCCAGCGATCTGAGGCCTCCCGCTTCAGCCGATCGTCCCGTAATTTCTGTACTACGTCAGGAAGCTCTCGGTTGAATCCGCAGGCCATACGTGCCGTTCAGGGCTTTCCAATAGCGGCCTTATCACAATGTCCGCTTCGATGCTAGCAACCATTCGCTTCTGTCCACGATCAGGTGGCCAATCGGTTCATGCATTGCCGCGACAACACAAGCGCGCAACAACAATGAGATGCGGGTAGCCAGGCTTTCGAGGCTTGGGAGGAGGCAACTTGCATACCGACGCAGGGGCGGATCGTCCCGTCAGTTCGTGCATCCTCGCACGCCGAGTCTGCCGTTCGCCCGCAGGTCACCAGGTTGACAGTACGTTCGCCCGACACTGCTGCGCTTTAGAACTGATGCCGCACGCCGAGCAGCATCATGGTCTGCGAATTCTTGCCTGAATCGAGGCCATAGGAGCCGATCGACGCCGTAGCCGCGATACTGCCCCCTGCGCCATCAGCCGTTCGACCTGATGCCTTCTGGTATGCGGCGAGCGCATACAGGTCAGTACGCTTCGTGAAGGCGTAGTCGGCACCCAAGCTCAACTGATTGTAGGTCGCGTCGGTTTGCGCATCACCGTCGCCCTTGGTGAAGTTGTAACCGACGCCCAGTGTCGTTGCGGGAACTGGTTTGTAGTTTACATAGAGCGTAGCGTTATTAAAGTGGGTATTGGCCGACAGCGATCCTTCGCCGTATGCGACATTGCTGTACGCCGCGCCGAACTGGAACAAACCGAGTTGATAACTCGCGGCCGCGCGAATCATGCTCAAGGACTTCGCCGAAAACAGTCCGCGATTGATACTCGAAAAATAGGGGTTGTCGGTCGTCGGTGCAGTGGCGCCCGGTGCAAGCGACACGCCGCTGCTGGTCAACACGAAATCGTTTGCGAAGTTCGCGTGAAAGTACCCGGCGGCAAGATTCAGCGGACCGTTCCCATACGCAGCAGCAAGCGCATAAGTCTGACCGCTCGACACACTGCCCGCGACCCCGCCGAGCGCGTACATCCCTTCCCACTGGAATCCCGCGTAACTCGGGCTCACATACTTCACTGCATTATTGACGCCGAGACTTTCGTCGTAGTTGTCGAGATCGCCCGGGGTCGCGAACGCCGAACCGAAGACCGCGTCCTCGGTCAGCGGTTCGACAAGGTCAGCGAGTGGATCGAATTGCCGGCCGAGCGTGACGGTGCCGAGTGGAACGCTCGCCAGGCCGACGGTCGCGATGCGGCCGAATTCCCGCCCATTGTTGTTCAGCGCACCGTTGCTGAGAACGAATCCGTTTTCGAGCCTAAAGACCGCGGAGAGTCCGCCGCCCAGATCTTCTGTGCCCTTCAAGCCCCAGGAGTTGGCACTCAGCGTTCCGTTTATCATCTGGAACGCGCTGCCCGAGCCGCCATTCGCTTTCGGCTGATTGCTCACGTAGCCGATGGCGGTATCAAGCGCGCCGTACAGCGTCACGCTGCTTTGCGCCTGTGCGGCACTGGCCAGCGCACCGCACGCTAGCGCAGCCAGGAGTTTTGTCTTCATCTGATCCTTTCCCCGTTGAATTGAAACTGCAATTGCTAAATGCGACTGCGTCTTCACCATCCCCGGAATCTCGACCATTGATCGAGAATCTCGCGCGATCCAGTCTGTATGACCGTGTAGTGATCGTGCTGGGCGGCGGTCGGGCACGCGTGATTGGGCAGAATGCGCACCAGTGAGCCAATCGGCAGCATCGGCAACTGCGCGGCGCTCCCGCTGCGCAACGCGAGAATGCCCTGCTCCTGATTCGCCTGGGCCATGATCAGGTCCGGGTACGGCACGCCATCGACATCGCAGACGACGCCGTAGCCCTGATCGAGCTTCTGCGACGCCGTGCCGCGATCGCGCGACATCGCCATCCAGCCAGCATCGACCAGAATCCAGCCTTTGTCGGGCTGATGACCGATCACCGTCGCGAGGACGCTGAGCGCGATGTCATCGACGGTGCACACGTTCAGCCCCGCCATCACGAGATCGAAGAACACGAACACTCCGGCACGCACTTCCGTGACACCGCTCAGATCGCGTGCGAAGTGAGCCGTCGGCGTCGACCCCACGCTCACCACCGGTGCGGGGAGACCCGCATCCCGCAACACGGCCGCACACGCAACCGCTTCCGCACGTTCGCGCTCGGCCATCGCGCTGATCGCTTCGACGGTGTCACATGCGTATGATTCGCCCGCGTGGGTCATCACGCCGCGCAATAGTGCGCCGCCCTCATGCAACACACGGCCGATAGCCACCAGTTGCCCAGCCGCCTCGCGGCTTACGCCGGCTCGATGACCGTCCGAGTCGATCTCGATCAGCGTGGGAATGGGATCGCGACTGATGCGTGACTGCTTCGCGACCGCGTGGGCGGCATCCAGGCTGTCGACCACCACAGACAAATCGACCCCGCGTCGACGCAATGCCGTCACGCGCTGGAGCTTGCCCGGCGCGATACCGACGGCATATAGGATGTCCCGTACGCCGCCCTCCGCGAATTGCTCGGCCTCACGCAACGTCGATACCGTCGCAGGGCCGGTTGGGCCATCCATGACGCGGCGCGCAACTTCGAGCGACTTCGCCGTTTTCAGGTGCGGACGCAGATTGACACCGAGCTCCACGAGCCCTCCCCGCAGACGGGCGATATTGCGGGCCATCCGGCTTTCGTCGAGCAGCAGCGCGGGCGTGGCCAGATGTTCGATTGATCGGGTAGAAGCAGGAACGTCTTGCGAATCGCCGACGATGTTCGGCTCACCGCGCAAGCGCGGTGCTGGCATGATGCTGGTCATGAATTGGAATGTAGAAAGAAGTGAACGCTCTTACAGCGCGACAACGCCGGTCTTGACCTGTGCGAAGCTGCGCAGCCCCTCCGCGCCTTTTTCGCGGCCGTAGCCCGAGCGCTTGAAGCCGCCGAACGGCAACTCGACGCCGCCGGACGCACCGTACGTATTGACGAATACCTGGCCGGCCAGCACTTCCCGGATCATCCGGTGCGCAGTGCCAATGTCGCGCGTCCATACGCCGGCGACAAGACCGTAGTCGGTACCATTCGCGAGGCGCACCGCTTCATCAATATCGCGGAACGGCGTGACGGCCAGCACCGGCCCGAATACTTCTTCCTGACCGATCGCGCTGAACGGATCGACGTCGTCGATCAGCGTCGGCTGGAAGAAAAAGCCGTCACCGAGTGCACCGCCATTGAGCGCATCGCCGCCGACAACGATTTTTGCGCCGTGACTGCGAGCCCGTTCGACGAACGACATGACGCGTCCGCGCTGGATCTTCGAAATCAGCGGACCCAGTGCCGGGTCGCTCAGTGCGGGCCCGATCTCCACGTTGGCGAAGGCCTGCGCAATGCGCGCCACCAACACGTCGTGCAGGCTCTCATGGACCAGCAGCCGCGAACCGGCTGAGCACGTCTGACCTGCATTTTGAAGGATCGCGTTGATCACACCCGGCACCGTGCGTTCGAGGTCCGCATCGGCGAACACGATATTCGGCGACTTGCCACCCAGCTCCATCGTCGCCGGGATCACGCGGTTGGCCGCCGCGTGAGCGATGATGCGACCCACTTCGACCGAGCCGGTGAATGAGATGTGGTCGATATCGCCATGCCCCGTCAGTGCCGCGCCCGCGGTCTCACCATACCCGGTCACGACATTGAGAGCGCCGGCGGGCAGACCTGCTTCGAACGCGAGCGCCGCGAGACGCACGGCGGTCAACGGCGCCTCTTCGGCGGGCTTCAACACGCAGCAATTGCCCATCGCGAGCGCCGGCGCAATCGTGCGTGCGAAGATCTGCATTGGGTAATTCCACGGGATCACGTGCGCCGTGACGCCGTGCGGCTCCCATTCCGTGAAGATCATCACGTCCGCATTCAGCGGGATTGATGAGCCGTAGTGTGTTTCCACCGCACTGGCGTAGAAGTCGAAATACCGGGCCGTGAGTTCCGCGTCGCGTCGCGCCTGCTTCAATGGCTTGCCGGTTTGCAACGATTCGAGATGCGCGAGATCCGCCTCGTCACGTTTGATCAGTTCGGCGATGCGCCGCAGGATGCGCGCACGCTCGGCAACCGCAACCTTGCGCCATTGCAGCGACGCGCGCCGCGCCGCGCGCACAGCGCGATCGATCTCATCGGGACCGCAATCCGCTGTCCGGGCGATCTCCCTGCCGCTGGACGGGTCCAGCACCGCAACCGTATTGTGTGTCTCGATCGACTCTGCGTCGATGAAGGCGGCCGTCTGATTCATTGAGTAGCTCCTGTAGGGGCGCAAGCCGGCCGCCGCATCAGCGGCCGAACGTTGCGGGAATGCATTGGATGCTTAGCGCGCGGTAAAACCGCCGTCGAGCACGAGGTCGGTACCGACCGCGAACGAGCTTTCGTCGCTAGCCAGAAAAAGTGCCCCGTAGGCGATTTCGCGCGCGTCGGCCACGCGCATGATCGGCGCCCACGACGCCTGAGCCGCGGCGGTCTTCGCCGGGTCGAGGCTGTTGTCGACTTCCGCCTGCAGCAGCGGTGTGCGCGTAATGCCAGGACACAGCGCGTTGACGCGAATGTTGTGGCGGATCAGGTCGAGCGCGATCGATTTTGTGAACATCATTACCGCGCCCTTGCTGGCGTTGTATGCCGGTGACTCAGGGACCGCGACGATGCCCATCTCCGAGCCGAGTGTCACGATTTTGCCGCCGCCGCGCTCGATCATCTTCGGCACCGCATGCTTGACCATCGTGAACATGCCCTTGACGTTGGTGGTCAGGACCGCGTCCCACTCGTCCTCGGATAGTTGCTCGATCGGCATCACACTGGTAATGCCCGCGTTACACACGAGAATGTCGAGGCCGCCATGTTCTTCGACAGCGTGCTCCACCATGCGGCCGGCATCCGTCATCGAACGCACGTCGCCTGCGCAACCGGACACCTTGCCGTATTGCGTCAGTTCGTCTACCGTTGCGGCAAGCGCCGCTGTGTTGATGTCGGTGATCACGACATGTGCGCCTTCCTGCGCGAACAATTGCGCAATCGCCTTGCCTATGCCCGACGCGCCGCCGGTAATCAGCGCACTCTTGCCATTCAGTCTGCCCATCATAATTCTCACGTTGGTTGGTACAAGCCACGAAGAGACGTCTGCGTGGCGAAGAAGATTTCAGGCCGCTTCGTTGCCGTAGCCAAGTGCCTTGTCAGTGCCACTTGTTGTTGCCGAGCTGCCCGGCAATCCGTCGAGCGATTCGATTTCGACATCGACCATTTCCGGAATAGCATCGCCTTCAATGAAGAGCACTGCGCCCAGGCGATAGAACGCCGGTGATTCGCGACGCTTCAGTTGCCGGCCCCACAGCGCAGCGAGGACGATCACTGCCACGACAACCCACGGGAACACAGTCAGCGGCGCGGCAGGCCACGGATGAATGTTCAGCCAGATCGCCGCCAGGAAAATGACGTTAGAGATGACGGGGAACGCGACATGCAGCACCAGCGAAAATTCCTCGCGATAGCGCTTCCACATGAAGACAGGCAATGCGACGTTGGTGAGGATCAGGATGGGCAGCATGCCGAGCGACGACAGATAGCCGAGATTGCCGAACGCAGACATAGGGTCCCACCAGAACCCTGCGCCAATACCCACCACGAGGGTAAGGATCGAGTACACGATAATCGCGACGTGAGGCGTCTTGTGCTTCGGATGAGTACGGCCGAGCGCCTTGTGAAGCAGCCCATCGCGGCCCAGCGAATACAACACGCGGAAATTGGCGGTGTGGATGGCAAGCACGACAGCGACGATTGCAGAGACGGCCGCGAGATCGACAAGATTGCCGTACATATGCCCAAGGTAGCGCACGGCGAGGTCGTGGATCGGCTCCTGAGAATTGGCAAGCTTGTCCATGTGCGCAGAGCCGTAGCCGACCACGATCGAATACATCGCGAACGTGAACCACAAGCCAGCGAGCACCACGGATCCAATCAGCGCGATCGGCAGATTGCGACGCGGATTACGACATTCCTCCGCCACAGTCAGGCACGATTCGAAGCCGAAAAATGCCATGACGATAAAGACGAATGCCTGCCCGATACCGCCGAACCCCTGGTCCGCGTGCATCGGCGAAAAGCTTTCCGGCACCTGACCCGCATCGCCGCCCTTGAGCACGATTACGATCAACAGGCCGCCCACTACCACGACTTCGGCAATCAACAGTGCTACGTCGAATTGCATCGACGCATGGACCGAATACCACGCGAGAATGCCGACCAGGACCACGACGCCGATCATCAACGCCCACCACGGCACCGTGATGCCGAAGTCATTCCGCAGTGCGTTGCTGAGAAAGCCGCCGAAAAGGTTGGTGTTGATCGGGCTTTGCAGCGCGTACGCGAATAGCATCAGCATCCCGGCTGCAAAACCAGCTTCGGGCCCCAGCCCAAGCGTAATGAACTTGTAGAAGCCGCCCGCCGACGTGACACGCTTGGCGAATTCCGCGATCGTCAACGCCATTAGCGCAATGCCCGCGGTCCCCAGTACGAACACGAATGGCGAAGACACGCCGGCCTTGCCTCCGATTAACGCCGATATGAACATCACGCCGATGGTCGGCGAGATAAACGCGAGGGACATGCCCATCGCACTAATCAATCCCAACGCGTTGCGCTTGAGGCCATCGCCCTCTGCACTCGCGTTCACGTCTTTCGTATTCATCGAATCGCTCCAGTCAGGTCAACTTGAGCGCATCGTAGGTGGTCACAAAACTGCAATCCAATGCCGAAATTCGATCACGCGATGCTGAGCTAGCATGGCGCTATGGCGCATGCGTGTGACTTACTCGGAAGGGGACGAACGGAGACCGCGCGACCGGACATGCCGGTTGCGGTGATTTAAATAGCGGCCCGCGCTTCCAGCGACTCAGGCAGCACAGCCGGCTGAACCTTATACATGGCGGAAGTGGCCGTCAGAGCTTCCCAGAATGCTTCGGCGCTGCCGGGCAAGCGAGCGCGCGGACGGAACAGCGTGATGTCGACGTCGAGATCCCATTCGGAAGAGCCCGCGCGCACCAGTTCGCCGGATTCGAGTTCGCGACCGACCTGACTCTGCGGCAGCCACGCAAGCCCGCGCCCATCGCGCACCATCGAGTTCAACACGCCGGCGAGCGGCGAGACGAAGACGCGCTCGAGCCGATCGGCTGCCGGCGAAGTACGCAACAGGTTTTCGACAGCGCGACCGATGGCAGACGTTTCGGCGTACGCCAGGTACCGGCAGCGATGCGGCGACGCGCCGTCCAGCGAATCGAGCGGCCCACTGTCGGCGCCGCGCCGCGACAACGGCAGCAAGCGGTCGAAGCCAACGCGATTGACCAGAAACTGTTTCGGGTCGAGACCAATATCGACTGAAGGATGCGTGTGGCACAGCATGAAGTGGCTCGTGCCCTGTAGCATCATCTGCACACACGCGTTCGCATGGCCGGTATCGAGCCGGAACTTCAGCACTTCCCCCGCCTTTTCAGAAGCGCTGATCCAGTGTGGGAAAAATGTCAGCGAAAGGCTGTGTGTCGCGACAAACTTGACCGTACTGGCGAGCCCCTCCGCTGCCGCACGCAACTCGTCGCGCCCTTGGTAGAGCTGTCGGGCCACCTCCTCGGCTATATCACGGAACCGCTCACCCGCAGGGGTCAGCGCAATCGGCTGCGCGTTGCGATCGAGCAACGTGACGCCGACCCACTCTTCCAGCATCTTGACGCGCCGGCTGAACGCCGGCTGCGTCATGAAACGCAGCTCGGCGGTGCGCGAGAAATTACGCGTGGCCGCCAGCGTCAGGAAATCTTCAAGCCACTTCAGTTCCATGGACAGAAATCAACCGCTCCAGTCGAAGAAATGCCTGCGCCGATGAAGCCGTGATCGCCGAAGGCAGGTACGAGACCGAGCAACTACTGTGCCGGGCGAAATGCGTCAGATCCGAAACGCTGGCAGTCCATCGCGGTGCATACGCGCGCCTTCGTCGGCGTCGAACGAAGCTGGCGCACCGCAAACGGGCACAAACGCGCGCCTCAGCGGGGCGTTCAAAAGTCGCATGCAAACCCTAGCCCTGCCTCGAGCGCACGCCGATAGGCGAGCGCGGCGACGGCCAGATCCTGTAGCGCAATGCCGGTTCCATCAAAAATCGTGATGTCGTCGGTTGCGCTACGCTGCTGGGTGCCACTCACCACCCCGCCGAGCGTGAGGTTCAGTTTTTCCGCTTTGAGCAAGCCGCAGGCGTACGCATGCTGGCACTCGCCGATCGAGACCGCCTGCTGGATGTCGTCGACGATGACGCTGGCTGCCACCACGAGTTCTACCTCCAGTTCCTGTTTGCCAGTCGTATCCGCTCCCATTGCGTTGATGTGGACACCCGGGCGAATCCACTCACGACGGATAAGCGGCACGCTCGACGGCGTCACTGTGATCAGCACGTCGGCGTCGCGCGCGACGCGTTCGAGCGACAAGGCATCGAATCGCAGGCCGTCCGCTTCGACCAGGTTGCGCAACCTGCGCAGATTGTCCGGGTTCGGGTCCCACGCCAACACGTGCGCGATCGGACGCACAGCGCGCGTCGCCTGATATTGATGGATCGACTGAACGCCGGCGCCGACGATGCCGAGAATCGACGAGTCCGCGGACGCGAGGCTACGCGTCGCGAGTGCGCTGGCCGCTCCGGTGCGAATGCCAGTGAGATAGTTCGCCCCTACCAGGGCGATCGCACGGCCGGTGTCCGCGTCAAACAGAAGTACCGAAGATTGGTGATTGCCCAGTCCCCTTTTTACATTACCCGGCCAGTAGCCACCAGCCTTGAGGCCGAGTACCGGTAGCGACGCATCGAAGCCGGCCTTCACGCCGAACACGGCGTCGGCATGGCCCGTCTGTTCGCGCACGACAGGATACGATTGCGCATTGCCAGCGTAGCTCGCGGCAAACACCTCGCCGACGGCTGCGATCGCGTCTTCCACGGACACGAGTTGGGACGCTAGTTGCTCCGGAATGATCAGCATGAAAGCCCCGCACGATTAAAACCCCCTAACATAGCGACAAAAAATCCGGTGGACCAATGCCAATCCGGTCTGGACCCATGCAAAGACGGTTGCGGATGAACTCGAGTACCCTTGTTTCGCGATACGCCGAGCCGTTTGGCGATCTCGCGTAACTGCTTGGCTTTCGTACGGAGCGCACAACAGTATGTGGGCACAAGCATGGTGTGCCCGAGGACGGGACGCCAACCGATTCCGATGTCATCGCGGGGTTACGCGAATCGGTCCGCGTCGGTTCAACGTGGCTCGCAAGTTTCTGATGGCCGAGAGGATAAATCGAATGTCCTTGTACGAAAATCTGGTGACTGACATGGTCGAGAGAGCTCGTTCACGAAACGCGGAAGCGGACGCTCGCGGCGGGCGCAATCGGTTAAACGCGGATGACAGCTTTGGCCGAGCTGCTGTCTCTGAGGCGAAGTCTCCGGCAAAGATTCGGATGGTAGCCCCTGGACGGCTTACTGCGGCCGCGGCTGGCCGCGGCAGCGCTCGTCATCGTGGCTCAGCGTGAAGACCGCCGAATCAGCCGCGAGGCGGCTAGGTCGGGAAGTGGACCGGCTTGCTCATGCCCGCATCGGACAACGCACACAACGCTACCGCCGACCAGTCGTGCGCGGCGCCCATCCCTTGCGAACGCAAGGTCAGGAAGCGGTCACGCACGAGGCTCGCCAGCGGCAACGGCACACCCAGCGCCTCGGCGGCCGCCAGCATCAGACGGTTGTCCTTCTGGCCGAGCGGCAACGAAAAACCCGGCGGCTGGAACTGCTGGGACGCGATCAACGGGCCGTAGATCTTGTACGGCGGCGCGTTGAAGTTCGCGCTCGTCAGCAATTCGACGAGGCGCAACGGGTCGATGCCCGCCTTGCCGGCCACCGCACAGGCCTCGCCCAAAGTCTCGATGATCGCGGACAGCATGAAATTGCCGATCAGCTTCACAAGGTTCGCCTGCGAAGGATCCGTGCCGACGATGCCGACCGACTGTCCGAGTTGCTCGAGAAGCGGGACCGCGACGGTGAGATGCGCGTCCTCGCCCGCGGCCATGATGAAGAGCTTGCGCGCCGCCGCGGCGTCGGGCCGGCCGAATACCGGCGCGGACACGAAAGGAAGATCCGCTTCGCGGTAGCGCGCCGCGTGATCCTGCGCGGCCGCCACGCTAATCGTGCTCATCGAGATATGCAGCGCGCCCGGTCGCAGCGCGTTAGCAATACCGGCCTCGCCGAACGTGACGGCGGCATGCGCGGCATCGTCGGCGACCATCGTGAACACGACGTCAGCCGACTCCGCGGCGTGCGCCGGGCTTGCGGCGACCCGTGCGCCAGCGGCGCGCAAAGGCTCCGCCCTCGCGGCCGTGCGGTTGAAAACATGCACCTCATGCCCCGACTCGATCAGGTTCATCGCAATTGCGGCGCCCATCGAGCCAAGACCTACGAATCCAATCTTCATGGTGATAATCCAGGAGAACAGTCAAGCGGACAAGGGATCGCTCAGACTGCAAGTTGATAGACCTGGCGGCTGACTTCGAGCGTCACGTTGCCATGCTCGCCCAACGCCGTCATCCCGTGCTCTTCAAGTTTGTTGATAAGCGTGCCGATGGAGCTGCCGCCAATCTGATAGTCGCGCAACCGGGTCCCGAGCGACATGCGCTCGAAGAACACGCGGGTTGCCGTGATCGCCGCGCTGATGCGCTCGTCCTCGCTACCCTCGGTAATGTTCCAGACGCGCTCCGCGTATTGCAGCAGCTTGGCGTGCTTCTGTTGCCGTCGCACGCTCAGCATGGCCGGCAGCACGATCGCGAGCGTCTGCGCATGGTCGAGCCCGTGCAGCGCGGTGATTTCGTGGCCGAGCATGTGAGTCGCCCAGTCCTGCGGCACGCCTGCGCCGATCAGGCCGTTGAGCGCGAGCGTCGCGGTCCACATGAGGTTGGCGCGCACGGCATAGTTGTGCGGCTCGGCAAGCGCCTGCGGGCCCACTTCGGTCAACGTGATCAACAGCCCTTCAGCAAAACGGTCCTGCACTTTCGCATCGACCGGATAGGTCAGGTACTGCTCGACGACATGAACGAATGCGTCGACGACGCCGTTGGCGATCTGCCGCGGCGGCAGCGAGTAGGTCGTGACCGGATCGAGCACGGAAAATCGCGGATAGGTTGCATCGCTGCGAAACGGCAGCTTGTCGCCTTTCGCGCGATGGCTGATCACGCCGCCGTTGTTCATTTCGGAACCCGTGGCCGGCAACGTCAACACACTGCCGAACGGCATCGCGTCGCGCACTTCAACCTGTTTCGCGAGGATGTCCCACGGCTCGCCGTCGAACTTCAGTGCGGCCGCGATGAACTTCGTGCCGTCGATCACCGAGCCGCCGCCGACTGCGAGCAGAAAGTCGAGGTCGCGCTCACGTGCCAACTCGACCGCCTGCATCAAGGTTTCGTAGGTGGGATTGGGCTCGATGCCGCTGAACACGAAATAGGGGCGCTCACCGAGCGCTGCCTGTACTTGCGCGAGCACGCCATTGCTCTTGATGCTGCCGCCGCCGCACGTGATCATCACGCGCGCGTTGGGCGGGACCTCGGTGTCGAGTGCGGCGATCTGGCCTTCGCCGAACAGAATGCGAGTTGGATTGTGGAAGATGAAGTTTTGCATGGGGACCTTGCTTTCCTACATTGATATGACCGGTCGTCTCAACTGCGGACAAACCGCACACCGCAGAGCGACTGCGCGCCGCCCGGCGCGCCGACCTCGCTTACTGTTATTGCCGGGACTTGAAAAACAGATCGAACATCGAATGCACACAGGCCTTCAAAGGTTCGACCGAGTCCTCCAGCTTCATCCGCAACAGGCTGCCTTCCCACATGTTCCAGAAAAGGTCTGCCATTGCTTCAGCCGGAAGATCGCGGCGCACCGAACCGAACTCCTGTCCTCGGCGCAGGTACTCCGCACAACGCATGCGCCATTCGTCGACCGTCTGGCGAGCCGCACGACGGCACAGATCGCTCGACTGCGCGATCTCGCCGGCAAAATTGCCTAACAGGCATCCGCAACGATCGTCGCAAGCCTCGTAGTCGGCCACCATGCGCTCGTAGATGCCGCGTAGCGCGAGCAGCGGATCAGGGCCATCCGCTTCGATCGAATACTGCTGCCACTCTGCCGCCTGCTCGTCCGCGTAGTGACGCAGGATCGCCGCGCCAAACGCTTCCTTGCTGTCGAAGTAGTTGTAGAACGAACCCTTCGGCACGCCCGCGCGCGCAACGATGTCCTTCACGCCGGTGCCGTGATAACCGGTTTCGGCAAACAGCGCGACGCCGGCCTCCAGCAGCTTCTGGTGAAAGTCCGCGGTTCTGCGCACAGGTGCTCGCATCGTCGCGCCTCAGGCTCGCCGCGTGGCAAGCTCGGCGCCCTGACGCAAGGCTTCGAGGAGACTGCGCTCATCGGCAATGCCCTTGCCGGCGATGTCGAACGCCGTGCCGTGATCGACCGAGGTGCGGATCACGTCCAGACCGACCGTCACATTGACGCCTGCCTCCAGCCCAAGAACTTTGACCGGACCGTGACCCTGATCGTGATACATCGCGACCACCAGGTCGAAATCGCCGCGTCCGGCGCGGAAGAAAAGCGTGTCGGCAGGCAACGGACCTTCAATGTCCCAGCCTCGCTCGCGAAGACGCTGCACCGCGGGAACGATCTTTTCTTCTTCCTCGCCGTAACCGAACAGGCCGTTCTCGCCCGCATGCGGATTGATGCCGCACACGGCGATGCGCGGATTGGCGATGCCGGCCTTCACGAGCGTCGCATGACCGCGTTCGATCGTGCGCTGCACGAGGCCCGGCTCGATCTTGCGGATCGCATCGATGATGCCAATGTGCGTGGTCACGTGAATCACGCGCAATTTAGGCGCGACGAGCATCATCGAGACTTCGTCGATGCCGGTGAGATATGCGAGCATCTCGGTGTGGCCAGGATACTTGTGACCGCCAGCGTGAAGCGCCTCCTTGTTCAAGGGCGCCGTGCAGATCGCGTCGATCTCGCCGGCTTTTGCCAGCTCGACCGCGCGCGCAATGTAGCGGTAGGCGGCGTCGCCCGCGAGTGCCGACAGCTTGCCAAATGGCAGATCAACGGGAATCAGCGCGAGGTCGATACACTCGATGGTCCCCGGCTCATAGCGGGCCTCCGACGCGTTCTCGATACGACGCACCGTGGCGCTGCCGCCGAGAATCTCATTCGCGCGTTCGAGGCGTGCCGCATCGCCGATGACAAGCGGGCGGCACTGCTGATAGACCGACTCGTGCGTCAGGCTCTTGACCACGATCTCGGGACCCACGCCGGCTGCGTCGCCCATCGTGATGCCGATGACTGGAAGGTAGTTGCTCATAGTGTTTTGGCTGAATTCCGTGGGCTCGTGTTGCAAGCCGTTGAGAGTGTGGGGGGGGCCGGCCGGGCTGCTGAGTTTCGGCCCGCCGCGCGCGGAGTCGGTCGAGCTCCTCAGATGAAGGTAAGCGCCGTACAGCGCATGCGCGCTGCCGAATGCGCCGGCCTTGGTGACAATCCTGAGGTGCTCGCGGCCATGCGGACGCGCTACCGCCACGCCCGGCTCGATCTCTGACAGCAATTGCAAACTGGCGATGCCGACGGCGCTCAGCATCGCGCGCGCAGTTTCGCCGCCGGTGGCGATCAGTCCGCTGAGATGCGCAAACGATGGCGCAACGAGTGCCGCCAGCGCCTTCGACAGATGCGCACCTTCGGCCGGATTGAACGCTTCGTCGCGCCCGATTCGCAGCAGCAGATCGGTGCGTTCGCCAAGGTGCGCGGCCACGCGGGCCTGCCAGGCCGGCCATTGCGAATGCCGCTCGGCGTCTCGCAGCAACGCGGGCGGCACCACGAACTCGGCGATGCCCGCACGCTCGCGCAGCATTGCACATTGCTGCTCCGAGACCGCCGAGAGGCTACCGACCAGAATCAGCACCGCGCCGTCCTGCCGGTGCATCTGCGACGGCGCCGCGTTTTGGTCCGGCGCGGGCGCGGACTGCCCGCTCACCAAAGCCAGCTCGCGAGCCAGTCCGCCGGAGCCGACCCAGAAGAACGGGCCGTCCAGCGACGCCGTGGCCTCGGCGAGCGCCCTGAGGTCCGCACCGGTTTGCGCATCGACGACCAGCGCCTGCATGCCGCCGCGCATCATTGCGCCGATGGTCTCGCGCAATGCCTGCCGATCGCCGCGCAGCGCCGCGACCGTCAGCCGCGCCGTGGTGAGGCCCGCGGACTCCAGCATCGTCGCAAGATCGGCAAAACCTTCAGCGTGTTCGAGCTGCCAGGTTTCGGTCTCTTCGAGCGGAACGCCGCGCACGAAGACCCGGCCGTCACACACGGTACGCCCGGTTGCCGGGTAAGCCGGCGCGACAATGGCAAGCCCCGCGAGCGGCTGCAAGCCGGCGACTTCGGTGGCCCAGTTGCCGCGCAAGGTGGAATCGATTTTTTTGTACAACCGGCAGGCCGGCGCGCCGTACATCTGCCACGCCGCGCCCGTGCAACGTGCCGCGTCAGCGGGTGACATACGGCGCGTGTCGGTATCCACCGCGATCACTTCGGCGTGCGGCATCGCCTGCGCCGCCGTGAGGCTCACCGCCGTGCGCAGACCGGCAGCGGCGAAGGCAATCGCGCAATCGGCGGCGCCGGACAGGTCGTCGGCGACGATCAGAAGTTTAGTCTTGCTCAACGTGTCGCTCCGACGGTCGAGTCGCTCGCTTCCGTACGCGCGGCGGCGCGCTTTGCGACAGCCGCGGTAAGTATGGGCGAAAGGATGGCCGTCACGACCACACACGCGGCAACCAGCAGCGTCGCGCTTTTGGCGGCTTCAGCGTAGACCGGATTGGCCGCGGCGATCAGCGCCGGCACCGCCGCGCCGTTGCCCGCCGTGTTGGCGGCGGCCACCCCAGCGACACCCGTGCCGCCCGTCAGCCGATCGGTCAGGTAAAGGGGAATGCCCGTGACGATCACCACGGCAATGCCGAGGCCGATGCCCAGCAGGCCCGCTTGCCACACCTTGTGCAGGTCGAGGCTCGCACCGAGCGCCAACGCGAAGAACGGAATCATGACCGGCACGGCGCGGCCAAGAAAGGCGCGCATTTCCCGGTCGAGATTGCCAAGCAGCATGCCGGCCGCCAACGGCAGGACGCTGCCGACCAGCGTCTGCCAGGGAAACGCCGAAAGCCCGGCCACGCCGAGCGTGACCATGGTGAGGAACGGGCCGGATTCGAGCGACATGATCGTGTACGCGCCGACGTCTTCAGATTTACCATATTGCCCCATCAACGCCATGTAGAGGCCGCCATTGGTGTCGTTCATCGCGGCGACCACCGCGAGCGTCGACATGCCGGCGAACAGACCGGAGGAAACGGGCATCTCGCCAAGAAAATGGCCCAGCACGAAGCCGACGACAATTGCTGACCCCACCTTCGCGGCAAACAGCGCGCCGCCCTTCTTCAGCAGATAGGGCGTCGCCTTGATATCGATGGACGAGCCCATGCACACGTAGAACACAGCAAGGATAGGCAACGCACCCGTAAACAGCGCATTCGTGAAGGAGCCGAAGAATTTCGGCATGCCCGGTAGAAAGGTGGCGATGACTGCGCCGAGCAGGAGCGGGACGATCATCATCCCGCCGGGTACGCGTTCGATTGCGCGCTTGATGGGTAGTTGGGCCATAGTTGTCTCTCGGTTGATTGTGATTGATGTGATCACATTTATGATCGAATCAATCATTCCGGAGTGTACGCCCGCCCTCCGCTTTGCGCAAATCTTCTGGAAGAACCCTTTTCCACACGGTATTTTGAAAATGACGGGGGTGAGGCTTTTCGCCTGAATTGATCGATTCAATCAATTAAGTCATTTCGACGGCAGCAGGCGTGCCGGCGCGGGCGGGCACATTCACGCGGCGCGCACCTGCCTGCCCCGCCCCATTGCCCCGCCAGCCGGTTTGATTACACTTACGCGACTCGACGCCTTTACACGGCGCACCATCCAGGCAAACCATCACCATGAAAGTTACGAACCGCCGCGAGGCAATGCTGCAGGCCGTCCTCTCCGGCATGACCGATGTCAGCGCGTTGTGCGAGCACTTCGGCATGTCCGAGGCGACGGTCCGCCGCGACCTGCGCGCGCTCGCCGACGAACGGCGCATCGTGCGCACCTACGGAGGCGCGGCCGCTTCGCTCGGGATTCACGAACCCGAGGAATCGCTCGATAGCCGCCGCGAGAGTTTTCGCGAGCAAAAGGAGGCCATCGCGCGCGTGGCCGTGAGCCACGTGCAGGATGGCGACACAATCTTCCTCGACGGCGGCACCACCACCGCGGCAATGGCACGTTTGCTCGCCGGCCGCCGCGAGGTTCGCGTTGTGACCAACAATCTGTTGGCCGTCAACACGCTCGCTGCGAGCGAAGTGCCCGTCACGCTGATCGGCGGCGATCTGCGTCCCACCAGCATGAGCACGCTCGGCCCGCTTGCGCAGCTTGCCTTGAGCCGCCTGTCCGTCGATAAGGCATTTCTCGGCGCGGACGGTGTGGTGGCTGACCGTGGCCTCTGCGAGGCGTCAGCGGAGCAGGCCTACCTGAAGGAATGCATCATCAGGCAGGCCGCTCAACTCTTCATACTGGTCACCTCGCACAAGCTCGACCGCGCAAGCCAGCAACACTGGACACCGCTCGAACGCGAGTGGACGCTCGTGACCGATGCCCGTCGCGACGCACCTGAGATGGCGTCATTCCTGTTGCACGGCGAGGTGACTGTCGAGACGGCGCGGTAGCATGGGCCCGTTGACTTCCTGGTATAACGGCTGCATCGAGTCGCTGTTCAACTCGGCCTGCGAGCAATGAAGTCAATTTCGACGAGCGCGTCACGCGCCAATCCGGTTACACCAATACAGGTCCGCGCCGGCAATCTCCCGGTCGGAAAATAAGCTGCATAGACCGCGTTCATCGTCGCGTAATCCCGTTTGAATTCGGTCAGGAAAATCCGCGCCGAAAGGACATGTTCGAGGCCCAGAGCCATCCCCTTCAACACCAGTATCAGATTGTCCATTACTCGTGTCGTCTGGGCGCCCACGCCTTCGGGAAGGGGTGCGGTGTCGTCCTCCGGCGACGTCGGCATCTGGCCTGTGAGAAACACCCAGCCGTCGTGCTCGGTTGCATGGGAGAACGGGCCTACCGGTGTCGGGCCGCCCTCGACCATCCAGAATTTTGTAGATACATCCATCTGCGACAACTCCGTCAAAACAAGGAAAGCATCGTGCGCGCACCGCTTCGGCAGACCGATCGCGCACGCACGACAAGATCATCATTCCGCGAACAAGGCCTTGCGGATGATCGCGTGCACACCCCAGTTGCCGTCGACGACCTGTGTCACACCAAAGTCGACCGCAACCGATATCAACGAGATTGCTTCGTCTTCGGTAAGACCCTTGGTCGTCATCAGAAAGCGGCGTGTCTTGATGAACGCGTCACGCATCGCGAGATCCAGCGTCGACTTCTCGTAGACCTTGCTCTGCGCGTGCGTGCCGAATTCAGCCAGATAGTTGGCATGACTGAATCCATGCAGCACCCACTCGTCGGGGGTTTCGACGAGCGGATACGTGAGATCCGCATACGGTTGGCCGGCCAGAGTTGCTCTCTTGTGCAACACCAGTTGGAACTCGCCCGTCAGCGAGCATTCGATCGCCGTCCCACATAGCTCGGAATCGCCCTGCGATGCGTGCGGATCCCCGACCGACAGCAATGCGCCGGGAACACCCACCGGCAGATAGACGCTCGCACCCTGCGCGACACGCCAGTTGTCCAGGTTGCCGCCGAACGCGGACGGCGGAATCGAGTCGATGAGACCGTCCTGTTGCGGCGCGACCGCGATCAGACCGAAATGCGGGCGCACCGGAATCTTGACACCCTTGAGAATTCCATAGTTCTCCTCGACGGTGGAATGATCGACGGGAACGCCCGGATAGTCGATGGTCGGATGCACGACACCGAACGGATCGCGTTGCGGCGTCCAGCGGTAGTTGTAGACCGCGCGCGCAAAGGGCGTACCCTGGTCCGGCCGGGGCTCTGCGTCGAGTTCGTAAATCGTGACGACTTCGCGCGGTTTAGGCTCGGTCAACAATTCGCGGTAATGGAAACCCCACCACGCGGCCGCATTGCTGCCGAACGCCCGCCCGCTGAATTGCGGATTCGCGCAGCGCCGCGGATGCACCTCGAGGATTCTGACTTCCAGTATGTCACCTGGCTCGGCGCCACGTACCGCAATCGGGCCGGTGCAGATATGCACCCCAAACCCTTCGCCCGCACCTCGTCCGTAGATCGATGCGTCGATCGGTCCGGCGCCGCGCCGGTTCACGTTCTTGCGCTCGGCGGTCCAGTGGAACACGCTTTCAGCGCCCGGATCGCCGGCCACCATGCGCGCCCAGTCGTCCGACGCATGCTGTGTCAGTGTCTCGATCGTCACGCTATCGCCGCTGTCGACTTCGAGCACCGGCTTCAGGTCGTGTGAGAAATAGCCCCAATGCACCGTGTTGGCCGTTGCACGCAACAGATGGTGGCGCGGCTTGCCAGACCGGCTGCTGATTGCCTGCCTCGAGCCGGTTCGCGTGTCGACAGGGCGACTGGCTACGATCGCACCGTCAGCGTCGAGCGTTGCTTCCCGCGCCGCGGCTTGCGCGGGAACCAGCAGCGCATCCGTGTTGAGCGGCAATCCGCGCGAAATGCGCTGCACCACATGCCGGGCCAAATCGAGGCTCGCTTCATGACGGAAGGCGCGCGGCGACGTCTTGTACTGCTCGCGAAACGCACGGCTGAAATGCGCCGGATCGTTGAAGCCCCAACGAAAACAGATATCCGAAATCGACGTCTTTTCGTGGAGCGGATCGACGAGTTCGGCCCTACAGCGTTCAAGGCGGCTGAGCCGCAAATACGTGGAGAAGCTCTGGCCGGCAGTTTCGAACAGCTTTTGCAGGTAGCGCTGCGAGACGCGCTCCTCTGCGGCGAGACGCGTGAGACTGATGTTGGGGTCGCCCAGTTGCGCATCGATACTGCGGCACACGCGCGAGAAGATGGCCGCCTGTGACGATGTCAGTCCGCTAATCGGCGTTTCGCGCTGTTGCACGGACAGAATCGCCACCAGAAACTCGACCAGTGCGAGCTCAAGCGGACGCAGGTCGTTGGCGGACAACGTCTCCACGCCTTCCGCAAGCGACGCAAGAAAACCGGAAAACACATGCCCGACACCGACATCTCCGGCGATCCGGCCGGCGTTCATCGACGATGCAAACAGCCGCCCCCTGATCGCCGAGCGCGGTACACGCGCGACAAAAGCGCGGAAATCGGTCGCGAAGAGCAGCGAGGCGCCTTCGCCCGACGGCAGAAAGACCAGGTCGTTCACTGCCAGAGGCTGACGTCCGCTGTTGGCCTGCAGCGTCGCCACACCGTCAAGGTGCAGCACAATCAGCACGCCGTCACCACCGGCGCCATTCGGTTCGAGCGTTTGCGCGACCGACGCCAGCAGGCCCAGATCGAAACCGCCGGGCGACCGCTGCGCGAAGATCGTGCCACGCAACGCCCGCACAGAAGCAATCGCACCGCTACGCCACCCCATCGTGTCAAGCGCTTTAACCCAGGCGCGAAGCCGTTCGGCTTCCGAATAGGACTCGGTAGTAAAGCGCAGCAAATCCAACGTTGACTCCAGAACAGACGCCCGTCGCACGAGCGCATCGCCCGCTACCCGAGGACAGATTCGACGAGCGGTACGGGTCGCCCAAAAAAGCAATAACCGCACCAACTCGGGTCGGGTGCATCGCAAGGGCGCGGCGGCCCGAGCGCCGGTGCACGCTCGACCGCGATGATTGTGCGCGCAGGCACCAGCAACGCCCCTGCGCACTGATCTGACGCATACGGGACGCGCCCGCGCACACGCGCGGCGAATCGCCTGCGGCCCGAGCGGGACCTCTCAGCGGCCAAAGACGTTCTTGCGAATTGATCCATGCACACCCCAATTGCCGTCGACCACCTGTGTGACGCCGAAATCCGCGGCGACCGACATCAGCGCTATGGCCTCATCCTCGCTTAGCCTGTGCACGGTCATCAGGAAACGGCGCAGCTTGCGGAACGCGTCGCGCATTGCCTTGTCGAGGCTCGCGTGCTCTGCCACCTCGGTCTGTCCTGCCGGGCCGAGTTCCGCCAGGTAGTTGGCGAAAGTGAATCCGTACACGGACCATTGGTCGTCGGTTTCCAGCATCGGGTGCGTGAGGCCTTCGAGAATCGTGCCGCCGAGGTCATTCTTCTTGTGCAGCACGAACTCGAAGTCGCCGGTGAGCGAGGTTTCGATCGCCGTACCGCCAAGTTCACTGTCACCCTGCGCCGCATGAGGATCGCCGACAGAAAAGAATGCGCCTTCGACCGCGACCGGGTAATACATCCGCGCACCTTTTCCGACGCGCCAATCGTCGATATTGCCACCGGTGTAGCTGGGCGGAATCGAGCTGACATAGTCGAGCTCCGCCGGCGCGAGCCCCATCGTGCCGAAATGCAGCCTGGCCGGCACCTTCACGTTCGGCAGGATGTTCTCGCGTTTCTTCACCAGCGTAGGGTCGACCTTGACGCCCGGGTAATCGATCGTCGCGTGGACCACGCCGTCCGGGTCGGTTTGCGGCGTCCACACATAGTTGTAGACCGCACGCGCGAATGGCTCGCCCGAGGTATCGAGCTCGAAGATCGTCACGACTTCACGGGGCTTCGGCTCCTCGATGAGATCGTGGTAATGAAAGCCCCACGATGCGGCGACATTCGAACCGAAACAACGGCCGCGATAGCACGCATTGCAGCTCGGCCGCGGGCGCACGTCGAGGATTCGCACTTCGAGCACGTCGCCCGCCTCGGCCCCTTCGATCGCGACCGGCCCGGTCAGCAGATGCACGCCGACACCTTCGCCCGAGCCGAGCGTAAACGGTCCATCGGCTGGCCCCGCGCCCCGGCGCGGCATGGCCTTGTGCTCGCGGGTCCACTGAAAGATGCTTTCGGCGCCGGGGTCGCCCGCGACCATCCGTTCGTGGTCGTCGTTCGCATGGTGGGTCAGCGTCTCGATGGTGACCCGGTCGCCGGAACGCAGCGTCAACGCGGGCGCGACCTGTTTGCTGAAGTAACCCCAGTGAACCGTTTCAGGCGAAACCGGGAGTGTATGGTGCTTCATGTCTGTTCGAACCTCGTAAGACGCCCGGCACGAACGGCCGGGCGATGCTGAATGGCGTGCGCCGTCAAGACGCGACTTCGAGCCGGTCGTCCGCGCCCATCACGCTCAGAAATCGAGCTGTCAACGGATGGCGCGGCTGGGTGAGCACTTCATGCGTGGGTCCCTGTTCGACCACCGCGCCACCGCTCATGAACACGACACGATCGGCGACCTGATCGGCAAAGCGCAACTGGTGCGTGGAGATGATCATGGTCAGGCCGCCTTCGTCCACGAGCCGCTGAATCACGTCGAGTACCTCGCCGACGAGTTCGGGGTCGAGCGCGGAGGTCGGTTCGTCGAGCAGCAGCACGCGAGGATTCGGCGCCAGCGCGCGGGCAATCGCGACGCGCTGCTGCTGGCCGCCCGACAGATGTCGCGGCAACGCATCCGCGCGATGACTGAGGCCGACGCGTTCGAGCAGTTCGCGCGCGCGGCGCTCGGCGTCGGCCGGTGGCATCCCGTGCACCCAGCGCAGCGGCCCGGCGATGTTCTCGCACGCCGTCAGATGGCTAAATAGATTGAAATGCTGGAACACCATGCCGACGCCGGCACTCGCTCGCTCGTTGGCGAGGTCGCCCTGTGTCATTGGCTGACCGTCGACCCGAAAACCGATGCGCTTGCCGCCGATACGGATTTCGCCGGCATCCCACTGCTCCAGGTGATTGATACAGCGCAGCAGCGTGCTTTTGCCCGATCCGCTCGGCCCGAGCAGCGCAATGACCTCGCCGAAGCGGACAGTGAGGTCGAAGCCGTCGAGCACCGTCTGCTTGCCGTAACGCTTGCTCAGCCCTTTCACCTGCACCGCCGCTTTCTGCTTCTGCAATAGCTCGTAGCGGCTTGCGCGCTCCGCATGGGCCTTGCGCGCAACCGGCACGGGCGCGGCGTCGAGCGGCGCACCGACGGATAGCGTCGCGCTTGCGGCGGAGGGCTCCACGGCGAGCGCGGCCCGGCGCCACGGCAGCAGTCGCGCAAAGCGTACGGACGGACTGCGATCAAGATCGAGCGCGGTTTCGGCGAATAGCTGGATCGCGGCAATCAAGCCGGTCAGCACGAGATACATCAGCCCGGACGCAAAGAAGATCGAGAAGAAATCAAACGTCGACGACGCGAGTTGCGTGCTGCGCAAGGTCAGTTCGTCGACCGCGATCACGGAGGCCAGCGACGAGTTCTTCAACGCGCTGACCGATTCGTTGCCGAGCGCCGGCACCATGGTGCGGATCGCCTGCGGCGCGATCACACGGCGCAGCAACACGGTCGGCGTCATGCCGAGCGCCTGCGCCGCAAGAACTTGCCCACGGTCGACGCCGAGCACGCCGGAGCGCAAGATTTCCGCGATGAACGGCCCCTCGTTCGCCGCAAGCGCGAGACCCGCGGCGCCCATCGCGCTCAACTTCAAACCGATGTGCGGCAGCGCGTCGTACGCGAACACGAGTTGCAGGATCAGCGGCGTTCCGCGAAAAATCACCGTGTAGCCGCGTGCGATGACGGCAAGCGGCCCCACCTTGCTCAGTTGCATGCTCGCGAGCACCAGTCCCACCATCAGACCGCCTGCCAGCCCGAGGAGCGTGACTGCGATGGTGAAACCGATGCCGCTTAACAGATATGGCAGGCCGACATAGTGCAGGAACAAATTCATCAGTTCGAGGCAATCAGCTTGGGAGTTTCGAGATTTTCAGCACCAAGCGACCACTTCTTCAGCAGCTCGGTCTGGGTGCCGGACTTCTGTATCGCGACGAGCGCCGCCATTACCGCCGCGCGCATTGCCGGATTCGTTTTAGGTACGCCGATACCAATCGAATACGGCAGTGTCACCGCATTGGCCTTTTCGAGCTGGCCCGGATACGCCTTGACTGCCTGGTCCACCGTATTGACGTCGTTGATGTACGTATCGGCGCGGCCTGAGAGAATCGCCTGGATTGCGTTCGCGTTGTTGTCGTACAGCTGCACGGCAGCTTCCGGCTTATTCGCCGCCTTGCAAGCCGGTGCGAGCTTCTGGATCAGCGGCACTTCGACGTAACCGGTGTTCTCCGCAGCAGTCGTGCCGCACATCGTCTGGTTGATGCCGCTGATTTTCTTCGGATTGCCCTTCGCAACCAGCACGCCGTCGAACACTTTCGAATAGGTGATGAAGTCTGCCGCCTTCGCGCGCTCCTCGGTCGCATAGATATCAGAGATCACGATGTCGGCCTGACCGCTTTGCAGCGTCGCCAGCAGCGCCGAGAACGCGACAGGCTTGTACGCCATCTTGAAGCCGAGGCAATTGCCGATCGCCTCGCCGAGATCGATGTCGAAGCCGATGTATTTCGTCGGATCGTTCGGGTCCAGCGCTTCGTAACCCGGCGTGTGCGGGTTGATCGCGTTGATCAGCGTCTTGCCCTTGAATTGCGGGTATTTCGCCTGCAGCGCGGCACACTCGGCGGGCACCGGCGCGGCGGCCTGAGCGTGACCCGACATCAGCAGCGCCAGCAGACTGGCAGCGCCGAGAAGCAGCTCGCGCCAGCGGCGGCCAAAACCGCCTGCGCGCGGCATGCCACGCCCATGACCGACAATATTTGTGTTCATCCCCATACTCCTGAACGGCAGATGTCAAAGGCCCACCCTATGTACGCCTCGTTGCATCGCACGAGGCCAAGGGTAGGTGAACGAAATTCCGTGGACTTGTTCCAGCGCGCCCAAATGCTTGCACGGGCGCGAAGCAGGACATCAGCGCCGCTGAGCGGGTCGATGCTGTCGCACGCCCAGTCGAGTCGGCAGCGCACCCGGCAAGCTGGACGCTTCGACTGCCGGGCGCAATGCGTCGTACTCAATGCGATCACGCCGTCCCCGCCTGCAGCGTGGCGGCAGGTATTTGCGCTTCGCGCGGGAAGTAGCACGCCGGCGATTTGACGTGCACTTGATGATTGCCACAGGGCAGGCCCGCATAGTCGACGGCCCGGGTTGTCGCAGTCTGCGCAAGCGGCGCACGGTGAGCCTGTGCCGACGAATAGGCGCAGCCGTCCAGCAGAGCGACGAAGATCAGGCCAATGAGAGTTCGTATCATGAGGAATGTGTCGCGTGGTCCGACTCAATGAGCTTCTTTCAGCGCCGCGCTCGAGACCAGCGCGTCCGACCTGTACCACCAACCGCCGCCGACGGCCTGAAAGAGCGCCGCCGTGTCCGCGAGCATGCAGCGTGGCGGCAGCGGCGCGAATATCCGGGCGTTGCTCGACCAGCCTGGACGGCAGACTCACCGGAAGATTGTCAGGCAGGTGCAGGTCCGCCAGATCGAAGTGCGCCGCCAGGTCTTCATTCGGAAAGCATCCCACCAGAGCAGTCAGCGCATCGCGCTGCAGCGCCCGTTGCTGTTCGAGCGGCGGCAATGCCGCTTGCGCCTGGGCGAGCACGGCCTGCTGTTGCAACAGATCGGCCTGTGCGGCCTCGCCGAGCGTGTATTCACGGCGGACGATGTCCGCGAGTTCGGTGTCGGCCTTGATCATCTCTTCTTGCGCGGCAAGCTGACCTCGCAAGGCCGCTTCGTCGATCGGCGCGAGCGCCACGTTGCTGCTCAACGTCAGATAGGCCGCTTCGAGTTCGAAGCGTTGGTTCTCGGCTTGCGCGGCCGCCGATTCGACGGTCCGGCGATTCAGGCCGAATGCGTCGAGCGAATATCAAACAGTCAGCTCGCCTGTGTAGAGCGAATAGATGCGCTGGTTGTTCGCCGCGACCGGTGCGAGGCTCGCAGTCGGCGTCCCGTTCCTGCTGCCCGACGCATCGAGACCGATGCTGGGGAAGAACGCCCCCTCCTGCGCCAGCATGTTTTCGCGCGCGCTAGTGAGCGCAGCGTGTGCGGCGTCGATCGTCGGGCTTCGCCTGAACGCGCGATCGATCAACTGGTTCAACTGCGGCGACTGGAACAGCGTCCACCATTGCCCGGGTATATCGCCGCCGACGACGAAGTCCTGCGCCGGCCCATCCGCGCCGGCCGCCGCCGCGGTCCTCGAAGGCAACGGCGCTTGCGTATAGCCGGCTCCAGCCGGTGCGGCAGGCTGCGTGAAGTTGGGACCGACTGCGCAACCCGCGAGCAGCAACGGTATCAACAGGCTGGACGAACGTTTGAAGGTGATCATGTGAGTAGCACCCTGTGTCATTCTGCGTATTCCGGTACGGTCTGCTCTTGCGGCACCGTGCGCTTGCGGCGGTCGAACCACGGGTACAGGGACGGCAGCACCAGCAAGGTCAGCAGCGTGGCCGATATCAGTCCACCGATCACCACCGTGGCGAGCGGCCGTTGAACTTCGGCGCCGGAACGCGTGGAAAAAGCCATAGGCAGGAAGCCCGGACTCGCGACAGTCGCCGTCATCAGCACGGGACGCAGCCGTGTCAAGGCAGCCTGCCGCGCAGCCTCGATAGCGCCAGGGCCGCTCGCCCGCTTCTCGACGATGTAGCTGACCAGCACGACCCCGTTCAACACCGCAATGCCGAACAGCGCGATGAAGCCGACGACGGCCGAAATGCTGAACGGCAGGCCGCGAGTCCAGAGCGCCAGGATCCCGCCGATTGCCGCAAACGGCACGTTGAAGAAGATGAGTGCCGCCAGGCTCACGCTGTCGAACATCAGATAAAGCAGGACGAAGATCACCGCCAGGGCGACGGGCACGACCACGTAGAGCCTCGACATCGCCTCCTGCAGATTCTTGAAGCTGCCGTTCCAGGACAGGCTGTACCCGGGCGGAAGCTTGACCAGCGTGGCCACGGCATGTTGCGCAGCGAGCACGAACCCGGCGAGATCGCGGCCGCGCACGTTGGCCTGCACCATGATCACGCGCTGCCCCTCTTCGCGCTCGATCGTCGAAGGACCGGGCTCCATCCGGATGTCGGCGACTTCGGCGAGCGGCACGGCCTTGCGAGCGCGACGAACGCCCGGTTGGCGTTCTTTGCCAGCCCTCGATAGCGCACCTTGGTAAATCCCTGACGTGTATCGCGATCGAGATCCTGGAGCCGAAGGGATTCGGGCGCTGTCGAATGGCGCCCGTGGCGGATGCCTCCTCAGAATCGCTTCGCTCCTTCGTGTTGGATAACATTGAGCCGGGGGCGGCGGTCATCACCGATGGCTGGCAGGGTTACCGGTGGTTGGAGAAGAATGGGTACATTCATGACCGCCGTAGCCAGCGGGCCGCGTCAACGCGGGGCGAAGACCCCGGAGAACTTCCGCCAGGTGTGCATCGAATAGCGTCCCTCGCAAAACGGTGGCTACTGGGCACCCACCAGGGAGCGGTGGATTCTGCACAATTGCCCAGTTATCTGGATGCGTTCGTGTTCCGTTTCAACCGCCGCCGCTCACGTAGCCGAGGGATGCTGTTCTACCGGGTCATGGAGCTTGCTGTCGCCCATGGACCGGTTCGTTACCAAGACCTTGTTATGACCCAGCGCCCAAAGGCTGTTCCTCCAAAGCCGCCGGAGCAACGCGGACATCCGCCCAGTTTGGAGCGACCTTCGCCGAGCCGCCCGCGAAGGCAAATCGCTAACTCCGGTTAAATGGACACCCCAGAGGGCGTTTATCGACGCGCCCTTCTCTCACCGCCGCCGGCCTGCCGGGCTCACCGCCCCGGGTGCGTCGCAGCCCTCCGCGGCGCGGCCGGCCGGTTCGCAGCGCCGCGTTTCCGCTTGGCGCGTGCAGAAATTTGCGCCAGGGTGTGCGGGATGACGTGGTGCACCAGATACGCCGCGGTCCGCAACGTGGCTCGAGCCGCCCGGGCCTCGTGGCGGCGGGGGAGTCGACGAGTGCGTCCAGGCTGCGCGTGCAGGGGGGCGACCCGCCCCCTTACAGCAGGCTGGCGGGATTGATGAAGACCTCGGGTCCGGTCTCGGTCGTCTTGAGCTTGCCGGTCCACTTGCCCGACTTCACCGTTGGCTCGCACTTGGGCTTGGCCGCGAACGTCTGCTTCACGTCGCCGACCTCGTCGCCGGTGGCGACATAGGAGACGCCGCCTACCGCATAGGCCGTGTGTACGAGCCAGGCATTGCCGATGAGGCGCAGCGCGACGTTGACGTACTTCATCCAGATCGCGCTCACTTCCAGGTGGTCGAGCAGGTCCTGCATGCTAGTGAAGCGCAACCCAAAGTCGCGCTTGGCCGCCATGCGGTAGTGTGGGTAGTTCTCCCGGCCCTCTTCGTCCATCCCACGCAGGATGTCGCGCGTGCGCTCCCAGGTGCGCCCGCTCTGCTTTGCGCTCGCACTGCGGGTGATGCGCCGGCTGTTGACGAAGTCCTCGATCGCCTGTACGGCATCGCTCTCGACCAGCTTCGTCGCGTTCTTGCTGCGATAGAAGCTGACGCCGGCCAGCCCGTAGGGCGGCCTCACGACGACATCGATGTAGTCGAAGGGCTGCCACTGGGTCGCGTTCCCAGCCGTGGTCTCCGCGTAGCGGTATTTCATCAGCGGATCCGCCTTGGCACGGGCTAGCGTGATGGCCGCCATTTCCACCTCGGGCGAAAGGAAGGCGCCGACCGAATTGGCCTTCGCGTAGCGGATCTTGCCGCGCTCCTTGAGCGGCAGACTTTCCTTCCTGCGGTACTTCTCGACCGCGTCCTTCACGCCCATCGGGTCTTCGGGCTGGTCCGGCGTGCGGCCGGTCACCAGGCGGATGAGCTGGGATTCCCACCCGGTCTGCGGACCATGCCGCGGGATCGAATGGAACGCGGACTCGTCGGGTTCGGACGCCTGCTCCTTCAGCAGCGTCTCGTGCTCGGGCCAGGCCTTGCCGCGCGTGGCGAACAGGTTCGAGACGTTGTTCCACTCCTGCTCGGACAGGACCGAACGGAACGCCGCGGAGTCCGAGAGCTTGACCTTGGGCACGGGCATGTCTGTCTCCTTGGCGTTGGGCGAGACGGCAGGATGCGCGCGACCCGCCAGCGAGGCGAGGCCGCTGTAAGCGCCTGGCGAAGGCATCTTGACGGAGGTCAGAGCTGCGCCATACGAGCGCTGGCTGGCATACTTGTCCAAGCAAAGCATACCCTCGTCGCCGTTCATGGCAAGCAAATTTGAATGCCGATTCGGCGCGGTGATCCGCAAGAACCTATATGAAGCACGCGGCTTGCGGTTGCGCGTCCCCGAAGAGCTCACTGACGTCGCGGCCAACTCGAGAAATGTTGGGATTCTTTTGGACCGCATCGTCGCTCAGTCGCCTGGTTGCGACGTGTTCGCAATGCGGACTCCTTGCAATCATCGACGACGCAGGCGCATCGACTACTTCGCGCAGCGCCTCGTCGAGCGAGCCGTGAATCGTTGCATTCGCATCGACGGTGAAATCGGTCGGTACGTCCCACACGAATTGCCAGCCCGCTTCGCGAGCCCAGCGCTGCAGCGCGTTGCGCACCGAGCCGTCGGATTCGCGGAGTTCCCAGACTTGCTGCGCTTGCGGCGCGGAAGCGGTGTCGGCACCAGCTGGCGGCATGCCCCGCGTCAACGGCTGCCCCGGCGGCCCGGCCACGGCGATCGAGGCCGGCGCGGTCGGCGGCTTCGACGTGGCTGCCGACGAGGACTGCGTATTAACGGCGGACAGCGGCGCGGACACCGCCGACTCGTCCGGCGCGAGCGACGCAGGCGGCGCAGCCGCCGTCACCGCAGGTCCGCTGGCACGCTGCGCGGCAGTATCGATCGGCTCACCACCCGTCGCAGGCTCGCGCGCATTGGCGTTCGCATCGGCTCGCTGCGGCGCATCGGTTGTCATCGCTCGCTGCGGCACCGCACTGACCGTGACGATGCGCAGATCGGTATTCACGCGCGCCTGCAACTGCGGATTGGCCGACAGCATTTCGCCGAGCACGCGCACGAACGAGCCGCCCGCATGCCAGCTGACCGGCGTATCGGCCCACGCGCCGGCGTTCGGCACGTTGACGCTGTAGCTCGCCGGCACGATCTGTTCGAGCGCGTGCAGCAACGGCACGCGCTGGCCGCTCACGCGCACGGTTTCGTCCGCACGCTGCGCGCCCTCGACGATCACCTGCTGCTCCGACGCCATAGCCACCGCACAGGTCACTGCCATGCAACCCAGCCACATCGTCATTCCGATTCCGACTGCCAGCTTTCGCATGCTCTGTTCGATTCGTTGATTGTTGCGGCCGCCACCGCCACTACCGCGCAGCGTCCGTCCGGCACGTCGCGACATTCAGGCTCGCGAGCCCGGAATGACCGGACTGCGTGCTCATGGCGCAAGCTGGTTGACGGCATTCAGCGCGCATATCTTTAGGCTGTTTTTCTCCAGATTTCATTTACGATCCTGCCATTTCTTCTATCCGCCTTCTCTCCCGCCTATTTCCATGTTCATTCCGGGATCATTCCGGGTTCTTTCCCGCTTCTAGACCGAAACGTGGGGAAGACACCGGGCAACGAGCGCGCCGACGATGGCCGCTGGCAGTTCTGGGTCGACCGCGGCGGCACTTTCACCGACATCGTCGCGCGCCGGCCCGACGGAGCGCTCGTCACGCACAAGCTGCTGTCCGAGAACCCGGACCGCTATCAGGACGCCGTCGTGCAGGGTATGCGCGACCTGCTCGGCCTCGCCGCCGCCGACCCGCTGCCGCAGGAGCGCATCGAAGTCGTGAAGATGGGCACCACGGTCGCCACGAACGCGCTGCTCGAACGCAAGGGCGCGCGCACGCTGCTCGCGATCACGCGCGGCTTCGCCGATCAACTGCGCATCGGCTATCAGGAGCGTCCGGATATCTTCGCGCGCCACATCCAGTTGCCCGCGCAAATGTACGAGCGCGTGCTCGAGATCGACGAGCGCGTCGGCGCGCGCGGCGAACTGCTCCGGCCGCTCGACGAGGTTGCCGCGCGCGCCGGCCTGCAGGCCGCACGCGCGGCCGGCATCACCTCGGTCGCGATCGTGCTGATGCACGGCTATCGCTTCCCCGAGCACGAATTGCGCGTCGCGGCGCTCGCGCACGAATGCGGCTTCACGCAGATCTCGGTGAGCCACCGCGTGAGTCCGCTGATGAAGCTCGTCGGCCGCGGCGACACCACCGTGGTGGACGCCTATCTGTCGCCGGTGCTGCAGGACTACGTCGAGCGCGTGTCGGGTCAGACGGGCTCCGTGCGCCTGATGTTCATGCAGTCGAGCGGCGGTCTCGCGCAAGCCGGTCACTTCCATGGCAAGGACGCGATCCTGTCGGGACCGGCCGGCGGCATCGTCGGCGCGGTGAAGACCTGCGAGGCGGTCGGCGAACACGAGGTAATCGGCTTCGACATGGGCGGCACGTCGACCGACGTCGCCCATTACGACGGCGCGTACGAGCGCGTATTCGAGACCCAGGTCGCGGGCGTGCGCGTGCGCGCGCCGATGATGGACATTCACACGGTGGCCGCGGGCGGCGGCTCGATCTGCAGCTTCGAGAACGGCCGCTTCAAGGTCGGCCCGGAATCGGCCGGCGCGTATCCGGGGCCGGCGAGCTATCGCAACAGCGGCCCGCTCACGGTGACGGACTGCAACGTGATGCTCGGCCGCGTGCAGGCCGAACACTTCCCGCATGTGTTCGGACCGCAAGGCAATCTGCCGCTCGACACCGAAACGGTGCGGCGCCGCTTCACCGAAGTGGCCGCGCAGGTCGAGCGCGAAACCGGCCAGCGGATGAGCCCCGAAGCGGTGGCCGAAGGCTTTCTGACGGTCGCCGTCGACAGCATGGCGCAGGCGATCAAGACGATTTCGGTCGAGCGCGGTCACGACGTGTCCGACTACGCGCTGTGCGCGTTCGGCGGCGCAGGCGGCCAGCACGCGTGCGCGGTCGCCGACGCGCTCGGCATGCGCCGCATCGTGCTGCATCCGTTCGCCGGCGTGCTGTCCGCATTCGGCATGGGCCTCGCCGATCTGCGCGTACTGCGCGAAAAAGCCGTCGAAGCGACGCTGGACGCAGCCGCCGCTGCGTCGCTCGAACCCGCGTACGAAGCGCTCGAAACCGACGCGATCGCGCAGGTCACCGCGCAGCGCGTGCCGCGCGCGCAGGTCGACGCGATGCGCGCGGTGCGGCTCAAGTATCAGAACACCGACTCGACGCTAGAAGTGCCGTTCGGCGATGCCGCCGCGATGACCCGCGCGTTCGAAGCGCTGCATCGCAAGCGCTACGGCTTCGTGATGGGCGGCAAGCCGCTCGTGATCGAATCGATCGTCGTCGAGGCGGTCGGCCAGACCGGCACGCAGCCGCGCATCGGCGCGCCGTTGGCGCTGCGCGGCGAGACGGCGCCGAGCGACGTGCCGATGTTCGTCGACGGTGCGTTGCGCGCGGTGCCGCTGCGCGTGCGCAAGACGCTCGCCGCGGGCACGCGCATCGAAGGCCCGGCGCTGATTGCCGAGGACATCTCCACCATCGTGCTGCAGCCGGGCTGGAGCGCGCGCGTGCTCGACGACGGCACGCTGCTGCTCGAGCGGCAGGAAGCGGAGCGCGGAGCTGCGGCGCTGACGATCACCACCGCTCGCCATCCGGTGCATCTGGAGGTGTTCAACAACATCTTCATGTCGATTGCGCAGCAGATGGGCGTGACGCTCGAAAAGACGTCCTACTCGGTCAACATGAAAGAGCGCCTTGACTTCTCGTGCGCGATCTTCGACCGCGCGGGCGGGCTGATCGCGAACGCACCGCACATCCCCGTGCATCTGGGGTCGATGAGCGACAGCGTGCAGAGCGTGATCCGCGAGCACGGCGCGAGCATGCGCCGCGGCGACGTGTTCATGCTGAACGTGCCGTACAACGGCGGCACCCACCTGCCCGACATCACCGTGGTGATGCCGGTGTACGGCGACGACGGCGCGCTGCTGTTCTACGTCGCCGCGCGCGGCCATCACGGCGACGTCGGCGGCATCACGCCGGGTTCGATGCCGCCGAACAGCACGACCATCGAAGAAGAAGGCGTGCTGCTCGACAACGTGCGCATCGTCGCAGAGGGGCGCTTCCTCGAGGACGAGGTGCGCAAGCTGTTCGGCACCGGCCCGTGGCCGAGCCGCAACGTCGACCAGAACATCGCCGACCTGACCGCGCAGATCGCCGCCTGCGAATGCGGCGCGAACGAACTGCTGCGCGCGGTGGACCGTTACGGCGCCGACGTGGTGCTCGCGTACATGAACCACGTGCAGGACAACGCCGAGGAAGCCGTTCGCGACGCGATCGACGCGCTCGCCGACGGCGAGTTCGCGTACGCGATGGACGACGGCGCCGTGATCCGCGTGAAGGTGTCGATCGATCACGACAAGCGCAGCGCGCGCGTCGATTTCGCCGGCACGAGCGAGCAGCGCAACAGCAACTTCAACGCGCCGCGCTCGGTGTGCAAGGCCGCCGTGCTGTACGTGTTCCGCACGCTGCTCGCCGGCAGCATTCCGATGAACGAAGGCGTGCTGCGCCCGATCGACATCGTGATTCCGCACGGCTCGATGCTGAACCCCGCGTATCCGGCCGCCGTGGTGGCCGGCAACGTCGAGGTTTCGCAGTCGATCACCGACGCGCTGTATGGCGCGCTCGGCGTGATGGCCGGCTCGCAGGGAACGATGAACAACTTCACGTTCGGCGACGAGACCCAGCAGTATTACGAAACGATCGCGGGCGGCTCCGGCGCGGGACGCAGTCATCCGGGCACGTCGGCGGTGCAAACGCACATGACCAACTCGCGCATGACCGATCCGGAAGTGATCGAGTGGCGCTTCCCGGTGATCGTCGAGCAGCACGCGATCCGTACCGGCAGCGGCGGCGCTGGGCTGCAGGCAGGCGGCGATGGCGCGGTGCGACGCATCCGCTTCACGCGCGCGATGACCGCGAACATTCTCGCGAACCGTCGCCGCGTCGCGCCGTTCGGACTCGCGGGCGGCGAGGACGGCCGTCCGGGACGCAACTGGATCGAGCGCGCGAACGGCGCGGTGGACCGCTTCGGCGCCACCCACACCGCGCAGGTCAATCCGGGCGACGTGTTCGTGATCGAAACGCCGGGCGGCGGCGGCTATGGGCACGCAGCCTGACTGAACGGGCGGCGGCGCGAGAGCGTATCGGGGAGCGCGCCGCCCTTCCATGCCGTGCCGCCGCAGGCGGCGCGGCGATTCCAACCACCAGCCTAACCAACCCTGACCAACAGGAGACCTGGCCATGCACCCGGCAGCAGTCAATCTTTATCCTCTGCTCGGCGTCCTCGTGATCATCGCGGGGTTCTTGCTGCGCTTCAATCCGATGCTGATCGTCACCGCGGCGGCCATCGTCACGGGCTTCGCCGCGCACTTTCCGCTCGAGCGGATTCTCGAAGCGATCGGCAGCGGTTTCGTGAAGACCCGCGTGATTCCGCTCATCATCCTGCTGCCGCTCGCGGTGATCGGGCTGCTCGAGCGGCACGGCCTGCGCGAGCGCGCGCAGATCTGGATCGGCGGCATCCGCGCGGCGACGCCGGGACGTCTGTTGATCGCGTATCTGTTCGTGCGCGAGACCACGGTCGGGCTCGGGCTAACGGGCCTCGGCGGCCATCCGCAGATGGTGCGTCCGCTGATCGCGCCGATGGCCGAGGGCGCCGCGCGAACGCGCTTCGGCAAGCTCGGCGACACCGAGCGCTACCGCATCCGCGCGTTCTCCGCCGCGACCGACAACGTGGGCCTGTTCTTCGGCGAGGACATCTTCGTCGCGTTCGGCGCGATCGTGCTAATGGTGACGTTCCTGAAGGAAGCGGGCATCGCGGTCGAACCGATGCACGTCGCGGTATGGGGCATGCCGACCGCACTCGCCGCGTTCATCGTGCAAAGCGTGCGCCTTCATCGCCTCGACGGCTGGCTCGCGCGCCGCTGCGGCGGCAACGCCGTTCAACATGATGAAAACGACCAAGCGAGCGCCGAGCTCGCCGCCGCGCCGACTCAAGGAGATCACGCATGATTTCGCTCACCTGGTTTTTCTGGCTGCTCGGCGTGCTGCTGTTCGTAATCGGCGGCGTCATCGTCAGCGACCGCGACCACCCGAAGCGCTGGCTCGCGGGCGGCTTCTGGATGCTGTACGGCGTTGTGTTCCTCGCGGGCGACGTGCTGCCGACCGCGGTGACGGGCGTGATCGTCATCGCAATGGCGCTCGTCGCGGGCTTCGGCGGCGTGACCGGCGCGAAGCCGCGCGTGCGCGGCGAGGCCGAGTTGCGCGAACGGGCAAAGCAGCTCGGCAACCGGCTCTTCGTGCCCGCGCTGACGATTCCGGCGGTCACCGTCGTCGGCACGCTGCTGTCCGCGCATCTGGTATTCGGCAGCCACGCGCTACTCGATCCGAAGAACGTCACGCTCGTGTCGTTCGGGATCGGCTGCATCGTCGCGCTGGCGCTCGCGTGCCGGCTCACGCGCGATACCATCGGCCAGTCGATCCGCGAAACGCGGCGCCTCATCGACGCGCTGTTCTGATGCGCGCGGCGGCGCGCCGTTCCGTCGGACGGCGCGCCGCATCGCATCGCTTTCTCTCGCGGCAATCCTCCGTTTCAAGGGCGCCGCCCGGCATGCCGGGGCGGCGCCTCGCGAGGGGCGTGCTCGCGCCATCTTCGCAGCCGTCGCTGGCGCTCAACTCATCGCCAGAAGTCGCGCGGATATCTCTGTCTATGATGGGTTAATTGAAAGCTATCGTATTGCTGGTCTTTTGCCGGCATAGCAGCAGAAAAAAAGTCGGTACAACGCCTCCTGGCCTTCGAGGTGCAGGTGCCGGTGTGCCGGATGAGCGAAGCGAGCGATATCGCCACAGCGGCGCTATTTCTGGCGACTGACGTTTCGCGGTACATGTTGGGCGCGGAGTCGGTGGTCGACGGCGGTATCTCGCTGCTGTAATGTCTCGGCCCAGGACCCTCGCATTGGTGATCGCACATGCATTGCTATCCGAAGATCGAACAGTCCGATTTGCCGCCGGCCTCGCAGCTGAGATGGTCGTACGGCCTGGCTGATTTCGCGGACGCGTTCTCGGTGGACCTGCCAGAAAGAGCCTGCCACGACGCAGAGGCTCTCGCACGACACGTCTTTGCCAGGCAGCCGGCATGGATTGGCATGCTGCTGAGATTCCGGGACATTCTCGTGCGGCCGTTCGGCTTGAAGACAGCAGTTGACCTCAAGGAGAAAGGAGGCGACAGGATAAGCCTATTTCACGTATTCGAACGATATGACGACGAGATCGTTCTCGGCGAGGATGACACGCATCTGGATTTCCGCGTGTCGGTCCTCGTGCAGCCGTCATCTCACGGTCGATCCCGCCTCATAGTGACGACGCTCGTCTTCTACAATCGTCCGCTGGGGCGAGCCTATATTACGCTCATCGCACCTTTCCATCGGGTTGTCGTACGAGCCTCGCTTCATCGAGCGCAGCGGCTAGGATGGCCCAATGCATAACGGCGATTCACTGAGCCGTCTGCGCGGCTCAGCCAGAGAGCAGGCGGTGGCACCGCCTGCCGTCGCCGTTGATATCAACTGCTTGAATTCCGAGGTATCGAAGGGCGGCACCAACGGCCGAAACGAGATGCGCAGCCGACGTTTGAGCGACCGACTAATACCGTGGGCAACTTACGCCTCTTGGCCGGCAGCACCCATTCATCCACCTCGCCGGAAAGCCGCCGTTGAGGACGCCAACGTCAGCTTCGTAGAACGTTCACGGAACTGGTGCTCTCGGCCACCAACGGTCCTTCGTTGCCACATGCCGAACGTACATCAATGAAGAGCGCTCTTGTACATTACGTGAGCTTGAGGCGGGCAGACTATCGGACGAGATGTACATGCAGGCCATCAAGGGCGACCGCGCATTCGGCAAGTGGCTGCACCTGGGGGCGTCGTCTCCGGCCGATACCGACATCGTGACGCCGAATAACGACACCCCTTATTCCTATGCATGGGTAGACGTGCGCAGCGAGCCGTGGGTCCTGAGCATGCCCCGAATTGAAAAGCATCGCTACTACACCAGCCAGTGGGATGACCTGTGGGGTTATGTGATTGACAACCCCGGCTCCCTTAACGACGGCAACAGCGGCGTATTGAAGAAAAACAAAGATGGTTCGTTGACCATCTACGTTTCGGCGACGGCCGCGCCTCAATGCGACTGCCCGGTATGGGTCGGGAAGACTCACTCGTTGACAGTGCGAAGTGCCATTCGCCGACGCCGGTTTACGAATGGCAGCAAACCAAGCTGCAGCCGACGCACGGCTCCCTATCGCCGAACGTCGGCAAAGGCACCGAACATCAGACGCCAAAACCACTGGCCCTTTCCACGCTTGCTGGCCTCGCGTTTCAGATTCTGCTTAACTATCCATCATGCAACGTTTCAAGACGCATTGACGCGACCGTACGTTCAGGATCTGCTTTAACCCGTTATTTCTCTCACAGACCGATTCCAGCACAATCAATGGCTTAACAAGGCATTGCAAATGAATTCACATTTTTATTAATTCCTGCAAAAAACACTCACTTTCTGGTTTAACGATCCGCGCAAACGCCCAACATCGGCCCCAACTTGCCGTTCAGCTTTCCCTTTAAATTTTTCCGCCTTTTGCTTTATTCGACAGGTGCCGTCCGTCCTGAGCACTCAACTCACGACCGAGCCGCATTGCTATCCCGCAGCGGCGTGCTGACTCGAAAGGCCTGCCAGTATCTTGCCCGGCAAAATGGGCAGGTCGCGCACACGCAAGCCAATGGCGTCGTAGACGGCTGCGGCCACTGCGGCATCCACGCCGGTCGCGCCGAGTTCTCCGATGCCGCGGGTACCGATCGCACTTGCATGCGGATCATACTCACTGACGAAGTGGATCTTGATATCGAGCGGAATGTCCGCATTCACCGGGACCGCCACGTTCGACAGATTCTTCGCGAGCCAGCCACCGGTATTGGGCTCCTGCACGCTTTCTTCCATCGTCGCCTTGCCCCAACCCCAGATGATCGCGCCCGTCATCTGGCTTCGCGCCGTTTTCGGATTGATAATCCGGCCCGCGGAATAGGCACCCACCGCCCGGCGCAAGCGCACGAGGCCAAGCTCGGGATCGACGCCTACTTCGACAAAGATCGCACCCCACGTCCGCATCGCGTATGGCGTACCGTCGCCGTCCGCGCTGAAGCTGGCGCCACCCGGAAGCGTGAACGCACCGTCCGCGACCATCTCCGGTAGATTAGCCCGCCGCAGGCCCGCGCGAACGTCTTTCCCGCCGAGCGCATCGAGCTTCGCGTTGATTTCCCGGCAAGCCAGTGCGATCGCGCTTCCCGTGCTGCCCGTGGCGCTCGATCCATAGACGGGACTCGCCGGGTGAAGGTTGGTATCGCCCCACACAATCGACACGTTCTCGATCGGCAAGCCCAGCTCTTCGGCCGCGATCTGGCAAAAGACCGTCTGCGTGCCGGTGCCGATATCGTGCGTGTTCGCCTCGATCTGCGCCGTGCCGTCGGACCTCAGGCGCACGCGCGCCCCGCCGGGAAAGCGGAAATTGCCCATCGAGCTCGTCGCCATCCCATGTCCGATGCGCCACGCTCCGTCTCGTCGTGGCGTCTCGCCGCGCGTGCGCCAGCCATAAAGCCGCGCGCCTTCCTCATACGCCTCGCGAAGCTTTTTTGACGACCAGGGCTTGTTCGTATGCGGATCGACCTCGGCGTAGTTCGCCAGTCGTAGATCGAGCGGATCGATCTTCAGCGCCACGGCGAGTTCGTCCATCGCGCTTTCGAGCGCCCATAGCCCCGGACCTTCCACCGGCGCGCGCATTGGCGTGGGCACGTTGATGTTGCGCCGCTCCAGCCACTGCTTGGTGCGAATGGCGGGCGACGCATAAAGCGTCTTGCTTGCTTCGCTTGCGGGCTCCAGATGCGTGTCCGCAATCGCGCTCGAATTGACGATTTCGTGATCGATGGCGCTGAGCCGGCCGTCCGCCGTTGCCGCAAGCTTGATGTCCTGTTTCACCCACGGCTGATAGCCGACGCAGACGAACTGATCGTGACGCCGCAGATGAAGCTTCACGGGCCGCCCCGCGACGCGTGCCGCGGCGGCGGCCAGAATCTGGTGCGGCCACACATATCCCTTCGAGCCGAACCCGCCGCCCGTGTGCGGTGCGATCACGTGAATGTCGTCCGGCCTCATGCCGAGTGCCGCGGCTACGACAAGCGGCACATTCTCGCTCGCCTGAACCGCATCCCACAGCGTGAGCTTGCCGTGCTCGAATCGCGCAACGGTGCCCGATGTCTCCATCGCATTGTGGTGACGCGCGGCTTGAATATACGTCGCCGCCACGCTTGCCTGTGCGGTTCCGAAAATCGCATCGACGTCGCCCATCTCCAGATCGTCGCCGAGCATGCGCGGTTCGGGCGGCGGCTCGCGCGTCGCGGCGCCGGGAAGGATGGGGTCGTCGCGCTCGCAACGGACAAGCACGGCATCGCGGCCGGCTTCCGCCGCCTCGATGGATTCCGCAAGCACGATTGCGACCGGCTCGCCTTCGTACCGAATCGCGTCGTTTTGCAACGGCAGTGCGAGCACCGCCGCTGGCGGCTGAACCGCCCCGAATCGCGGCATATCGTGCGCGGTAAGCACCCGCACCACACCCGGTAAGGTAAGTGCCGCGGTGGCATCCACGTCGATCAGCCGGCCCGACGCGACGGGCGCGCCGACCAACGCCGCATGAAGCGTGCCGGGCGGCGTGTTGTCAGCCGCGAATTTCGCCTGTCCCGTGACCTTCGCCTGGCCTTCCACGCGGGAGACCGCCGTGCCGATGCTCATGATCGCCCTGCTGCCGTCAGTAACGCACGCACCGCGGCATTGCGCGCCATCGTCACCTTGTAGCCATTGTGAGCAAGCGGCCGGGCGTCGCTCATTGCCGCGTCGACAATCGGCGTGACCACTTCCTTGGTCGGCGCCTGCCCGGCCAGCGACGCCTCCGCGGCTGGAAGGCGCCACGGGCGTTGCGCCACCGAGCCAAGTGCGATGCGCGCCGACACAATGCGATCCCGATCGAGCTCCACGGATGCGGCTGCCGAGACCAGCGCATATTCGTAGCTGGCGCGCTCGCGGACTTTTACGTAGGCCGATCGTGCGTCCGCGCGGATGGGTATGTGAAAGGAGACGATTACTTCGTCGGCAGCCAGTCTCGTCTCGAGCCGGGCGGCATCGCCGCCCATACCGGCCGCTTCCTGCTGCGTCAGGTGGAACTCCGTCATCTTGATCATTCGACCGCCGTTCGGCCCGATGACCTCAGCTGTCGCATCCAGACAAGCCAGTGCCACAGCCGGATCGGACGGTTGAACCGCGACGCATGCATCGGTCCAGCCAAAAATTGCATGCCGTTCGTTGATGCCATTGCGCGCGGGGCAGCCCGACCCGGGATTGCGCTTGTTGCAGCCCCATGGCAACGGCGCTTCCGAACGAAAATAAGCGCATCGCGTCTTTTGCATCACATTGCCGCCGAGCGTCGCGCGGTTGCGCACCTGCGCCGAGGCGGCGAGCAGACAGGCTTGAGCCAGCGCGCTCGCGTGGGCTCCGACGAGCGCGTCTTCACCGATCACGTTCAGGTCCGTCAGCGCGCCGATCACCAGATCGTCACGCTCGCGCACAATACGAACGAGACCTGTGAGTCCACCGACATCGATGACGCGATCGGGCGCTGCGATGCCGAGCCGCATCCAGTTGAGCAGCTCCGTACCGCCCGCGATGATCGCCACGTTGCCCGCCGCCAACGACGCGACTACCTGTTGCGCGGTTGCGCCACGCGCGTATTCGAAGTTTTTCATCGTTCGTGCCCGGCCGCGCCGGCGGCATCGAGCACGGCCGCCGCGATCTGCGGATAGCAAGAGCAGCGGCACAGATTGCCGCTCATCCATTCGCGAACGCTCGCCTCATCGGTCGCGTGCCCTTCAGCGATGCAGGCGACCGCGGAGACGATTTGCCCGGGCGTGCAATAGCCGCACTGAAAAGCATCGTGCTCGATAAATGCCTGCTGTACCGGATGCAGCGTCCCGTCGGAGGCGGCCAGACCTTCGACAGTCGTGACCTCGCGGCCGTCACATTGCACGACGAGCGTCAGACAGCTGTTCATCCGCTTGCCGTCGACCAGCACGGTGCAGGTGCCGCATGCGCCTTCATTACAGCCCTTCTTGGCGCCGCTGAGACCTGAGTCTTCGCGCAACCAGTCCAGCAGCGTGACGCGCGGGTTCACTGTAGCGGCCCGCGACTGGCCGTTCACACGCATCGCCACCGTGATGCTGCTTGACCAAGGCAACCCGGCGTTTCCATTTGGAGCTAATTGCTCCCCGAAAGTAGCGTCGTCCATCCCCAATTCCTCGCCGGTTTCAACAATCACTCTGCTTGTATATAGACCATATGGAGTTGATATCAAGGGACGATATCCCTCCTGCTTCCGCACCGTCTCCCAAAGAATCGATCCGGCTCGAACTGCAACGGCGAGCTGCTCGCATGCACTGGCTCGACACTTGCAAGCGGGCCAGGATCAGGTGAGCCGATTTCGACCTGATGCTGATTGAGGCCCAGGTTCCAGGCGCCAGGCGCCAGCGAAATGCAGTCGATGTAGGTGATGGCGGTCCGCACGATCCAGATAAAAAGTGTCGGCGCAGTATCCTCAAAAAAAACAGCATTCGACCAATGCGGACACCGAATTTAACGATCCTTCTCCGTCGAGAACTGGCCGGTTTGCAACGACCTGTGCCTGACGTCGGTTGGCTGCACGCGCTAAAGGTTATTCGACGTCTGCCCTCATTCACATGGCTGTGAGTGTGCCGCGGTGGCGGTGAGCTTGCCGAGAATCGATGACGGATCGCCGCCCGAGACACGGTTCAGCGTCGCGCCCGACCCGTTGTTGAAGGCGACGGTGTTGCCGTTGCCGATCGAGAAGCTGTGCCAGTCGATCACGCCGCGGGACGAGGACTGGTCGATCGTTAGCGAAGTGGTGCCGCTCGTCATCGCGCCCTGGCCCCGGACGAAGGCGCCGCCCTGCGGCAGTGGTCCGGCCGCGTGGGCCATCGGCACGCACCACGCGGCGAGCGCGAGCGGCACCCATAGTGCAAGCGTCAGCGGGCGCAGAACACGGTTCCACGCGGAAGGCCGCGACCGAGGCGCGATGAGTGCCGCGCCGGCATACGCCAGCGAAAAGGACAGCCCATTGCGCGGGGTTGGGGGCGACTGGATCGCCAGTCTGGATGAATGACGCGACATGATCCCTCCCGAAACGTAGTTCTTGGAAAGTCGTTGTCAGCGGAACGCAGGTTGTTGCGACCAGGCAAGGCGCGAAAGCCGCCATACCGCACAACACAGCCTAATCGTAGCAGCGCGTTTCAAAAGACCAACCGGTATTTGGGCATGCACCCGATGCTTGCTGGTACCGCTTCAAGCGTGGAGGTGTGTCGGTCGCCGCGGCGGCAGGAATGGCGGTTCAACCTTCGGACGCGGACGGAGAGAGCGGCAAGAAGCATTGGTCGCCGGCAAAAGCGATAGAATGCCCGCTCTGCAAAAGACAATATTGACGGGTAGACGGCATGGAGCGGCCGGGCGCGCAGCGTTGGCATGAGCAAACGTTTCCAGGTGTCTTTCGCGGACAACCTGAGAAGGAGCAGGCGCTCCTCCGGATATGCCTGGGCACGGTCGTGTTGATCGGCTATATCGCCGTCGCCGCGCTCCAACGCACGGCCGCCGCGTATGACACTCTGGGCGTGGTTTTCGCATACGTTGTATTCGGCGTGGTGACATACATAG
>NZ_VZQO01000058.1:0-45151 GCF_014397665.1 Paraburkholderia sp. UCT2
GAGCAGGGGGAAACGGTGGCGGCGCAGTGACGGCAGCGACATGAAAGCGTATGGGAGGGTCGAAGTCCGATCAAGCGTTTCGCAATCGTGCCTCGCACGCACCATCCGGCGGACACCACCCGCCTGCTGGCAACGCTCCCCGGAACCGATCCCCCAATCTTTGCTACATTCCTGCACAAGCACCGAATACGCGGCACCATGAAGATGCGTCCGCCAGCGACGCGCACGATCGGCAAATCGAAATCTTTCAAGAGGCTCAAGATGCGAATTCTGGTAGTAGGAGCGGGCGCGGTAGGCGGTTATTTCGGCGGACGTCTGGCCGCGGCCGGGCAGGACGTGACCTTCCTCGTACGCGCCGGTCGCGCGGAAAAGCTACGGAGCGACGGCCTCGTCATCAACAGCCCGCGCGGCAATCTCCAGTTGCCCGACGTGAAGACGATACTGGCCGGTGTCGCCGCCGAGCCGTTCGACCTCGTGCTACTGAGCTGCAAGGCCTACAGTCTCGACGACGCGATCGATTCGTTCACGCCGTTCGTCGGCGAAGACACGCTGATCCTACCGATGCTCAACGGCATGCGCCATATCGACGTGCTGACCGCGTTCTTCGGCAAGGAGCGCGTGCTCGGCGGTCAGTGCGTGATCGCCGCGACGCTCGATGCCGAGCAGCACATCGTGCATTTGAACGACATGCACGCGATCACGTTCGGCGAACTCGTGGGCGGCACCTCGGAGCGCACCGAGGCGATTGCCGATGCAATGTCCGGCGCGAACTTCGACGTCGCAATCAGCGACAACATCCTGCTGCGCATGTGGGAAAAATGGGTGTTCCTCGCCACCTTGGCCGCGAGTACGTGCTTGATGCGCGGTTCGGTCGGCGATATCCTGGCTGCGCCGGACGGCAAGCGCGTGATTGAGAATCTGCTCGGCGAATGCCGCGCGGCGGCCGAGCACAACGGCTTCACGATGGCCGCGGACTTCGACGTGCGCGCCACCCAGGTGCTGCTGACGCCGTCGCCGCTGACCGCGTCGATGCTGCGCGACGTCGAAAACCGCTCGCACACCGAGGCGGATCATATCCTCGGCGACCTGATCTCGCGCGGCGGCGACGCGCAAAAGGGCGAACACGGCGTGTCGCTGCTGCGCATCGCCTATAGTCATCTGAAGACGTACGAAGCTCGCCAGACCCGCACTTCCTGACGGCTCGCCGCGGCCGACGCGAACGCGGATCGGGCGGATGGCGCGACGCACGCGAGCGCCGCCGCAACCTGACGATCGGAGGTCAAGCATGCCGGCTCCAACTGGATCGGTGCCCGCGCTCAGCGCCGCTTCCGCGACCGTGTTCTCGATCGGCATCGTGTTTCTCGGCTACTGGGGTATGTATGAGCCGACTGCCTGGCACAAGGCCGACGTCGTGGTCTTTGTGCTCGCGCTGGCCGGCTTCGCGTGCCTGGGCCTCGTGCCATGGATGGCGACGAGTCCCGTCGAGCCGGAGAACAGCGACTCACGCGTGCGTATCGCGCGGCATCTGTTTCTCGCGGGCGTGACCGCGATCTGGCTCGCGGTGGCGGTCTCCGTGATCTTCTGAAGCTCCGCGAAGACGCGCCGCCGCTTACCCCGGCATCTTCCTGAACGAGACCGCAATGCGGTTCCAGCCGTTGATCGCAACGATCAGCGGCGTCAGGTCGCTGATTTCCTGCTCGCTGAAATGCGGCTTCACCGCGTCCCATACCGTATCCGGATCTTCCCCGAGCTGCGGATCGGCTACCTGGTGCCGCCCGCGTCGTTGCACGGCCCGCTGCTGAAGGCGCGGCAGATCGCCGATTGGCACGGCTGCACGCTGACGCAAATGACGCTCGCGTCGTTCATGCTCAATGGCGACTTCGCGCGCCATCTGCGGCGCATGCACAAGGCTTACGCGGCCCGCCGCGCGATGCTGCTCGAGCATCTGCAAGGCGGTCTCGCGCGCTGGATCGAGCCGATCGTGCCGACCGCCGGCATCCATCTGGCGGCGCGGCTCAAGGGGCCGTTGGCGTCGCTCGGCGAAGAGGTGCTCGTTGCCGCCGCGCGTGAAGCGTCGATCGGCCTCTATGGACTCGCGCCATTTCACCATCGCGTGACACCGCAGCCTGGCTTGATCTTCGGCTATGGCAGCATCGCGGCCGAACATATCGACACGGCGCTGACGACGCTCGCCGACATCCTGCAGCGCATCGCACGCTGAAACGGAGCTCGCCGCAAGCGAGGCGTAGGCATCGTCGAAACGTTGGAGGGTGCGTTGCTTGACCCCTCAAACGAAGAAAATGCCCTGTTTCAAGGGGCGAAAACACCGGCTCGCCCGACGCAACCGCCTCGAAACCACGGCCGAAACGAACTGTAACGAGCGTTACTCCTGCATGTCAAAGAGCTCGCCACGCACGTTTTAGGCGCTAAAACAGGGACTAAAACGTGTTGCACCGTCGGCGCCGCGCAAAAAACTTCATCGCAATACATAAAAGAGTCGCGCAAATCGCTTTAGCGCTTGTAGAATCCGGCGTTGAAGCGTGCACATACGGTGTGCGCTTCGAGCAATTCACTGACCACAACAGGTAGGAGAAACATGCCGACTTCCGCAAAAAAGGTGGCCAAGAAGGCTGCTGCCCCGGTACCGACCAAGAAGGTTGCTGCAAAGAAAGTTCCTGCGAAGAAAGCCGTCGCAGCCAAGAAGGTCGCCGTGAAGGCGTCTGGCGCAGCGTCGCCGATCAAGGACACCTTCACGAAGGCCTCGTTGGCAGCTCACATCGCTGAACGCGCTGCAGTGGAACCGAAGACCGCCAAGGCCGTGCTGGCCGCGCTCGAAGACACGATCCTCGGCACGGTGCACAAGAAGGGCGCTGGCGAATTCACGCTGTCGGGTCTGCTGAAGATCGTCGTGCAGGCTGTGCCGGCGAAGAAGAAGCGCTTCGGCAAGGACCCGTTCACGGGTGAAGAGCGCTGGTTCCCGGCCAAGCCGGCCAGCGTGCGCATCAAGACACGCGCGCTGAAGAAGTTGAAGGACGCAGCGGCAGCCTGAACGCGTTGCTCGCACGACTCAGGCGTCGGCATGGCGCTGTTGTGTTTAACCATGCCTGACGTTTGAGTGCGTTAAAAAGCGCCTGCATGCAGGTGATCGAAGTCCCCGTGGATAAAGATTCACGGGGACTTTTTTTATGCGCTCGCTTCGTAGTGCGCGTCGAGTCCATTGGCGAAACGGCAAGCGCGCCTCTCATAGTGTGCTCCCTGATGGCGCACACGCACCTGACTGGCGCATCATGATCCACGACAGTACGATCAAGGCAATCCGACGCCCTGCGGATGCGCCGTTAGGGGGCACGTCAACGCGCTCTATCCCGACACATTCAATGGCATAACGCTTGCTTGATCGAAGGTCGAATACCGAATGCGCAGCGCATTCGCCTTCTATTTGACAACAAGACTGGGGCTGACATGCGATGCTATGACGAGATGCGCCATCACGCCGATGGCGTACGGCCGCATTACGCGCGCTTTGAGCGATGGTTGGACAGTCAGGGCGATGAAGCGATCGCACGCAAGCGCGCGGAAGCGGACCTGCTGTTCCGGCGCGTCGGCATCACGTTCGCAGTGAACGGCGACCTGTCAGGCACCGAACGGCTGATTCCCTTCGATCTGATTCCGCGCATCATCCCGCGCGGCGAATGGCAGACCCTCGAAGCGGGTTTGCGACAGCGCGTGCAGGCTCTCAATCTGTTTATCCATGACGTCTATCACGATCGCAACATCGTGCGCGCGGGCATCGTGCCGGCCGACCAGGTCTATACCAACGCGCAGTATCGTCCCGAGATGCAGGGCGTCGACGTGCCGCTCGGTGTTTACGCGCATATCGCGGGCGTCGACGTGGTGCGCGCCGGCGATGAAGGCGAATTCTACGTACTCGAAGACAATCTGCGTGTGCCGTCGGGCGTGTCGTACATGCTCGAAAACCGCAAGATGATGATGCGGCTCTTTCCCGAGCTGTTCGTGCAGAACCGCATCGCGCCGGTCGCGCATTATCCCGACCTGCTGCTCGATACGCTGCGCTCGGTCGCGCCCGCGGGCGTCGACGATCCGGTCGTCGTCGTGCTGACGCCGGGCATGTACAACTCCGCGTATTTCGAGCATACGTTCCTCGCGCAGCAGATGGGCGTCGAGCTCGTCGAAGGCAAGGATCTGTTCGTCGACGACAACTACGTGTTCATGCGCACCACGCAAGGACCGAAGCGCGTCGACGTGATCTACCGGCGCGTCGACGACGATTTTCTCGATCCGCTTGCGTTTCGCCCCGACTCCGCGCTCGGCGTACCGGGACTGCTCACCGCCTATCGCGCCGGCCGCGTCGCGCTCGCGAACGCGATGGGCACCGGCATCGCCGACGACAAATCGATCTACCCGTACGTGCCCGACATGATCGCGTTTTATCTCGGCGAAAAGCCGATTCTGAACAACGTACCGACCTATCAGTGCCGTAAGCCCGAGGATCTCGCCTATACGCTCGCGCATCTGCCGGAGCTGGTGGTCAAGGAAGTGCACGGCGCGGGCGGCTACGGGATGCTGGTCGGCCCCGCCTCGACGAAGGCCGAAGTCGAGGCCTTCCGCGAGCGGCTGAGCGCGCGTCCGGCCGGTTATATCGCACAGCCCACGCTGGCGCTGTCCGCGTGTCCGACTTTCGTCGAATCGGGCATCGCGCCGCGCCATATCGACCTGCGGCCGTTCGTGCTGTCGGGCAAGACCACCACGATGGTGGCGGGCGGCCTCACGCGGGTCGCGTTGCAGGAGGGCTCGCTCGTCGTCAATTCATCGCAGGGAGGCGGGACCAAGGACACCTGGATGGTCGACTGACGCGGTTGCCGCCGCGCTGTTCACCTCGCTTTTCGCCTCGCTCGCAACAGAGCAGAGCAGGGCGCGACACTCGCAACCTGATGCGCGCTGGCGCTCAACGGATAACCAGCGCGGACCTTCGTCGCTGACGAAGGCCTCGCGCGTTCAGATCACAGACATGGAATGTCGTCATGCTTAGCCGAACCGCCGATCACCTCTTCTGGATGGCCCGCTATATGGAGCGTGCGGAGAACACCGCCCGCATGCTCGACATCAACCTGAAGGCGCAACTGCTGCCGCAGACGGCCGAACAGGAGGCTCGCGCGCAGCGCTCGGTGCTGCGCATCTCCGAGCTCGAAAGCGCCTTCGCGCAGCGCTACGACGAACCGACGCGCGAGCACATGCTCGACTTCATGATCGCCGACGCAAGTAATCCGTCGAGCATTCATTCGTGCCTGCAGGCCGCGCGTGAAAACGCTCGCGCCGTGCGCGGCACGCTGACGACCGAGTGGTGGGAAACCATCAACGACACGTGGCTCGAATTCAACGAGCGGCTCGCGAGCGGGCAGGCCGCGAGCAATCCGGGCTCGTTGTTCGAGTGGGTCAAGTTCCGCTCGCATCTGTCGCGCGGCGTGACGATCGGCACCGCGCTGCAGGACGACGCGTTCTTCTTCACGCAGCTAGGCACGTATCTGGAGCGCGCCGACAACACCGCGCGGATTCTCGATGTGCGTTTCGCGAACGTCGAGCCGAATTCACGCGACGCGGCGCGTCAGCTCGAGGACTTCTATTACTGGACCTCGATCCTGAGTTCGGTGTCGGCGCTCGAGATCTACCGCAGGGTATATCGCGACGTCGTGACGCCCGCGCGCGTCGTCGAGCTGATGATCCTCAATCAGCAGATGCCGCGCTCGCTGCTCGCCTCGCTCGACGGCGTGTGCAGCAATCTCGCGATGCTGCGCACATCGGGCTCGAACCAGTGCGAGCGCTTCGCCGGCAAGCTGCGCGCCGAGCTGTTGTATGCCGACATCCGGCAGATTTTCGAAAGCGGTCTGCACGCCTATCTGACGCAGTTCCTCGCTCGCGTGTTCGATCTGGGCAATCTGGTGGCGCGTACTTATCTGATGCTGCCAGTGGCCTGACGGAGTTTTCTCATGTACCTGACGATCCGCCACGACACCTCTTACCGCTACGAAGCGACGGTTCACTATTCGATCCAGCAGTTGCGCCTGACGCCCGCGAGCGGTGCCGGACAGACCGTGCGGCGCTGGAACATCGACGCGCCGGGCAAGCTCGACGCGACGCTCGACGCCTACGGCAACGTGCTGCACACGCTCGTCATGAACAAGCCGCACGACGAGATTCATCTGCGCGTGTCGGGCGAGGTGGACACGATGCCGCTCGTCGACGGCGTGCTGGGTGATCCGCCCGGCCCGATTCCGCTCGAGCATTTCACCTGCGCGACGCGTCTGACCGAAGCCGACGGCGCGATCCGCGAACTGGCGGAGTCGGTGGCGAATCTGGCGAGCCCGGCAAGCCTGCTCACGCTGTCCGAGCAGATCGTGCAGCGCGTGCAGTACCGGCCCGGCGTGACCGAGGTTACGAGCACGGCCGCCGAGGCGCTCGCGCTCGGCAACGGCGTGTGCCAGGACCATGCGCATCTGATGCTCGCGTGCTGCCGCGCGCGCGGCGTGCCGGCGCGCTACGTGAGCGGATATATCGAACCCGGCGACGTGCCGCATGGCGCGAGTCACGCGTGGGTCGACGTTTGGCTCGAAGGCAAAGGGTGGATTTCGATCGACGTCACGCATGCCGGGTTTGCCAGCGAGATCTACTGCCGGCTCGCGGTCGCCCGTGACTATGAGGCCGCGGCACCGGTGCGCGGCCGACGCATAGGCGGACTCGAAGAGGAGCTTCACGTGGCGGTGGCGGTCAGCGCGCAGATGTCGCAGTAGCCGCGTTGCAACGCCAACGCGCGCGACCGCATTTAACATTCCTGCCACGTGTTCGGAATCAGCTGCCAAAAGGCTGCGAAAAAGGCTGCAAAAAAGGCCGTAAACACGGATAAAAGGCGCCTGTGCGCCGCATTACAATAGCCCCGTTCCTTTGCCTTCCGCGGATTCCTTATGACTTACTGCGTAGCGATGGCCGTCAACGACGGCCTCGTATTTTTGTCCGACACGCGTACCAATGCGGGCGTCGATCACATCAGTACCGCGCGCAAGATGTCGGTGTTCGAGCAACCCGGCGAACGCATGCTGGTGCTGCTCGGCGCCGGCAATCTGTCGATCACGCAAGCGGTGCTGCACGAGCTGTCCGAGCCCGCCGATGCCAGCGAGCCCACGCTGTGGAGCGTGCCGACCATGGCGGACGCCGCGCGCGTGGTCGGCAGCGCGGTGCGTCGCGTGCATGAGCGCGAGGCCGAGGCGATGCAGAAGTTCGGTGTCGACTTCAATTGCAGCTTCATTCTAGGCGGCCAGATCGCGGGCAACCGGATGCGCCTTTTCATGATCTACGCGGCGGGCAATTTCATCGAGGCGTCGGCCGTGAATCCGTATTTCCAGATCGGCGAGGCGAAGTATGGCAAGCCGATCATCGATCGGGTGCTGACGCCGTCCACACCGCTCGACGAGGCCGCGAAGTCCGCGCTGATCTCGATGGACTCGACGCTGCGCTCGAACCTGTCAGTGGGCTTGCCGCTCGATCTGCTCGTGTACGAGAAGGATGCGCTGCGGGTCACGCGGTTCGTGTCGATCGATCGCGACAACGCGTACTTCGACATGCTTCACCGCACGTGGGGCGAGCGTCTGCGCCAGGTGTTCGCCGAGATTCCCGATCCGGACTGGCAGCAGTCGCTGGATGCGCCGTCGCCGCAGTCGGAGCGGGCGCTGGTGCTATATCGCGCGCCGGTCGGCGCCGATGGCGTCGAGCATGAGCAGGATGTGTCGCCCGCGCAGATTCTCGCGCAGGCCGACAAGGGCAAGGCGCAGCGGCGCTAGCTGCGTTGGGTTCGGAGCGCGTCAGGCTCGCTCGGGCTCGCACCCAAACCTCAGGACGAAAAAAAACCAGCCATCGGCATCGCCTCTGGCTGGTTTCTGATCTCTGGCGACGCAGCCCGTCGGCTGCGTCGCAGGTCCGATTCGAAGTCCGATTAGAACTTGTGACGGATACCGAGGCTGACCATGACCTGGTTGTTGGTGCTCGACTGGTTGCCATACGAACCGATCGAAGCCGTGGACGAAACGAGTGCGCCCGTAGCCGGATCACGCTGTTGGCCGCTTGCATGCTGCCATGCGGCGACCGTGTACACGTCGGTGCGCTTCGACAGCGAGTAGTCGCCGCCCAGCGAAACCTGGTTGTACGTTGCCTTCGCGTCGCCCGTACCGCGGGTGTACGCGTAGCCGATACCCAGCAGGGCTGCCGGCGTGATCTGGTAGCCGACGTACACGCGGCCGACGTTGAAGATCTGCGTCGACGTGAACGCCGATTGTGCGTCCGGCTTGTAGCGCGCGTTGCTGTACGACAGGTTAGCCGTCCACGGGCCCGTCACGTACTGAGCAGCCGCCGAACCGATACTGATCGACTTCGCCGTGGTGTAAGCCTGGTTGATGCCTGCGTTGTTCGGGAAGTTCGTGTCGAACGTAGCGCCGGGGACCGTCGTGCTGTTCCAGCCCGTGCGGACAGGAAGGTTGGTGCTTGCGTTGTCAGTCCTCAGGTAGCCACCCGCGACGCTGAACGGACCCGTTGCGTACGTTGCTGCGCCGCCCCACGTTTGACCCGAACCCGTCGCGCCTGCGACGCCGCCCAGAGCGTACATGCCTTCGACCTGGAAGCCCGACCACACCGGCGACACATACTTCAGCGAATTGTTCACGCGGAAGCTGTTGTCGTTGTTGTCGACGTCACCCGGCGTAGCGAACGTGCTGCCGAAGTAGTTGTCGCCCGTCAGCGGCTGGATCATGTCGACCAGCGGGTCGTATTGACGACCAGCTGTGAAGGTGCCCCAAGAGTCGCCCGTCAAACCGACGTAAGCCTGACGACCGAACATCAGGCCGCCTTGACCGAGCTTGCCGTTGTTGATGTCAAAGCCGTTTTCCAACTGGAAAATTGCCTTCAGGCCGCCGCCGAGGTCTTCCGTGCCCTTCAGGCCGAAACGGTTACCTTGCAGGTTGCCGCCAAACATTTGTACGAGGCTACCGCCGTTGGGCGTAGCGTTGTTCACGTACTGGACCGATTCATCCAGCACGCCATACAGGGTCACGCTGCTTTGCGCGTGAGCGATACCGGCGACGCCGAGGAGCGCCAGCGAAAGGGTAGACAGTGCGATTCGTTTCATCCATTTCTCCACGCAGATGATTGTTCGTTGTTGCGGAAAGCAGAATAGCTCAGCGGCTCGGCGGGGTAGAAACGGAAAAAAAAGAGTGTCGCCAAAAACTGACAATCGATGCAAACCCTTGTATTTAAAGCTCTCAACGATTGTTTCCATTTGCGCAACATTTATTGGTCTGATGTGCATTATTGTTGATTTGTTGATAGTGACTGGGTGAACGAACGCACTATGAGCATCGATTTGCATGCTAAATGTAATCCAGTCGTCTACTCGTCCACTCGTCTTTGTAGTGAAACGGCTGACGAAAGGACTAGACAGGCTGGACAGAAGGGGCGCGTTGTGTGTCCAGGCGCAATCGACTGGATTGACGGCGCAACACGTGCATCTATAAGGGTATGGACGGTAGCGTGGTGTGAAGGTGGTGTGACGCGCCCGCTTCAGCGCCGCTCGGCGCCACGGCGCGCCATGGCCGCGGCGGTGAGCCCCGCGGCGGCCGCGAGCAGCACCGAGGTCCACGGGTTGCGTCGCACGTAGCGGTCGGCGGCCGTCGCCTGGCGGCGCGCTTCGACGAGGGCGGACGCCGCGAAACGGGTGGCTTGCGCTTCGGCGTCGAGCACCTTGCGCGTAACGTCCACCGCGGTCTCATGCGCGGAGCGCCTTTGCGCCGCCGCGTTGATTCCCGCGGGCAGCGGCGTAGCCGTTTGGCTGGCAACACCCACAGCAGCGGGAGCAGACGGCGCGGCATTTGCCGCGACGGTCGATGCCGCCAGTACCGACGCGAGCTTCGCGCGGCTGCCCGGCGGCGACTCGCCCTGCATGCCCCAGCCGCCACGCGGATCGTGCAGCCGGCCGCGCGCCGCCGAGAACTCCGCGCCGAGCAGCAGCACCAGCGCCGAGAAGTACAGCCACATCAGCAGCACCGCGAGCGAGCCGGCCGCGCCGAACGCGCTGGCCATTCCCGCATGCGCGAGATACAGCGCGAACAGCTTCTTGCCAGCCGTAAACAACACGGCCGCGACGATGCCGCCCACCACCGCATCGCGCCACAGCACCCGAGCGTCGGGCAGAAACTTGAGCAGTCCGGCGAACGCGAAGATCAGCACGAACAGCCCGACGCCGAGCTGCAGCAGATTGCCGATTACGACATACGGCGAGTCGCCCCACAGCCAGTTGCCGATAAAGACGATCACCGTATCGAGCACCAGCGACACGATCAGCAGGAACGCGACGCCGAGCACGAGCCCGAACGAAATCAGTCGCACCCGCACCAGCGCGAGCCAGCTGGAAGTGCGCGGCCCGCTGTACGGCCACACTATATTGAGCGCGCTGTTCAGCGACGAGAACGTCGCCGATGCGCCGATCGCCAGCAGCGAGAACGAGATGATCGTCGCGATGCCGCCTTTGGCGCCCGCGTGATGCGCGTTCTCGACGATCGTCTGCACGCCGGCTGCGGCCTGGTCGCCGATCAGGCCGTTGATGTGGCCGAACAGCTCGCCGCGCGCGGCCGCCGGGCCGAAGAACCAGCCGGCTACCGCGATCACCATCACGAGCGTCGGCGCGAGCGAAAACGCCGCATAGAACGCGATGCTCGCCGCCAACGCAGGACAGCGGTTCTCCGCGAACTGCCGCAGTGCGCCCATCGCCCAATTGGCCTGATGACGCGCGGCCTGCTGGAGGTTCTCGCGAGAGAGCGTGTCGATGTCCATGATCGTGTCTGAATCGTGAGGGCGCCTTCAGGGTGTTTGCTTCATTGCCTTTCGCAAACCTCGTGCCCGTCACTATACAAGTTAAGCGGCGCGCTGCATGGCCTGCGTTCATGGCCGGTTTTGCGGCCCGTTTCGCGGCCGCCCGCGCGTACCGCTAGAATGCAGCGGGTTAATGTCACCTTTCCGCTCATCATGCATTCGCACGAACTCGTACAGCAACTGGACGTCATCGAGCGCGACCAGTGGAGCGCGCATCTGCCCGCGCACGTCATCGAACAATTGCCGGCGCGCGGGATCACGGTGTTCGCCGTCACCGACGACGCCTCCGACACCGCCGCATTCAGCGCTCGCTACGGCTTCGGTCTCGAAGACTGCGCGAACACGATCGTGATCCGCTACAGGAAAGAGGGTGGCGAGCACTTTGCGGCGCTCGTGTCGCTCGGCTCGCGGCGGCTCGACATCAACGGCGCGGTGAAGGCCGCGCTCGGCGCACAGCGGCTGTCATTCGCGAAGCGCGAGGCGGCGGTCGAGCATAGCCAGATGGAGTTCGGCGGAATTACCGCGTTCGGTCTGCCGGCCGACTGGCGCATCCTCGTCGACGCCGCCGTGATGGAGCGTGCGCAGATCGTGATGGGCGCCGGCGTGCGCGCGGCCAAGCTGCTGATGTCGCCCGACGTGCTGCGGCAATGGCCGCGCTGCGAGGTGGCGGCGCTGACGCTGCCTGCGGACGGAAACCCGCAACCTTGAAGCCGCACTGAAGTTTTCTTCCGTCGCGCCGTTAATCCCGACAACGACATGAAACGTTTGCGGCGTCCGCTCGCGCGGACAGCCGCCGACCACGACAAGGGATACGGAAGATGGAACGGTTTCGCCTGAAAGTGCGGCTGTGGCTCGCGCTCGCGGTGATGTGCATGGGCATTCTGGCGATCGGCCTGTGGGGGGCGTTCAAGACACGAGACACGATGATCGCCGATCGCGAGGGCGAGCTGAAAAACGTGGTCAGCATCGCGTACAGCGTGCTCGATCGCTACAACGCGCTCGTCGCGGCCGGCACGATGCCGCTCGCCGATGCGCAGCGCGCCGCGATGGACGACCTGCGCGCAATGCGCTACGACGGTGCCGGCGGCTATCTCGTGCTCGAAGATAGCCAGGCGCACGTGCTGATGCATGCCACGCGCGCCGACCTCGTCGGCAAGGACATGACCAACGTCACCGATCCGGACGGCCGCCACGTGTTCAAGGAAGGTTCCGAGCAAACGCAGCGCGAAGGCGAGGCCTTCGTTCATCTGCAGTTCCCGAAGCCCGGCACCGACAAGCTTGCGCCGAAGATCAACTACATGCGGCTTTACAAGCCGTGGGACTGGACCATCGTCACCGGCGTCTTCACGGACGACATCGACGGCGTGTTCTACCGCACCCTCGTGCAATACGTGATCGCGGCGCTGGTGCTTTGCGCGCTCGTGTCACTGGTGATCGGCGTGATTCTGCGCAGCATTCTGCGTCAGCTTGGCGGCGAACCGGCGTACGCGCTGCAGATCGCGTCGCGTATCGCGGACGGCGACCTCAACGTGGTCGTCGACGCGAAGGCCGGCGACAGCACGAGCCTGCTCGCCGCGATGAAACGGATGCAGCAGCGTCTCGCGCAGGCGATCGAGCAGATTCGCGGCGGCGCGACGCTGATTTCGTCGGTATCGAACGAGATCGCCGCGGGCAATTCGGACCTGTCGCGCCGCACCGAGCAGCAGGCGGCCGCGCTCGGCGAGACCGCGTCGAGCATGGAGCAGATCACCGCGACCGTGCGTCAGAACGCCGACAACGCGAAGCAGGCGAGCCAGCTCTCGCACAACGCGTCGGAGACCGCGGCGCGCGGCGGCGCGGTGGTCGGTCAGGTGATCGACACGATGCGCGGGATTTCACAGTCGTCGCACCGGATCGGCGACATCATCGGCGTGATCGAAGGGATTGCGTTCCAAACCAATATTCTCGCGTTGAACGCGGCCGTCGAGGCGGCGCGCGCGGGCGAGGAGGGCCGCGGTTTCGCGGTGGTCGCGGGCGAAGTGCGCACGCTCGCGCAACGCAGCGCGGCGGCCGCGAAGGAGATCAAGGCGCTGATCGAGGAATCGGCCGCGCAGATCGCGGGCGGTTCGGAGCACGTCGCACGCGCGGGTGACACGATGCAGGAAGTCGTGCAGGCGGTACGTCGTGTCAACGACATCATGGGCGAGATCAGCGCGGCGTCGGCCGAGCAGACCTCGGGCATCGAGCAGGTCAACATTGCGGTCGCGAGCATGGATCAGACGACGCAGCAGAATGCGGCGCTCGTCGAGGAGGCGAGCGCGGCGGCCGATGTGCTGAAGACGCAGACCGGGCAGTTGTCGGCGGCGATCGCGGTGTTCCGGTTGCCCGAGCAGCGCTAAAGCACCAGGCCGCGTTGTCGACGCGCGCGAGAATTCACCGCGCGCGGGCTCGCAACGCGGTGCGTGTCTCACGCCAGGCCGATCCCCGCGCGGCTCAACAATTGGCGGTTGCGCTCCGACAGATTCTTCATGCGCAATTGCTTGCCCGCCTTGCGATAGCGCTCGGCCAGACCCTGCAACGCGGCGAGCGCCGAATGATCGGCGAGCAGCAGGTGACTGCAATCGACGGTCACGCTCGCCGGGTCGCGCGCCGGATCGAACAGCTCGTGAAAGCGCGTCGTCGACGCGAAAAACAGCGTGCCGCGCGGCACATAGGTCTTATGGCCCGCTCGATCCTCGGCATGCATGTGAATTTCGCGCGCGTGCTGCCACGCGAAGTTGAGCGCGGCGATCACGATGCCGCACATCACCGCGATCGCGAGATCGGCAAACACGGTGATGACCGTGACCGCGACGATCACGAGCGCGTCGTTGCGCGGCACCTTGCCGAGCACGCGCAGCGATCCCCACGCGAAGGTTTGCTGCGCGACCACGAACATCACGCCCACCAGCGCCGCGAGCGGAATTCGCTCGATCAGCGGCGACAGGAACAGGATGTACAGCAGGATCATCACGCCGCTGACGATTCCCGACAGCCGCGAGCGTCCCCCCGAATTCAGGTTGATCATGGTCTGGCCGATCATCGCGCAACCGCCCATGCCGCCGAACAGTCCCGATGCGATGTTCGCCGCGCCGAGCGCGACGCATTCGCGATTCGGCTGACCGCGCGTTTCGGTGATTTCGTCGGTCAGGTTGAACGTCAGCAGCGTTTCGAGCAGACCGACGATCGCGATCAGCACGGCGTACGGCAGGATGATGCGAAGCGTCTCGAGATCGAGCGGCACGTCGGGCAGATGCAGCGTCGGCAGATTGCCGGCGACATGCGCCATGTCGCCGAGCGTGCGCGTCGGCAGATGCAGCAGCTGCGTGAAAAGGCCGATGCCGAGAATGGCCACGAGCGCCGGTGGCGCGGCTCGCGTAAGTCGCGGGAGCAGATAGACGATCGCCATCGTCAGCGCGACGAGCGCGCACATCGTCGCGAGCGCGCTGCCGTGCAGCCAGACTTCGCCGTGTGGTGTGACCGTTTTGAAGTGAGCGAGCTGCGCGGTCGCGATGACGATCGCGAGTCCGTTGACGAAGCCGAGCATGACCGGATGCGGGACCATGCGGATCAGTTTGCCGAGCCGCAATATGCCGAACAGCATCATCAGGAGGCCGCTCAGGATCACGGTCGCAAGCAGATACTGCGCGCCGTGCTCGACGACGAGCGCGACGATCACGACGGCCATCGAGCCCGCCGCGCCCGAAATCATGCCGGGACGTCCGCCAAATAGCGCGGTGACGGTGCAGATAACGAATGCGCCGTACAGACCCATCAACGGATTCAGATGGGCGACGAGCGCAAAGGCGATGCATTCGGGCACCAGCGCGAACGACGAGGTCAAGCCTGCGAGCACGTTGCTGCGAATGCCGGACAGCCAGGCGGGCCGACCGGAAGCGGGACTAGCGGTGTTCATGTTCTACGAGGTGGCGCGCGAGCGCAATGCTGAGGCTTGTATGGGCTGCGCTGGACTGGCGTGGCAACGCGCGGCTGCGCGAAGGATTACGTCCGCTGGGCGCGGACGGTCTACGAAAGGCGTGAATTCTACCGTAGCGCGATGAACGGCGCTGGCGAAGCGGGCGGGAACGCTATGGCCCGAACGCGCGGCGCGGATCTGTCGTGCAATCGCGCGGTGCGCTCGCGCCACAAATCCGCAAGACGGAAAGCTCCGCTCAGATACTCAGATAATCAGCCGCGACACCTTCGTGCCCTCGAGCGACACGCCGGCCATCAAGCCGCCGTTGGTCAGCACGAAAGCCTGCACCGGGCTCGTCGCGGTCGACGAATCGACCGCGCCGTTCGCGCCGACTTTCAGCACGGCGACGGTCGCGTTCGCGCCGACTGCCCAGCCCTGGCTGTGCATGAATTCGTCGAGCGCTTCCTGCGTCATGAACAGAAACACGAGCGCCTTCGACTGTGCGCCGATCTGCAACCCGAACGAGCCCGCGACCGTGCTGTAGTAGCCGACCGTGCGGCCGCCGATGCGCATCGCCCCTTCACCATACTGTCCGCCGACCCAGAAGCCGGCCGAGATCACCGATGGAAACACCAGCACGCCGCGCGCTTTCGCGACGAGCTCACGCGCACCGTCGACGTTTTCGTAGAGTCGCGCGAGCGTCGAGTCGACGCCGGCGTTGATCGTGTCGCGCTTGCCGGCGTTGGCGGACGGCGATGCGTTCGAGGACGGCGAAGTCGTCGTGCAACCGGTGAGGCTCAGGCCTGCGACGGCCAATGCAGCGCTGCCGGTCATGATGAATTGTCGTCTGCGCATGACGGTTTTCCTTTGCGTTTCTCACGCGTGTTGTACGTTTTGGAAGAGTGCGGCGAGTCGCCTGCTTTGCTTTGTTCTCATATGCACGCTGGAGGTTCCGTGCGCGCGGTCATCGCAGCCAGGCGGCGGCGTGCCGCGACGTTCGCATCGCGGAGGTCCACCGCTCCAACAGCAGATAGCGTGCCCAAGGGCCGCGCCGCCTTGCGCGAGAGCGGCGCGGCCATTGCAGTTCGGGTTTTTACGCCGCTTTCCGTCACGCGTCGTCGCTACGCCGTTGGGCGAATGTTCTGGTTATGGCGGAACAGGTTGCGCGGATCGTAGCGGTTCTTCACGGCGACGAGCCGCTCATAGTTGGGCCCATAGGCATCCGCGATACGGCCGCCTTCCTCCTGCGTCATGAAGTTGACGTACACGCTGCCTAGCGCAAAGGGGCGCGACGCGTCGAAAAAGTCGCGCGCCCATTTGACACAGCGCTCGTCGTCGCGCGCATCGTCCCAGCGGCCGTGCACGTTCATCGCGTATTGCGTCTCGCGACTTGGGTAAGCGGTCGCGTCGACCGCCACGCGCTGCGTTTGCGCGCCGATCAATCCGAAGAAAATTTCGCATTGCGCGGACGGCAGTGTGCCGATCGCGCGGATCAGCGCGTCGATCAGTCCATCGTCGATGGTGGCGAGGTTGTGCGACTTCCAGTAGTTGCGCGCGCCCGGCGTGAGCAGCGGATCGAAGGCCTGTTGCCACACTTCATAAGGCATCGGACCGAGATGTTCGCCGAGCGGCTTGCCGAAGCCGCGCACGGCTTCCACCGCGGCTGGGCCTTTTTCGACCGGCCCGTTGTAGCACATCGGGAACACGAGCACGGGTTGGCCGTGCACGTCGGGCGGCAGGAACGGCAGCGGTGGCGCGAGCCGCGCGACGGCCCAGACGGCCAGCTCGTCGGGCATCGCGGGCGCGGCATCGCGGTATTTGATCAGCGCTTCCTTCGCGTCGGCGAGCGGCAACACGACGAGGCCGCCATACACGAGCGGGCCGACCTCATGCAGCGCGAACTCGAATAGCGTAACGACGCCGAAATTGCCGCCGCCGCCGCGAATCGCCCAGAACAGATCGTCGTGCGAAGTGGCGCTCAGGCGGCGCAATTCACCGTCCGCGGTGACGATGTCGGCCGCGACGAGGTTGTCGACCGTCATGCCGTAGCGGCGGCTCAACCAGCCGAAGCCGCCGCCGAGCGTCAGACCCGCGACGCCGGTCGTCGAGTTGATACCGAGCGGCGTCGCGAGTCCGAATGCCTGCGCTTCGTGATCGAGATCGTGCAGCGTCGCGCCCGGTTCGACATAGGCGCGCCGCGCTTGCGGGTCGATGCGCACCGATTTCATCGTGGACAGATCGAGCACGAGGCCGTCGTCGCACACAGCGCTACCGCCGATGTTGTGGCCGCCGCCGCGAATTGCGAGCGGCAGGCCGTTGTCACGCGCGAAGGCGACGCCGCGGCGCACGTCGGCAACACCCGCGCAGCGCAGGATCATCGCGGGAGAACGGTCGATCATTGCGTTCCAGATGCTGCGCGCCGTGTCGAAGCCCGGCGTGTCGGGCAGCAGAAGCTGACCGCGAAGTCCGGATTTGAATTCGTCGACCGCACTGCTGGAGATAGTAACCATGTTGTACCTCGTCGAAGAGGGGAAGGCGCTCGCACAACACTGCTCCGCAGACCAAACGAAAATGCGGGCGGTGAATGAAAGCGGATTGAGAGGTTCGGCTGCGTGCAGTAAACGGGGCGACGCGTCGAAGTCAAACAAAGGTTTACCCGCGTTCGTGGGCGATCCCGCGCGGTGGCTCGCGGGGACAGGCTTTTGCGGGCAGGGCCACGACGATACGCGGCGGTACCGCCGAAGATGGTGGAAATGCTCCGGGAAAAGCATGCGCGCTGATGTGTTGGTTATCCGACGCGCTGGTGGTTGTGCCACGACACTTTGCATATGGGCGTGGTTCGTGATCGCGTGCGACCGAGGCACACGTTCGACGACTGTGCGAGGTAGCGCACATCGCGACAGCGATTTTCGCGACGCACGCGCATTGCCCGACGACGCGTAATGTTTCGCACGCGCGTTTCGGTGATTTTCATTGCGTTGTCTATTGGGTTGCTCTCATTGGGTTTTTCATATTTCTATTTTTATGTGCGAATGGCCACATGAATAAAACCAATGATGTGTAAATCGTCCGTATTTGTCCGATAAAACCAGAGGCCAATTTTCTTTTTTCTGATCAGATTGCATTGAGCGCGATATTTTTAACTTCCTGTCTGAAGAATGTGGAGTAGCGGATTTGGCGGGCGGATCGTCGTTTAACGCCGCCAGACGGACCGTATCGGCAATATCGCATTGCGTGGTCTAGCGCACGGTCGAGCGATTGCGCTGCGAATAACTTCAACGTCCATCAAGCCTCGCTGTGCGGCTCTCACGATCACGTGCGCGCACGGCCAGCCGATTCTCTCGAAGCACGCCAAATCGGACCGGGGATTTTCCGTGAGAGAAGTGTTTAGTGCGAACGCATTTTTAATTCGCATAAAGCGAAGCTGCGAAAAGGCTTTGACTTTTCGTTTTGTTGACGAGAGGAGATTCACTCGTTAATTGGACCGGTCTTTTTGGTGAAATAATTCGGAGAGTGAAATGAAGAAGCAAAACGGGGACGCGTGGATATTGGGAGCGCGACGGGCGGCTTTGGCGGTCGCGGTCAGTCTTTATGCGGCGATGGCGGGTGCGCAGGCGAATTCGGGGAGCACCGCCGCGCCGGCAACGAATCCCGCAGTGATGGTGCTCGCCGAGGCTAGCGTGCACGGCGGATGTCCGTCGGGCGGCGGGCCGGGCTGCACGTCGCAGGGATTCGGGCAGCTCGGGGCGGGCGCCTTCGGCGTCGCGGCGGCGGGGCTCGGCCCGACATCGCCCACCGGCTCGCCGGCGGGCAACGGGACGTCCTCGACGGGCACGGGCGCGGGAAGCGGTGGCGGGAATAGCTCGGCTAATTCCGGCCCGGGCGGGGTGGGCCCGGGAAATACCGGCGGCAACAACGGCAATGGCTCGGGGAATGGCGGCACGGGCGGCGATGGCGGCGGTAACGGAGGCGGTGATAACGGCGGGGACGGTGGTGGGGATGGTGGTCATGGTCATGGTCATGGTCACGGCGGCGATGGTGACGGCGATGGCGGCCATGGTCATGGCCACGGCGGTGATGGTGACGGCGATGGCGGCCATGGACATGGCCACGGTGGTGATGGTGACGGCGATGGCGGTCATGGACATGGCCACGGCGGTGATGGTGACGGCGATGGCGGCCATGGACATGGCCACGGTGGTGATGGTGACGGCGATGGCGGTCACGGCCATGGCCACGGCGGTGATGGTGACGGCGATGGCGGCCATGGCCATGGCCACGGTGGTGATGGTGACGGCGATGGTGGTCATGGACATGGCCACGGCGGTGATGGTGACGGCGATGGCGGTCACGGCCATGGCCACGGCGGTGATGGTGACGGCGATGGTGGTCATGGACATGGCCACGGCGGTGATGGTGACGGCGATGGCGGTCACGGCCATGGCCACGGCGGTGATGGTGACGGCGATGGCGGTCACGGTCATGGTCACGGTGGCGATGGTGACGGCGACGGCGGCCATGGACATGGCCACGGTGGTGACGGCGATGGCGGTCACGGTCATGGTCACGCTGGCGATGGTGACGGCGACGGCGGCCATGGACACGGTGGTGATGGTGACGGCGATGGCGGTCACGGTCATGGGCACGGTGGTGATGGTGACGGCGATGGCGGTCATGGCCATGGGCACGGCGGTGATGGTGCCGGCGATGGCGGTCATGGCGCCAGCGGTCACGGCGATGGCGGTCATGGCGACGGCGGCCACGGTGACGGCGGCCACGGCAGCAGCGGTGGCGAAGGCAAAGGCGGTTCCGGAAACGGCGGCCGTGGCGGTGAAGGCGATGGCGGCCGGGGCAACGGCGGCTCCGGCCACGGCGGCCATGGTGGTGAAGGCGGCGGCCAGGGTAACGGCGGTTCCGGAAACGGCGGCCATGGCGGTGAAGGCGGTGGCGGCCAGGGCAACGGCGGCTACGGCCACGGCGGCCATGGTGGTGAAGGCGGCGGCCAGGGTAACGGTGGTTCCGGCAACGGCGGCCATGGCGGTGAAGGCGGTGGCGGCCAGGGCAACGGCGGCTCCGGCCACGGCGGCCATGGTGGTGAAGGCGGCGGCCAGGGTAACGGTGGTTCCGGAAACGGCGGCCATGGCGGTGAAGGCGGCGGCGGCCAGGGCAACGGCGGCTCCGGACACGGCGGCCATGGCGGTGAAGGCGGCGGTGGCCAAGGCAACGGCGGCTCCGGCAACGGAGGCCACGGAGGCCGTGGCGGCAACGGCAGCAACGGCGGCGGTCAAGGCAGCGGCGGCCACGGTGGCGGCTACGGCGGCGGTGGCTCCGGCAATGGTGGCCACGGCGGCGGCAACCACTAACCAGTGGCAGGAGTCCCGTGAACCTTGCGGGGCTCCCGAGGGTGGAGGCCGGCGCCGCCCGGCCTCCACACCGACCGCGCTCGCGCGCCCCAGGGAGTTTGCAGCGAAAAAGCCAGCAAAAAACCCCGCCAGCGAACCGGCAAACCAACCCGCAAACAAAAAACCAACCAGGCAACAAAGTGGACGGCCCCCGCCGTCCACTCAACTCCTCAACTCGATCACTCTCTGCTGTACCACCAGAAAAACCCTCTCCCCCAGAACGCGCCCCGTCTCACGCGCCCTCCGGTAAAACTACCGAACGCCGGCAGCACCCCCCGATCGATCCCAAAGCGAAAGCACGGCACACGCACTGAATCGGTCCGCGTCGCGATCCGATAGACCGGATGCACATGCCCCGCGAGCACATCCGCGTGATCGACCGCATGCGGGTGATGGCACAGCGCCCACGCCCCGATATGCCACGGCTCGCGCACGGACTCGACATCCAACGTAAGCGGCAACGCACCGGCATGCCGATCGTGATTGCCCTCGACGAGCACCACGCGCCTCGACGCATGTCGCGCGCGCCACGCATGCAACGCATCGAGCGTGAGCGTCGACAGCGACTCGCGCGCATGCAGCAGATCGCCGAGAAACACCAGCGTCGCCGGCTCGAACTCGGTGATCAGACGATCGATGCGCAGCAGATTCTCCGCGGTCGAACCAGTCGGCACTGGAATGCCGCGCGCGCGAAACACCGCATCCTTGCCGAAATGCGCATCGGCGATAAAAAGCGCGCGCAGCGCCGGATCGAAACACGCGCGCAAGCTTGACAGCACGAGAGGTCGTCCGCCGACGTCGATCGCGAGCGAGGTCGGCTTCATCGTTGCGCCGCCCGTTCGAGCTCGGCCAGCATTCGCTCGACGCGATCGGCGAGCTTCTCGGTGCTGACCTTTTCGCGCAGGCGTCCGACGATCAACGGAAACGCGAACGGGGTCGGCTTCTTGGGCCGCGTGAGCACGACGCGGTTCGCGTTCATTCGTTCGAGCGCAAAACGAATGCGCCGCACGTCGAGTTCCTGCAGCAGTACTTCGGTATCGGCCTGGCCCAGCAGCAGATTGCCGCGATCGTGCTGACGAAAGATCTCGTAGAAAAGCCCGCTCGATGCCTGCAATTGCCGCGCGCTCTTCTGCTGTCCCGGATGCGCCTGAAACACGAGTCCCGACACTCGCGCAATCTCGCGAAAACGTCGCAAGGAGAGTTCGGATGAATTGAGGCTCGCAAGAATGTCGTGATCGAGTTCGTCAGGTGAAAGCAGGCTATTCTCTAATTGCGCGGCCCAATCGAAAGTCTGCGCGCACAGCAATTCGAAACCGTAGTCGTTGATCGAAATCGAAAACGTGCCGGGCTTGTCGCGCGCGACTCGCCACGCGAGCAGAGCGCCAAGTCCGATATGCGCGGTGCGCCCCGCGAACGGATAGCAGAAGAAGTGGTGACCCTCGCGCGATTTGAGCAGCTCGACGACGAGTACGCCCGGCTCGGGCAACGCCGACTACTTCCGCTGCAATTCGAGCAGCGGCCGCACCGCGCGCAATTCCGGTTCGTCGTAGATGCCGTCGGCGGCGCGCGCGAGCATCGTCAATGTGGCGTCGGCGAGCTCGGACGATAGCGGCATGCGGCTGCCGGCCCATTGCGGCATTGCGCCACGCGATGAGCTCGCGCGCCGCACCCACGCCGTCATGTCCTGAACGCGGATCAGTTCGAGAGCGCGGCCGTCGAACGTGAACACATCGCCGGGCTTGAGCCGCGAAATGAACGATTCCTCGATTGCACCAATGCGCCCGCCCGATAGATACGCAACGTTCAACGTGCCATTCGCGGCGATCGTGCCGATGTTGTTGCGATGCCGGCGCGTGAGATCGTTGCGCGGGACGCGGTACAGACCGTCGCTATCGCGCGCGACGCGATGGTAGTCGGGATATGCGCGCAGCGTCGCGCCGCCGCCTTCGACGAAACCCAGCGTCCAGTCGAACTCCTGCTGCGTCAGATCACGATATGCATAGGTCTGCAGAAGTTCATCGTACAGCTCGAGTGCGTCGAAGCCACCGCCGAGCGCAACGGTGACGAGGTGCTGCACCAGCACGTCGAACGGCTTTCGCGGCGTATCGCGGCTTTCGATCTGCTGCTTGTCGACGGCTTCACGCGCGGCCGCCGCTTCGATCAATTCGAGCGCATGCGTCGGCACGATCGTCACGCGAGACGGCAAACCGGGCGCATGTCCCGAGCGGCCCGCACGCTGCATCAAGCGCGCGACGCCTTTTGGCGAGCCGATCTGGAACACGCGTTCCACCGGCAGAAAATCGACGCCGAGGTCGAGACTAGACGTACACACAACAACCTTTAGCAAGCCGTTCTTCAACCCACGTTCGACCCACTCGCGTACCTGCTGATCGAGCGAGCCGTGATGCAGCGCGATCACTCCGGCCCACTCGGGGCGCGCCTCGAGCAGCGCCTGGTACACACCTCGCGTTGCGAGCGCGTGTTCGTGAAGACGAGCGACGTGTGTGCTTCGTCGATCGCGCGCGCGACTGCATCGATCTGCCGCATGCCCATATGACCGCCCCACGGAAAGCGCTCGATCGTGTCGGGAATGATCGTGTCGACGATCAGTGCTTTCGGCAGCGCGCCGTGCACGCTGACGCGCGGCGTCGCGACCGGCGCGAGCAGTACCTCGGTCGCGAACGACAGATTGCCGAGCGTCGCCGACAGCCCCACACCTGCAAGCCGGGCCGCCAAAGGGTGAGACGCGCGAGCGCGAGTTGGGTCTGCGTGCCGCGGTTGTTGCCGAGCAATTCATGCCATTCGTCGACGATCACGAGCCGAACCTGAACCAGTACTTCGCGCGCATCGGCGCGCGTCAGGATCAACGTCAGACTCTCGGGCGTCGTGACGAGCGCGGACGGCATGCGCCGGTTCTGCCGCTCGCGTTCGGCGGCCGACGTATCGCCAGTGCGCCAACGACGCGCGGCGAACCATGCGTCGAGTTTGTCGGCGAACGGGCGGCGCGCGTCGTCAGGTGAATACGAGGGGAACGGTAGCGGTTCGAACGCGGGTTCGCGCGCATCGAGCCGCGCCTGTTGCGCGCGGCTGCGCGAGGTTCCTGATGGGCGCGCAACGACCCGCGGCATCGGGCAATATGTGGGAGCCTCGGCCGACACCCGATCCGTTACAATCAAACGGACTACCCCACTGGAGATTCGCTTTGAAATCACTCGTTGCTTTGCTGGCCGCAGCCGTTCTGTCCTCGACCGCGATGGCTGCCGCGCCGACCACGGAGAAGTTGCCGTCCGGCGTCATCGTCGAACATCTGACGCAAGGCACGGGCCCGCAACCGTCCGCGACCGACGTGGTAAAGGTCAACTATCGCGGCACGCTGCCCAACGGCACCGAATTCGATAGCTCGGCCAAGCATGGCGGGCCGGCCACGTTCCCGCTCAATCGCGTGATTCCGTGCTGGACGCAAGGCGTGCAGAAGATGAAAGTCGGCGGTAAGGCGCGACTCACGTGCCCGGCGGCGACCGCATACGGCGATCGCGGCGTCGGCCCGATTCCGCCGAATACCGATCTGACCTTCGAAGTCGAACTGGTCGACATCGTCAAATAAAGCACGCGAGCGGCGCTAAAGATGCACTGACACCCGAGCCTCGCTGCGCCAATCGCAGCGAGGCTTTTTTATGGGCGCCGAATGGCCCGCCAGGGGATTCACCATGAAACGTGACAAAAGTAGCGTGCAGGTGGCCAGCATTGGTTTTACCGGCAAGAGCGCCCAGAAATTCTTCAGTTTGCTGAAGGACGCCCATGTGCGCACGGTGCTCGACGTTCGCCTCAACAACACGTCGCAACTCGCGGGCTTTGCGAAAAAACAAGATCTGCCTTACTTTCTCGACCAGTTGTGCAATGCGGCGTACGTGGAAATACCGGAGCTGGCTCCCGAGCCGGACCTGCTCAAACGCTACCAGGGCAAGCAATTGAGCTGGGAGAACTTTCGGGAGGAATATTTCGACCTCATCGCGCGCCGCCGCGTGGAAAGTAATCTGGATATCGCGCTATTCGAATCGGGTTGCCTGCTTTGCAGTGAACATTTACCACATCATTGCCACCGGATGTTTGCGCTCGAATATCTGAACCAGCACTGGAATAGTCGACTTTCCGTTACACATTTGACCTGACCGGCGCCGATCGGGCCAGGTTACGTTTTTCCGCCTCATTGGCCGGCGGCTTTCCGTGCCGGCACGGTTACATCTCGCCGGCCGCGCCCGCGTTTCCTTCAGTAGCCCGAATGGTTGCATGGCGCGAAACGTGGAAAAGCGCGTCCAGTATGCATGTTTTTTCAATGTGTGTGCCGCTCGCTCGTCTACTATCTACTCACGCGCAGTTCCCTCTATTCGTCTCGCCCTATCGCCGGCCACGAACCGGCCGTGATTATGCGCGCCAGGAGCGCTTGCCATGAACATCGACTTTCATTACGGCGTGGTCTACATTGCCGCTCGCGTCGGCGGCATGACGGCCGGCGATGCGCAAACCGTCGCGCATGCCTGCCAATATGTCGACGACGCAACGACGAGCGGAATACTGCGGTTCAAAGGCGGCGAGACATTCGAGCGATTCGCGACCGCGCACAAGTTATTCGATTACGCCAATACCGAGGACGACCAGAACCGGCTCGTGTGGACGCCGTTCCATTTTCTGCCGGCTGGCGAGGGTGAAAGTCTCGAGGAAAAGGCGGTTTGCCGGCCCGACAGTGACGTTGCGCGCGAAGTCGTGCGGCGCGCGATCCGGCAGCGCGATTCGGAGACCGCGTTGCACCGGCTCGGCGTGACGCTTCATACCTATGTCGATACGTGGGCGCACCAGGGATTCGCGGGCATCGAAAGCCCGTGGAATCGCGTGCATCTTCTCGAGGCACAGGATTGCACGCGCAAAGGCTGGCTCGCGAGCCTCGAACTAGCGGTCGCGCATCTGATCGAGCATGTCGAGGAGGACGTTCTGACGATCGCGTTGCCGGTCGGCCACGGCGCCGCGTTGCATTATCCCGACCAGCCATGGGCGCGCTGGCATTATATCGACGGCCGCAATCACTTCATCTCACGACATAATTTGCCGGATTTCGTGCAGGCGGCCGACATGAGTTGTCGTGTCGTGCGAGCTTATCTGGCCGGACGCGAAGATTTCGAAAACCAGCCAGGCATGCCGGACGACGTTAAAGACGCACTGACCCGGCTGCTCGATACGAACCGCGAACCCGACGACAACCTGCGTCTGAGAACCGTTTGCGAATGGGTGAATGCAGGCCGTATTCCAGGTTTGAAAGAACCCGTTCCCGGCTATATCGCCAAAGGACAAGGTTCGTGGAAGTACCAGGCCACCGGTTTGTTGTGCGATGACGACACCGGGGACAGACCGGAGTGGACGACCGCCTTCGAGAAGAGCGACTACCGGCTCTTTCACGACGCGGTCAAACAGCACCGTTTCGTGACCACTCAGGAGATCTTGCCCGCGCGCGGATTACGCATTGCCTAAGTGATCGGAGCAGGGCGCGTGCGAACGTTTGCGGTGGCGCCCGTATTCTCCAGTCACTGCATTCGGGCTTGCTGATGCGGCGCAGCCTGAGTCGCCGCCTGCTGTTCTTCGGCGTGCTTTTTGGCCATATGCCGTCCGACGATACAGCCGCCGACCGCGCCGACCACCGCATGATGTCCCGCGTAGTGCCCGGCGACGCCGCCCACTACCGCTCCTTTCAGGCAACCGGCCGCGTTCGCGGTGCCGGCCATTGCCAACGAGACTGCCATTGCCCCGAGGGCGGTCCGAATAAAACCAGCTTTCATTGCAAGTACCATCGTGTTTGAGTGGATCGGAATTAGGTTGGCCCGGCCTCCATTTCAATAGCCGCCGCGAGCATGGCGGCTGACAAAGGACTCTCTATTGGCCATACGTCCGCCGCTGGGCCCGGATACGAAGTGTAATGGACTTGGCCGGTACAGGAGCAACAGGTGCTGCAAGATCGGTAACGGCACGTTACCGGAGCCGGGGCGGTGTCTTTGCACGCGTCGTCAGTGGCGTTTCGCGCATGCTTGAATCCGTTCGCTATAGCGGGCCACGAAAAAAGACCGTTTTCAAATAAAAAGTGGACTACTCTCCTTTGAATATCCAAAGGCCCGGCTATAGTAGAAGCGACTAATGCCAGAAAGCACGGCGGCGCCCTTTCTGTCGCCGATGCGGATGACGGGGAAACACAAATGACGCCATCGAATGCAGCGATCTATCAGACCAGGACTTGCACGCCGGAGTCGTTGCGCACGCTCGCGAGCTTTCTCGAATTGGCGCTCGACGAGGGAAAAAGCGTGGTCGTGATGCGGATCGGCAAGCAGGCGCGCAGCGTTTATGTCGGAAATCCATCCGGGGCATTGGAGGATTTAACGGATTCCGGCGTCGTCGACGCTTTCCAGGCAGATGAAATGCTGGTACTGACCCGCCTGGGCCTGAACCGGATAACGGCGGACGGTCAACACTACCGCTTCATACGGAGTGTGAGGTACATTGCCGATCGCCAGGTCGTCGTTTTTACACCTATCTGAGTGGTGGTGGAACCGAAATGAAAAAGAAGAATCAGGAGGGAAGGAAAAGGAAGAAAGCTTCGATGACCCGGTAGAAAACCTGAAAGCTTTGTTATTTGAACGCCGCATCGGTGCTCGTATCGGTGTATTGAAGCTCGGGATAGGTCAATACACTGCCTTTCTTCCGTCATTCATGGCATAGTTCGACGATTACCACATAAGGAGCAATCAAATGCCTTCGTTAGAGCAAATCCAAGCCAAGCTTAAGAAGCTCCAGGAGCAAGCTGACGTTCTCATTGCCAGAAAAGCACAAGCCGCGGTCGACCAGATTCGCGAATTGATGCTCAAGCACGGTCTCACGACTGCCGATATCGAAGAACAGGCGAAGGCACGACGTGCCGCGCGAGGTCTGAATGGCAATCCGGCGGGTCGCGGAAGACCTGCGGGCGCGAGCAAAGCCGCCAGGTCGGCAACCCCGGCGAAGTATCGCGACCACAAAACCGGCGCGACCTGGACGGGGCACGGCCGCGCGCCCGGCTGGATCGCCGGCGTGAAGGACCGCACGGTGTTCCTGATCGACGCTGCGAGCGCAAGCAAGCCCGCGGCTGCTCCCGCCGCGAAGCGCGTTAAAGGGCAGCCGAAAGGCGCCCAGCCGCCGAAGTACCTGAATCCGAAAACCGGCGCGACCTGGAGCGGCCGCGGTCCGGCGCCGGCATGGCTCGCGGCCGTCAAGGACCGCAGCAAATTCCTGATCGATGGCGCGAGCATGGCTGCCGCTCCGAAAGCGGCGAAAACGGCGGCAAAGAGCAGCCAGGCGAAAGCGACCGCGAGTGCGGTAGGCAAGAAGACCGCGGCGAAAAAAGCAACGCGCAAGACGGCCGTGAAAAAGACCGCAGCCAGAAAGGCCACTCCGGCAAGCCGGAAAGCCGCGGTGAAGAAGTCCGCCGGCCGCAAAAGCGTTGTGAAGGCGGCAAGAAAAGCACCGGCGCGCAAGGCTGCTGCAAAGAGTACGGCCGCACCCGTCACGGCGGCTCCCCAAACGCCAGAGACGCAAGCAAGCGCGTAATAGCCGTGGAGTCGTGAAGTAGATGGTTAGCACGTTCGATGCACCCCGGCAGGAAGATCAGGTCTTCCTGCTGGACTCCGCTCCTCATCCGGCAGCCGATGCCGCCGAACCATTCATCGTCGCCAGCGATCGCCGCGTGATCCTCACTTATCCGATCGCGGAGTCGGACTTTGAACGGTTCGGGCCATTCGATCCCGACGACGATCCTTTTTGCGCGGTGCTGTTCACCGACGCCATCTTTCACCGTCTCGGGCCGCCGGGCGATGACGATCTCGCCATTCATCCGCTCGCGGCGCAAGGCCTCGTCGGCTGCGCGGTGCATGAAGTCGTCAATTCGTCGTTGTGCGCCGAGATTGCCGCCGTGGCGACAGACTCCGTCGCCATTGCTCCCGAGGCACCGGCGCGGCGGCATTTCGTCATTACGTTTCAGGCATCGACGTTCGAATGCGTGGCGTCGGACTATACGGTCATCGGCGTATTCGGCGCGGGCGAAATCGCAAGCCGCGAGGCGTTTGCATTGGTCAGATAAAGCGTTGGAACCAGAAAGCAAGGCGCGGTCCTGATCCGGGCACGCGCCGTGCATGACGTGCTGATAGTGAAAGCCAGGCACGAGTGCGGCATTCTTCCGTCGGATGCGGGACTCGTATGCCGTGACCCGCCGCCTGCCATCGAGGCCACGCATGCTGACCATTTCTATTACCGCGTTCGTCACGCTCGTGATCGTTCTGCTGATCGCCAATCTGTCGAGCGGCGAGAAGAAAATAGAACACAGAATCGAGCGGCTTTATAAGAGCGAAGATCCGCAATTCCTTCGTTCGATGGGTTTATTGCTCGGTCCACCCGTGGTGCCGGGTAATCGCTTCGAGATGCTGCTCAACGGCGACCAGATCTTTCCGTCGATGCTCGAGGGCATTCGGTCGGCGCGCGAAACCATCACATTTGAAACGTTCATTTACTGGTCTGGCGAGATCGGCGGACAGATTGCGCGTGCGCTTGCCGATAAGGCGCGCGAAGGTGTCGCCGTGCATGTACTGCTCGACTGGGTCGGTTCGTCGAAAATGGATCGGCACTATCTGCAACTGCTGCGGGAGGCCGGCGCCGAAGTGGTCAAGTATCACAAGCCGCATTGGACCGGACTCGGTCGAATGAACGACCGAACGCACCGCAAACTATTGGTGATCGACGGCCGGATCGGTTTTACCGGCGGTGTCGGGATAGCGCCGGAGTGGACTGGCAATGCGCAGGACGAAAAGCATTGGCGCGATACGCATTTTCGCGTGACGGGTCCAGTGGTCGGCCATATGCAGGCCGTGTTCATGGACAACTGGATCAAGGCGACCAGCAGCGTATTGCACGGTCCCGAGTATTTTCCGCACATCGATGCCGAGCCGAAAGGAGCGGGCCAGGGTCTCGCGCATATGTTCAGCAGTTCGCCGTCGGGCGGCAGTGACGACATGCAGTTGATGTATCTGATGGCCATCACCGCCGCCACGCGCAGTTTGCAGCTTGCGAGCGCGTACTTCGTGCCCGACAAGCTCACCATCAACGCGATCGTCGAAGCCGCGAAACGCGGCGTGAAAGTACAGATCGTCACGCCGGGCAAACGCATCGACACGCACACGGTGCGCGAAGCGTCGCGTGCGTGTTGGGGCGATCTACTGAAAGCGGGCGTCGAGATCTACGAGTACCAACCGACTATGTTCCATTGCAAGTTGCTGGTAGTCGACGAGTATATGGTGTCGGTCGGCTCGACGAACTTCGATAGCCGCTCGTTCAAGCTGAACGACGAAGCGAACCTGAACATCTACGACCGCGATTTCGCCACGCAGCAGACCGCCGCGTTCGATGACGACATCGCGAAGTCGAAGCGCGTCACGCTCGAAGCATGGACACGGCGTTCGTTCGCCGAGAAGGTCGTCGAAAAATTCGTGCGGCTACTGGACACGCAGCTTTGAATGCCGGTGCGAACGAGACGAAGCGCCGACGGATCAGTGAACGGCGCTGCTCAGATACGCCAGATGTTGCAGACTGTCCGGCACGAGCGGGTCGAGCGGTACCACTTCGCACGTCAGCGGCTTGCCTTGCAGATGAATCGCGCAGCGCCCGTCGTCCGCCAGCGCAGGGCAGCGCGCGAGCGACGGAGCAGGAAAACGAAAACGTGTTCACCACGGCCGACGCACCGAGTCCTGTTAACGCGTGAGGATGAAATGCGCGACGTCGTTCGAATGATAGGCGGCGACCAGTTGCGCGACCCATGCGTCGTGGCGATCGCTGTCACGCACGGTCAGCACGTTCGCATACGGCGAGCGCGCGTCTTCGAGACTGAGACCATCGCGAGCGGGACGAAGACCTGAGCGCGCCGCTGTGTCGCTGTCGATCACCGCGAACGCGACGCTGTTCAACGTGTCGTACAGACGCGCGCGCGGTACCCGGCGAATCTTCAGATGGAGGCGGTTGCTCGTGATGTCGGCGAGCGTCGCGTGCAGGCCCGCGCTATCGCAGAACGTCAGCAGCGTTTCGTGTTGCAGAAGGATCAGCGCGCGTGCCGTGCCGGCGGGGTCGTCGGGAATCGCGATCGTCGCGCCGCGCTGCAATTGCACGAGGTTCGTCAGCTTGCGCGAGTACAGCGCGACCGGAAACGTGACGGTCGTGGCCACACTCGTCAGTGCATAGCCATGCAGTTTGCGCTGTGCGTCGAGTGTGGGTTCGTCTTCGAAGCTCGCGACGTCGATCTGTTTCGCGACGAGCGCTGCGTCGATCCGCGACGGCCGATCGCAGGCTCGATACATGGAAATCTACGCGGGCATGGTCGAGAACCTCGATCACAACATTGGCCTGCTGCGCCATCTACCGCGCTAATTGCCCGGATCGAGCACGGGCTTGTCCGGGTCCGCTTGCGTGCGGTACGGCAACTGCGCGGCGTGAGGATCGGTGATCGTGTTGTCGATCACGCGCTCGACGTCCGCCGTTTTGGCGAGTTCGGTGAGGAAAGTCTTCTTGTCGAAGCCCAGCGCGACGCAGCCTTCGACGTAGATAAAGCGGCGTTGCAGCGTGAGCCATAGCGTCGATTGCTCGCGCCAGTGCGTCGCGACGTTCAGATTCGCGAGACGCCGTTGCACGCTCTCGGCGATTTCCGCGTCGTATAGATACGCGTTCGGCAAACGGCAACGGCCTTCGATCCAGCAGCTATTGCCGCGTTCGATTCTGTAATGGCTATCGTCGAGCCATTCCTTTTCGGTTTCGAATGGGCCAAGCGGTATCGGGCAATCGGCGATCGCTTTGGAGATCTGCAGGAATGGATCGTGGCCGCGATTGACGCGCGCCGGTTCGCCATAAACGCGAGCCGTGGCCACGCAAATCATCAGACCGGCAAGACTCAGTTCGAACACGCGCTTCATGCCGTGGTCGCTCCAGGTGTGGACCGCTCATTATCGCGCGCCCGCGAACCTCAACGCTTGTTGCGCCGGTTCTCGACCGCGAACTTGATCAACTCGGCCTGCCCTTCGATATCGAGCTTGCGCTTCAGATTCAGCCGATGCGTCTCCACGGTTCGCACCGACAGATCGTTGCGCTGCGCGATCTGCTTGCTCGACAGTCCCTCGGCAAGCGCATCGAGAATGTCGCGCTCGCGCGGCGTCAAGCGTTCGACCGGCGATTGCGTCGCCGACGCCTGGATCAGTCGAGCACCGATCTCCGCGCTAAAGAACGTCTTGCCGTCGAGTACCGCGCCGATCGCCTGAATGATTTCGAGCGCCGGCGAATCCTTCAGAACGTAGCCGCTCGCGCCCGCGCGCACCGCCTGCGTCACGTATTCGAGGTTGTCGTGCATTGACAGCATCAGCACACGAATCGCCGGAAAGTGCTCGTGAAAGAGGCCCGCCAACGCGATGCCGTTCATGCCGCTTTTCATGCCGACATCCATCAGCGCCAGATGCGGCGCCTGTCGTTCGGCCAGCGCGAGCGCTTGCTGCGCGTCGCCCGCTTCGCCGACCACTTCGAAGTGGCGCACTGCTTCGAGCCGTGCGCGCAGACCGTCGCGCACGAGCGGATGATCGTCGACGAGCAGCAGACGCGCGATGGAAGGAGAGGTCGTGTCGTTCATGATGAGAGTTCCTGCAGGGACGGCACCGTTGCATGCGTCGTGGGCAGCGGCACGCGCGCGGCGACGACGGTGTGCCCCGGCTGCGAGTTCAGCGACAGCGTGCCGCCGAGCGCTTCGAGCCGTTCGCGCATGTTGCGTAGGCCGACACCTTCACGTCCGCCGACGAATGCTTCGGTCACGTCGAAGCCGCGGCCGTTGTCGGAGATCGTCAGCGTGACCGCGTCGCGCGAAACCTCGAGCGCAAGCGCCGCGCTCGACGCCTGCGCATGTCGCACGATGTTCGTCAGCGCTTCTTGGGCGATGCGAAACAGCACGGTGTTGACCGTATCGGGCAACGTGGCGGCATGCGTGTGCGCGATCTGCGTGAAGCCAATCGCGATGCCGGACTCATCGCCGAGTTCGCGCGTCAGTTGTTCGAGGGCGGCCGCGACGCCGAGATCGTCGAGCATCGACGGACGCAGCGCATGAGAAATGCGCCGGACTTCGCGCAGCGTATCGCCGAGCCGCGTGAGTCCGGTGGACAGGGCGGCCTCGGCGGCGGGCACGCGTGCGTCGCCGCGTTCGAGCCGCGCGAGCGCCGATTCGAGCAGCAGCTTCACGGACACCATCATCTGGCTGATGCCGTCGTGCAATTCGCGCGACAGGCGCGCTCGCTCGTTTTCCTGCGACTCGACGACCTGCTGCGCGAGCCGCTTCAGCTTCGCGTCGGCACTGCGATATTCGGTCACGTTCAGCACGAGTGCGCACAGCGCAATGACCGCGAGGCCGGCCACCGCGATCGCGTCGATCCACTTCATCGTGCGATCGATATTGGCCGCGGCCTCCCCGTCGATGTGCGCGAGCGTCGTGTCGACGTCGTCGAGATAGATGCCGGTGCCGAGCATCCAGCCCCAGCGTTCGAGCGGCACCACGTAGCCGAGTTTCGACTCCTCCTTGCCGGTCGACGGCCGATGCCACAGATAGCGCACATAGCCGCCGCCGCGCGCGGCTGCGGCGAGTAGCTGCTGGATCGTCGGCGTGCCATGGCTATCGCGCAACGACCACAGATCCCGACCCACCAGATCCGGCTCGCGCGGATGCATCAGCGTACGGCCGTGCAGGTCGTACACGAAGAAGTAGCCGTCTTCGCCGAAATTCATCTTTTCGAGCACCGCGAGCGCACGCGTGCGCAGCAGCGCGTCGTCGCGTGCGTTGTCGCTGCCGGCTTCGTAGAGCGGCGCAATCGCGGTGGTCGCGAGCTCGACGTAGTGCTTTAGCTCGATCTCCTTACTCGCCATGTACGCGGCCTGGGTGGTCGCGTGCTGCCGCTCGGCGAGTGCGGTCGCTTCGCGGCGCACGCCCGTCTCGATGCTGGCGATCGCCACCAGAAAGGGCACGATCGCGAGCAGCACTATCTTTGCTTTGAGTTTCATCGTTGAAAAAAGCCAGTCAACGGGCTACGTAATATTACGTAGACGGCTTACGTAGTTGCGCGCTTGAAAGCAAGCGCGCGAAGGCGAATACTACATGCCCGTCGCATACGGCGTCGCGCGAGGCTTGGCGCTCGAGTGTGCGACGTTCCCCGATTTTCCGCCTGACCTCAGGCAACCGGGCATTTGCGCGTCGGGCCACGAGCCATCGCGCGCGCTGTCGATAATACTCAGGAGACGTTCGTGGAGACCTCCCCCTCGGCCGGCCGTTCATGGCTCTGGCTCATTTTGCTGATCCCTTATATCGCGCTGCTGTGGCTGCCGTTCTATAACGATATGCATCCGCCGCTCGCGGGCTTTCCGTTCTTCTACTGGTATCAGTTTCTGTGGGTGCCGTTGACCTCGCTGCTGATTTACATCGTGTATCGAGGTCTCAAATGAGCGATCTGAATCCTGTGAACCCGGTTGCGATGACGGTCTTCATCGCGTTCTTCGTGCTCGTCACGGTGATCGGCTTTTTCGCGGCGCGCTGGAAACGCGGCGATCTGACGCAACTGCACGAGTGGGGTCTCGGCGGACGGCAGTTCGGCACGGTCATTTCGTGGTTCCTCGTCGGCGGCGATTTCTATACCGCCTATACCGTGATCGCGGTGCCCGCGCTCGTTTATTCGGTGGGCGCGTATGGCTTCTTTGCGCTGCCGTACACGATCATCGTTTATCCGTTCGTGTTCGCAGTGATGCCGAAGCTGTGGAAGGTTGCGCACGCGAAGAACCACATCACCGCGGCCGACTACGTGCACGGCGAGTACGGCGGCAAGTGGTTCCCGGCGGCCATCGCGCTGACCGGCATCGTCGCGACGATGCCGTATATCGCGCTGCAGCTGGTGGGCATGCAGGTCGTGATCAAGGGGCTCGGCGTCAGCGGCGAATTGCCGTTGATCGTCGCGTTCGTGATCCTCGCGCTCTATACGTATGCAAGCGGCCTGCGCGCGCCGGCGATGATCGCGTTCGTCAAGGACATCATGATCTATATCGTCGTGATCGCGGCGGTATGGCTGATTCCGGCGAAGCTCGGCGGCTATGGGCACGTGTTCGCACTGGCCGATGCGCACTTCCAGGCGAAGGGCGGCGCGACCGGTATCCTGCTGAAGCCGAATCAGTACACGGCGTTCGCATCGCTCGCGCTCGGCTCGGCGCTCGCCGCGTTCATGTATCCGCATACGATGACGGCGGTGCTGTCGTCGGCGTCGGCAAAGACGGTGCGCAAGAACGCGATCTTCCTGCCGGCCTACACGGTGCTGCTCGGCCTGATCGCGCTGCTCGGCTATATGGCGATCGCCGCTGGCGTGAACGTGAAGTCGGCAAGCGACGTGGTGCCGACCCTGTTCCGCACGCTGTTCCCGTCGTGGTTCGTCGGTTTCGCGGCCGCCGCGATTGCGATCAGCGCGCTGGTGCCGGCCGCGATCATGTCGATCGGCGCGGCGAATCTGTTCACGCGTAATCTGTGGCGTCCGCTGGTGTCGCCGAACATCTCGCCCGAGGCGGAGGCAGCCAATGCGAAGATCGTTTCGCTGGTCGTCAAGTTCGGGGCGCTGCTGTTCATCGTGTTCCTGCCGACGCAGTATGCGATCGATCTGCAACTGCTCGGCGGCGTGTGGATTCTGCAAATTTTCCCGGCCATCGTGTTCACGCTGTACACGCGCCGTCTGAACACGCCGGGTCTGTTCGTCGGCTGGCTCGTCGGTATCGTGCTCGGCACGGGCCTCGCGATTTCGCAAGGGCTCAAGCCGGTGTATGGCCTGCATTTCGGCCACGAGAACTATCCGCTTTATATCGGCCTGATCGCGCTCGTCGCGAATATCGTCGTGAGCTTCGCGGTGTCGGCAGTGTCGCCGCGACGGGCTGCCGTGACGGCCTGATCGACGGTTGTCCGGCTCGATGAAGAACGCCGCGGGGCTGTTGGCCCGCGGCGTTTTTTATTGCTTCGACGGCTGGTGGCTTGGTCGGAGGCGTGCCGTGAGGGTGGCTTTAGCGTGAGATGGCGATAATTGCGCGATGAAGGCGGAGATTTCGAGCAGGCCTCAGACCATCCGGCTAAAACCGCTCGACTCGAAACGGCCGCGGATCGACCAGCGTCTGCTCGCCGGTCATCATCTCGGCGATCAGCCGCCCCGTCACCGGTCCGAGCGTCAGACCATGGTGCGCATGGCCGAACGCGAACCACAGTCCCTGATGTTTCGTCGCGGGCCCGATGATCGGCATCATGTCCGGCGTGCACGGGCGGCGTCCCATCCACGGTTCGGCATCCAGACGTTCGCCGAGCGGAAACAGCGTGCGCGCGATCGGCTCGACCGCGTCGAGTTGCACCGGCGTCCTGGCCGCCTCGGGGCGCGCGATTTCGGCGCCCGTGGTCAAACGGATGCCGCGCGCCATCGGCGCGAGCACATAGCCGTGTTCGACGTCGAGAATCGGATGGTTGAGCCGCGCGCTCCGACGCGGCGCGTAGTGCATGTGATAGCCGCGCTTGACCGCGAGCGGCAGCCGATACCCGAGCCGCGTGCTCGCGCGATCCGACCACGGTCCGAGCGCGATCACCGCCGACTCGGCCGTGATCGCCCCGTCCCGCGTCTCGACCTGCCAGCCTTCACGCAGCGTATCGGCATCGCCGATGAAGAACCGTCCGCCGAGCGCTTCGAAGTACCGCGCGTATGCGGTGACGAGCGCGTTCGGATCGCTGACCGAATCGGATTGCGGATAGCGCAGCCCGCCTTGCAGACGCTTGTCGAGATCGGGTTCGAGCTGTTGCAGGCGCGGCGCGTCGAGCGTTTCGAACTCGACGCCGTACTCGCGATGCCACTGTTCGGCGAGGGTGGTTTCGGCGTCGCGCGCGGCGGCATGGCGAAACACCTTGATCCAGCCGATCGGCCGCAGCAGCGCGCTGGCACCGGCGTCCGCGGCAAGCGCGCGATGTTCGCTGACACAATGCTCGATCAGCGTCGCGTACGATTTCGCGATTTCCGCGTGCTTCGCCGGATGCGAGTTGCGCCAGTAGCGCCACAGGAACGGCGCAACCTGCAGCATCGCGTCGGCGTGATAGCGCACGTCGGGCGACTGGTTGCGCGCGTAGCGCAGCAGGGTGCCGAGCCCGCGCGGAAACGCGTACGGATAGACGCCTTCGCGCTGGATCAGCCCGGCGTTGCCGAACGAGGTCTCGTTGCCCGGCTGCTTACGGTCGATCAGCGCAACCGCGCGGCCGCGTTTCTGCAGATGCACGGCGACGCACACCCCGACAATGCCGGCGCCGAGCACCACGGTATCGAATTTCATGCTCCCTGTCCGCCTTGCGTGTGTTCTGTGTGTTGTCGACGCTTCGCCGTGTTCCAGTGCGCAGCGAGGCGCCAGCTTTCATCTTATACAGGGATAGGTCCGCTTCGCTATTGGCAAAAAAGCCGCGCTCGGGAAAACGCCCGAATGCCAGGTTCGATCGGGCAAAACCGTGTCTTTCGACGCACGATCGAGCGGGCGACTTCGGACTCGCTGGCGTCAGCGTGTAAACTGCTGACTTTTTTGCGTCCGGTGGTATGTTGCAAGCCCCTCAGCGCAGCGCCCTCACTGGGCCTGCGCTCGTTCGCTTACTGGCCCGTCTCGCCGAGGCCGACGTCGCCGAATCGCGACAATCGCTGGCGGATCGGCTGAGCCAGTGGCTCGGCTGGACCGACGCGATCGCGTTGTCGTCGGCGCTGGATGGCAAGCCGCCGTCCGTCGCTGGTGGCGCGCGCGCGTTCGGCCGTGCGGAAGAGGAAGAGTGCACGCGCGTGCGCCGCTCGCTGGTGAGCGCAATCGCCAGCGATAGCGTGCTCGCCGGCTCACGGCGGCGTGGCCCCTCGCCGTCGTCCGCCCGGATGTCGGCGCCGCGCGTGGCGGTCGACACGCAGGCCGACTACGCGGTGTTCCGACAGCGCTATCTCGCGCTTCAGCAGTCGATGGAAACGGCGATCGGCACGTTGCGCGGCCGGCTGCGCGCGCTGCTGGCGACGCAGGCGCCGTCGCTCGCGCGGCTCGCGGTCGTCGATGCGGTGATGGAGCGTGCGCTCGGCGAGCGCGAGCGGAGTTTGCTCGGCGCGGTGCCTGGGTTGCTCGGCGGGCACTTCGAGCGCTTGCGCGAGGGTGAGAAGCGGAGGTTGGCGGAGGCGCAAGCAGCGGCCGAAGTTGCCGCCGATGCCGATCCCACGCGGCAGCAGTCGGCCGAAGTCGAAGCCGGCGCTGCAGCCATGCAGCTGGAAGCAGCCTTGGCTCACGTCAAAGCAAGCACCGCAGCCACGCGGCTCGCCAGGTCGACCGATGGCGGCAACGCTGCCGTGCCGCTCGCGTCCGAGGCGTGGCTCGACGTCTTCCGCAAGGACATGCAGAGCGTTTTGCTGGCCGAGCTGGAGGTTCGTTTTCAACCGGTCGAAGGGCTGCTCGCGGCTCTTCGCGCCTGCTAACTGGGACCCCATGTCCAGATATCGTATCGATCTCGTTGTATTTCTCGCGGGGCTCTCCGCGGCGTGCTGGATCGCCGTCGGTTATGCCGTTTCCAATCCGCTCGCGTTCGTCGTCACGCTGCTGATCGGCGTCTTCTACGTGCTAGGCGCGCTCGAATTGCGCCGCTATGGTCAGGCGACCGCCACGCTGACAGGCGCGCTCGCCGCGTTGTCCGGACCACCGCCGAGCCTCGCCGCGTTTCTCGAAGCTGTCCATCCGAGTCTGCGCAATAGCGTGCGGCTGCGCGTCGAAGGCGAGCGCGTCGCGTTACCGGGACCCGCGCTGACGCCGTATCTGGTCGGTCTGCTGGTGCTGCTCGGCATGCTCGGCACGCTGCTCGGCATGGTGATGACGCTGCGCGGCACCGGCCTTGCGCTGGAGAGCGCGAGCGACCTGCAGGCGATCCGCGCATCGCTGGCCGCGCCGGTCAAGGGGCTGGGCTTCGCGTTCGGCACGTCGATCGCGGGTGTCGCGACGTCCGCGATGCTCGGGCTGCTGTCCGCGCTGTCCCGCCGCGAGCGGCTCGAAGCGGCGCAACAGCTCGACGCGAAGATCGCGACGACTTTGCGCGTCTACTCGCAGAGCCATCAGCGCGAAGAAAGCTTCCGGCTGCTGCAACGCCAGGCCGAAGCGACGCCGCTGCTGGTCGAACGTCTGCAGACGATGATGAGCGCTCTCGAACAGCAGAGCGCCGCGTCGAACGAGCGGCAGATAGCGAGCCTCGACGCGTTTTACGGCCGCACCGAAGCCGCCTATCTGCGGCTCGCCGGTGTGATCGAGCAGTCGCTGAAGGACAGCGTGGCCGGCAGCGCGCAGGCCGCCGGCAAGGCCCTGCAGCCGGTCGTCGAAGCGACGATGGCCGGCCTCTCGCGCGACACCGCCGCGTTGCACGACGCGGTGACCCAGGCCGTGCAGCGCCAGCTCGACGGCATGTCGAGCGGCTTCGCGGCGACCAGCGCGAACGTCGCCGAGATTTGCCACAGCGCGCTCGCCGGACATCGGCAGGCGAGCGACGAGTTGGCCGCGCAACAGCGCGCTTCGGTCGAACGCGTTGCCGAAGCGTTCGAACAGCGCTCGCTCGCGCTGCTCGACGGCGTGTCCGCGCGGCTCGAAGCGACGGCGAGCGGCATGTCGCAGGCCTGGGGCGACGCGTTGGCTCAGCAGCAAAGCGCGGGCGACAAACTCGCCGCCAACAACGAACAGGCGTTGGCGCGCGCCGCCGCGACGTTCGAGCAGCATGTCGCGGCGTTGCTGAGCGCGGTCGGTAGCTCGCATGCGAACTTGCAGACCGAACTGAGCGCGCGCGACGAGCAGCGTTTGGGCGCGTGGGCCGAGGCGCTCGACGCGATGGGTGCGAAGCTCAGCGAACAATGGCAGCAGAGGGGTGCGCAAGCCGCCAGCCATCAGCAGCAGATCTGCGACGCGCTTGCGCAAACGGCACGCGATATCTCCACGCAGACGCAAACGCATGCCAGCGCGACGATCGCGGAAATCGATCGACTGGTTCAAGCCGCGGCTGAAGCACCGAAGGCGGCGACAAACCTGCAAGCCGAACTCGCCGCGCGCGACGAACAGCGCTTCGCTGCATGGACCGAAGCACTCGCCGCGATGACCGCAAAGCTCGACGAACAATGGCAGCAAACGGGTTCGCAAACCGCGACCCGTCAGCAGCAAATCTGCGACGCACTCGCGCAAACCGCACGCGATATCTCCGCGCAGACGCAAACGCATGCCAGCGCGACGATCGCCGAAATCGAGCGCCTCGTGCAAGCGGCGTCGGAAGCGCCGAAGGCCGCTGCCGAAGTCGTCGCCGAGCTGCGCCAAAAGCTCTCCGACAGCATGGTCCGCGACACCGCGATGCTCGAAGAGCGCAGTCGTCTGCTCGCCACGCTGGAGACGCTGCTCGACGCAGTCACCCACGCGTCGACCGAGCAACGCACGGCCGTCGATGCCTTGGTCTCGACGTCGGCGGGTCTGCTCGAACGCGTCGGCAATCGCTTCACCGAACACCTCGAGCACGAGACCGGCAAGCTCGGCACGGTCGCCGCGCAGGTCACCGGCAGCGCGGTCGAAGTCGCGAGCCTCGGCGAAGCATTCGGCGCGGCAGTGCACACGTTCGGCGAAGCGAACGACAAGCTCGTCGCACATCTCGAACGCATCGAAGCAGCGCTCGACAAATCGCTCGCGCGCAGCGACGAACAGCTCGCCTACTACGTCGCGCAGGCGCGTGACGTGGTCGACCTCAGCGTGATGTCGCAGAAGCAGATCGTCGAAGACCTGCAGTTGCTGGCCGCGCAGCGCGCGACCGCCGGAGCCGACGCGGTATGAGCGAGGACATCGACGGCGGTGTGGAAACCTCCGCGCCGATCTGGGCCTCGTTCGGCGATCTGATGTCGGTGCTGGTCGGCGCGTTCGTGCTGATTCTGGTCAGCGTGATCGGCGTGCAGCTCGAACTGTCGAGCAAGCTCGAGCAGGAGGTCAAGCAGCGCCAGGCTGAAACGCAGCGCCGCAAGACGCTCGAACAGGCGCTCGCGGGACCGCTCGCGGCGGGGCGCGTGACGCTCGTCAATGGGCGCATCGGCATTAGCGGCAACGTGCTGTTCGCGCTGAACTCCGCCCAGCTGCAGCCTGAGGGTCGCGCGCTGCTGAAGAGTCTCGCCGGGCCGCTGTCCGCGTATCTGCGCGCGAGCGATCAGATTCTGATGGTCAGCGGCTTCACCGACGATCAACGCCTGCGCGAAGGCAATCGACGCTTCGCCGATAACTGGGAGCTGTCGGCGCAGCGCGCGTTGACGGTTACGCGCACGCTGATCGACGAGGGCGTGTCGGCGTCGTCGGTGTTTGCGGCGGCGTTCGGCTCGGAGCAGCCGGTCAGTTCGAATGCCGACGAACCCGGCCGCGCGAAAAACCGCCGCGTCGAAATCGCGCCGGTGCCGCGGCCGTCGAGTGCGGCGGCAGCGGAGAAGTCCGGTGCTTGACGACGCGATCCACGCGGCTCGCGCGAGGCTCGATGCATGGCGCGCGAGCGGCGCGGCTCGGCTCGATCCGGTGCGCTTTCATCTGCTCGACGCGCTTACGCGGCGCGCGGCACAGCACAGCGGCGAGCCGCGACGAGTGCTCGAGCAACGATTGGCAGGACTGCTGGCCGAATATACGGCCGAGGTCGAGCGTGCCGCTGCGGACGAGAGCGCGTCGCAAGCCACGTCCGGTGAAGCCAACGCGGCCAACGACGCCACGCTCGCGGCGCTGATCGAACGCCTCGCCCGCCACCACGCGCGCGCCGATGCTCCGCACGCTGCCGCCTATCCCGATCTGCCCGCGGTCGACTACTTCCGCGAAGTCTGGTCCAAAGTCCGCACCGAAAAGCAGTTGCGCCAGTCGCTCGCGCAGGTGCCAGGCAATGCGGGACCGCTCAATTCGAGCAGCCTCGTACATCGCGCGCTGTCGTTGATGCGCGAGCTGTCGCCGGAATATCTGAAGCAATTTCTGTCGTATGTCGATACGCTGTCGTGGTTCGAGCAGATGAACGGCGGCGCACCGCTCGAGAAGGAAGCGCCGCGCGCCGCGACGACCGGCAAGGGCGCTCGCAAGAAGGCGCGCTGATGCGCTAACGGCGGCTGGAATTTGCGTGCGCCAAGCCGCCGAAGCGTTCAGTCGAAGTCGAACACATCGAAAATCGAGCGCTTCTTTTGATAGCCGCGATGTTCGTCGCGACGCTCCTCGTAACGCTGCCGCTCGCTTTCCAGGGCACGCTCGCCGCGCCGCGAGCCGTCGCCGTCATCCTGCGCAATCAACTTGTCCAGTTCGCCGCGATCGAGCCATACGCCTCGGCAGTCCGGACAGTAATCGATTTCGATCGAGCGGCGCTCGGTCATCAGCAGATCGGTCGTTTTGCTGATTGGGCATTTCATCACGGCATCACTCCTCGCTGCTTGCCAGACGTTTCGTTTTCGCGCGCCGCGCGAGCATGTTCATCGCCTCGACGAACGCGGAAAACGCCATCGCCGCATAGATATACGCCTTCGGAACGTGCGAGCCGAAACCATCGGCGATCAGTGTCATGCCGATCACGAGCAGGAAGCTCAGCGCCAGCATCACGATGGTCGGATTGCGATCGATGAAGCGCGCGAGTGGCTGCGCCGCGAACAGCATCACCATGATCGACACGATCACCGCGATGAACATGATCGGCAGGTGCTCGGTCATGCCGACCGCGGTGATGATGCTGTCGACGGAAAACACGAGGTCGAGCAGGATGATCTGGCCGATCGCGGCCGCCACGGTCAACTGCACGGTCGAGCTGGTTTTCGCGGCGAGTTCGTCATCGGGGATCATGTGCTGACGGATTTCGGTGGTCGCCTTCCACACGAGGAACAGGCCGCCGCCGACGAGGATCAGATCGCGCCACGAAAAGCCATGATCGAACAGCGTGAACGCGACCGCGGTCAGCTTCGTGATCCACGCGATGGTGCCGAGCAGAAGCAGCCGCATCACCAGCGCGAGCAGCAGCCCGATGCGCTGCGTGCGTGCGCGTTGCGCTTCCGGCAAGCGGTTGCTGAGGATCGAAATGAAGATCAGGTTATCGATGCCGAGCACGATCTCCATCACGATCAGCGTGACGAGCGCGGCCCACGCGGCGGGATCGGCAGCGAGTGCGAACAGGGAGTCCATGAGGTGGCGGAATCGAGTGCGCCGCGAGCGGCGGAACAGCCATCATGGGCCTATTCGCGGATCGAATGAACCGGTGATAACCTCAACAACGTTTCGGATTTTTCGAAGTATCGGATTAGCATGCTCAACTATCGTCACCTGTACTACTTCTGGCTCGTCGTGAAGGAGGGCGGCTTTGCGCGCGCGGCCGGGCGGCTCGACATGGCCGTGCAGACGATCAGCGCGCAGGTGCGCGAGCTCGAGAAAGCGCTTGGGCGCCAGCTGTTGAAGCCGGCCGGGCGCGGCGTCGCGATGACCGAGGCCGGCGAGCAGGCGTTCGATCGCGCGGAGCAAATCTTCCAGCTGGGCGAGGCGTTGCTCGACGAGATGCGCGAAGCGAGCGGCGCGGACTCGGTGCGGCTCGCGGTTGGGCTGTCGGATGGGATTTCGAAGCTCGCCGCGCATGCGTTGCTCGCGCCGGTGCTGGCCACGCCGTCGCTCAGGCTGCTGTGTCACGAGGGGGAGCCCGCGCAGCTGTTGTCGGAGCTTGCGCTGCATCGGCTCGATCTGGTGCTCGCCTGTCAGCCGGCGCCGCACGGCGCGGATCTGCGCGTGCTGAGCCAGCGCGTCGCGGGCTCGCCGGTCGACTGGTACGGGCCCGCGCAGGTCGCACGCAAGTCGGCGCGCGACGGCTTTCCGCTCTGTCTCGCTGACCTGCCCGTGCTGCTGCCGACCCGTCACGGCGCGCTGCGCGCGCGGCTCGACCAGTGGTTCGAGTCTCAGGGAATCAGGCCGCGCGTCGTCGGCGAATTCGAGGACAGCGCGTTGATGGCGGTGTTCGCGGCGCGCGGGCTCGGCGTGTTTCCGCTCGCCGAGCTCGGCGCCGAAGATCTCACGTTATTGAGGGGCTTGCGCTGGCTCGGCCGCGCGGACGGCGTGATCGAGGAGATTCACGCAATCCGCTCGCGACGCGGCCAGCATCATGCGCTCGCGTCGCAGGTGATCGCGGCGGCGCAGTCGTGAGGGCATCGCACTGTCGCGGCGCGCCACGCCTGCGCCGCGCGAGATCAGAACGCGTGACGTATGCCCACCGTCACCGCGACTCGCGTATTCGTCGACGTCGGCGGCAGCGTGTTGAGAGTCGCGTGCGACAGCACCGAATCGGCCGGCGGGCCCTGCGCGTACGAAAGGCCGAAGCCGTACGAGCGGTTGTTCGCGAAGTTGCCGGCCTTGTTGCCGAACGAGTTCATCGTCTCGAACGTGAGACCGTGGTAAAGCGAAATCGGGGCAAATACGCGCCCATCTGTGGGAATTTGCGCACATCGTGTAGAGACCGTGAGCGTCGTCAAGGGCGACGAGCCGCCCTGGCCGTTTCATCGACACATGGCATAGTGATTGAACCCATCATCACCGGAGGCCGGCATGCGCATCCAGACATCCTTTCTTTTCGACCTCGACGGCACGCTCGTCGACAGCGTCTATCAGCACGTGCTGGCGTGGAAAGAGGCGCTCGACAGCGAAGGTATCCCGCTGTCCGTCTGGCGTATCCATCGCAAGATCGGCATGAGCGGTGGGCTGTTCACGGACCAGTTGCTGCGTGAGACACACGGCGAGATCAGCGTCGAACGCGCCGAACGGCTGCGGCACGCGCATGCGGCCGCCTATCAGCGGATGCGCGCCCAGGTCTGTCCGCTGCCGGGCGCGCGCGAACTGCTCGACGCGCTGACCCAGGCCGGCACGCCGTGGGCCGTCGCGACGAGCGGGCGGATGGAAACCGCCGCGCTGAATCTGGCGGCGCTCGGCGTCGATCCGGCAAAGGCGGTCGTCGTCACGCGCGACGACGTCAAATACGCGAAGCCCGATCCCGACCTGTTCCTCGCCGCGGCCGAGCGACTCGGCGTGTCGATCGAGCACACGGTCGTGGTCGGCGACAGCATCTGGGACATGCTTGCGGCCCGCCGCTGCCGCTCGCTCGGTGTCGGCCTGCTGTCGGGCGGCTATGGCACCGAGGAACTGGAGCGCGCGGGGGCGTTGCGCGTCTACGACGATCCGGCCGATCTGCTCGCGCACCTCGACGAGGTGGCGTCGCGGCCGTGAGCCCCGCGTCGCTCAGGGTTTGATGATGGGCGGCTCCGCGGCGGGCTGCGTCGGTCCCACCTTCGACGATTCGCGGACGAGCCGATCGGTCATCGCCGACGCGACCGGATTCGTGCCGCGGCCGCTACCCGCGCCAGCCCCCGGGGGATTGGCAGACTGCAACGGCACGGTGACGCCGGACGGCATCGGCAGCGACGGGTCGGGTTTCGCCGATTCCTTGACCAGTTGGTCCGTCAGCATCGCGGCGACCGGGTTGGCGCCATTCGGGTGCGTGTCGTCGCGCCGGCGGGCATGGGTCTGGTCGATGCGCGGCCCGTACTGCGGCCTCGGTTGAGCTTTTTGCTGTGCGTACGACTGCGACTTCGAGGGGGCGTGCGCGCCTGCGGCCGGATTGGCCGCGGGCGGCGCCGCGTTATCGATGCGGCCGCTCTCGGTCTGACTCGACTGGGGCGTGACGCTCGGCACGGGCGTGGCCGCTGTGGCGGGC